>CAVJWL010000007.1:0-60399 GCA_963653505.1 uncultured Prevotellaceae bacterium
AATTGAAACGAATTTTTGGAGATTTAATACCTACAATCTAAAAGTTTAGGATTAATAATAGATGCTATAACAGCTTTCAGTAATGGAATTAATTCTATATTGGGAATGATAAAGTATGGCTATGTGATAAAATGCCAGCAAAATATATCAAAATCCTTAGCTAATATAATTGATATAAATTTTAAATATAGTAAAAGGCTACCTACATTAGAAAATGGTAGCCTCTTTCATTTTAAGATGAAAAATGTTTGTTTAGAAATTAAATAAGTATTTTCAATATACACTATCTTAATACAAAAGTAACGATTAGGATATTGTAGTAAGATAGAAAATATAATTTTTATAAATTTTCTGATTGCATATCAATGTATAAGTTCCATCATCATTTTGAACATATTTAGCAACAATAGCATCAGTGATTCTATCTTTTAAAACATAATTTATTAAATCTTTATTTGAATAAGTTGCAATCTTATTTCTAAGGCATTCATCCAATGTTAAACCACTATTAACTGAGGTTGATTTGCTATCAGAAGAAAGGGATTGACCTAAGAAATATTTGTATTCAAAGAGAAGATTTGCATAAGTACTATCTGATAATTCAACATATTTAGAATCACCACTTCCTTGTAATTCGTGGTTTACAAATTTTCCATCTTTATAATCATCTAACTTTGAATCAAATACATAACAGAACAAATTGCTATGACGGAACATATAGATATCATATCTAGATTTTGAATTATCATATTTGATGATGATATCATAGACACCTAGATATTCAGCATCTTTAAATTTTAGCATTTGATATGTTTTGCCATCAGTTCCATTAACATCTACCACCTCAATATATTCACTTGCTTTTGTAAAAACATTTTCAGGTGATATTGTGTAGGTTGTAGTATTAGAATTTACAGTCGGATCATATATCAAATAATCAAAACTAGACTCAGCATTAAATGTTCTAGATGTCGAATACGTTTCATTGAAACTTATCATGAAATATAGAGAATCATCTTTCATGAAATCAACATTCTTGACGACATAGGTATACGGACTTGATGAACTTAAATCATCACCAACAACACTGTATTCACCAGTATCACTATCATAACTACCTTCAAATATCGAAGAAGTATTTTTTGAGAATCCTGAAGACAATTCAAATTTACTAGAAATATACGAATTGAGATTGCGGACTTTTGAATCAGTTGATACTTCTATATCATCGATAATCTTTGGTTCATCTACTTTTTCAAAAGCGATGACTGTTGGAGAACATTTATAATCAGAATAATAATGAGATGTATCTTTAATTTGAATTAAATTTTTATTTTTTAAAGAAGAGAATCTACCATCAATTGCTTGAGAAACAATATTATTATAAAAACAATCAAAAGTTCCTTGCATAGTAGCAACACTATTAGAGCTAGATGGACTTGGACCATTTTGATAACTGTAATTAGCTACCATAATGTAGAAGGTATATAAGCCTTCTCCATATTTAGATATCAATTCATTTTGAATATAGGATGAATCTAGTTGATATAAGTTAGCCCAAAAATATTTATCAGTACCTTCAATTTTATGCCATCCAGTTGCACCACCCCATATATTATTAGCAGAGAAAGTGAGAGAGGATACCTTATTTGATGATGTGATTTTGATATTGTTATAACTGAATAATCTTATATAATCGCTTACCAACAGAGTTTCAGAACTAGAATCATTTTCTCCATAGGTAAAATATGTTTGGCCATTATCATAAACATCACTTTTAAAGAATGGATATTTATATTCAGTCTCTTGATTATCTCCATCTCCATAAGTGATTTTTAGTTTTTGAGCTGCACCACCACCATTTAAGAATGTAGTTGCGTTATTTTTCTTTCCATTGCTGAATAATGGGAATAATCTTATAACACCATCAGAATCTGCATATTTAGAAAGTTCAGAGAACATATCGAAATATCTCTCTGTAGGTATCGGTTGAAATGCTCCACCGATTGGATAATCAACATTTGTTGATGTAGTTTGTCTATATTCTTTATTAGTTTCTGTTCCATAAGGATATTTACTATCATCAATTAAGGAAGTATCTACATAGGTCCATTCAGTGAATGAATAATTGTGAAGATCAACATTATTTCCCATAGATGAGAAGATATCTTGAACTGCTTTCTCCATTACACTAGTACTCAATGTGTTGCTGACAGTAACTTTAATAGGTAGATATCTACCAGTATTAGTGTCATCCATTTCACTTTGAAGACTTGGATAATTTCCGTATATCTCACCAGTAGGGGCAGCATCACCACTTCCATCAGAAACTGTTTTTCCGTAATAATAACAGTCATCCCAACAACCTAAACGATCAAGAGAATATTGATTGTGACCATTGTAATTTTCAACTCTATCAGAATCACCTGTTTTTATTGTGAATTCTTCATTTGGAACTCCCCAAGTACGTTTAGTGCCATTATATGCGGTGAGATTATTCTGACTTTCACTATAAGCACCACCTGAATTATACGCATATCCATTATCAGCTTCAAAGTTATCGCATGAGAATTCATCACCGATATATCTTCTATAAGCGCCATCATAAGTGATATCCAAAGAGGTTTGATTTGAATATTCAGCGTATTTTCCTTTTTCACTGCTCAAACTATATCTAGCATTACCATTATCATCTAATAAGATATTACCTGTTTCATTATACTGGACTTCTTTATATCCGAATTGTTCTTCAGGTTTATAAATAGTGCTTCCATCAAGATAATCCTTGTATAAATGTAAATAAGCAGCGCTAGGGAAGAAATAAATAGTGTAAGTTGTATTTTCAGATTGATTACCAAAGCGATAATTCTCTTCAATATCATCAACTTTGATTTTATCTTTAATTTCTTCAGAAGTCACTCTATTATTTTCAAAATAAAAATATGACAAACCAAAAGAGGTTACGCCTAAAAAAGAGATACATAAGAAAGCTAAAAATCTTCTAAAAATCTTTCCCATAATATAAGTCCTATATGACGACAAACTTAATAGTGATCGAAGCATTTTTCAAAGAAGAGCAAAGATCTTGATACGCACTCTTAGTAGTCGGTTTCTTATCACTATTTTTATATTGAATGACATTATTCATTCTCAATGTATATAAATAATAAGGGTCACTCTCATCAGTTAAATGAGAAGTATCTATATATTTACTGAAATCATATCCATCAACACTATTAGCATTTGAATAAGTGCTAGTCAAAGAGATATATTCAGCAAAAATGTCATCTGAAATCGTGACAAACAATCTGAATTTATTACCACTGATAGAATCATTAGAATCTTTAATTTTATACTTTAAAATAACTCTATCATTTTGGGTGTATGAGGAATTATCTTCAGTATAAAAATCGATACCATCAGTCAAATCATCTTTTCTACCAAAACCTTCAGAAAAGATAAGCATACTAGGATATTGAATTATTTCAATATCACCTTTAGTAACATCACTGACGACATAGATAGAAGCTTGATTTTTAACTTCCAAATTATCTTTTTTAAAATACCAACTAGAAAACCCAACTCCAACAATAGTTGAAGTAACTAAAACAGGTAATAAGATAGCCAGTATTTTCTTGAAATTCATATTCAGTCTTCGCTTTCACCATATTTTAAAGCAACAACAAAATACCTTTTCTTATATTCTTTTTCAATCGAATCTTCAGCGTAATCAAATGAAATCAAAAAGACAACAGCACTAGAAAGAGCTACAATACCAGCAGAACTTTTAAAATAAGTAGTAGCAACTCCTAAACCGAAGTTTTGAAATCCATTGTATTTACCAATGATTTTATCACTAGTTACATTGAGTTCATCAGAAGTGCTTCCATTATTAGCATCACCTCTAAAGTTAAAATAATAAACGCCATCTTTAATTTCGATATTGATGACTCTATGAACAATAGTTTCATTCTTTGAATTTTTAAAGGCGATGATATCATATTTTTTGATATCTTCAGTCTTAACTTTATCAATACCGATCATACTGTATTGATAAATACGATCATTATCTAGATTATATTTAGATATATAATCATTGGATTTATTAACCGTTTCCATAGAACCAGTTTGAATGACAATATAAGAAGTGTTACCAATATAAAAACTCTCGTTATTGAATTTGTAATAAGCGATAAATCCTAAAAATATAAATATTATCGCATAGAGAAAAATAGAAAAAGCCTTACCAATTCTTTTTCTATTTTGATTATTCTCTTCATCCTTCACAATCAAATTGACTAATTTTCTCTTTTTGAGCTCATTCAAAATATTTTTGTCATAGACACAAGTCAAACCATTATTGAGACTAGAAATAGTCTTCTTATCATCCTCACTATTGATGATTTGATAAGAAGAAGCTATTTCTTCATCACTCAATTGTTTTTGATATTTCTTTTTTAATTCATCTAAAAGTCTCTTATCTTCATGACCATTGCGAATATTTTTCTTTTTATAAATAGCATACAAAGAGAAAAGAATAGTGAAGGTTATTGCTAAACCAATAACAACACATAAAGAGACATAAAATACGATATCTATCAGTCTTTGGGATCCAGTCATTTTAGCCTCATACAATCATTTGTAAATTAAGCAGCTTGAGTTGGAATTTCAAATTTATAACTAATTGTCATCAATGTCTTTCCATTTAAAGCAGTTTTCATTGCGCTATATGCACTATCAGAAGTTGGCTTCATGCCGTCTTTGTATTGAAGCATTACATTAACGTTATCTGTTGTTGATGCATCAAATTTAAATTCTTGATATTTTTTATCTTTAAATGTTGTATCACTATATTGTAATGTATATGTATAAGTTGTAGTTGTATCGTTAATATCAAATTTTCCACCACTAGGCAAAGTAGCTTTAGTGGCATCATAAGTGCTTTCTGCTTTGAATTTTAAATAAGTTGAAGCCTCGGTTGATAAACTAAATGTAGCGGTAAAAACGCCTGAGCTAATATTAGCATTTGTCAATGTCGTATAATCATCTTCTTAAATACTATATTTACAACCGATAGTAGCATCACTTGATGTACCTAAATTGCTATCAGAAATAGAATCATCATTAGAATCAAAATATGTTATAGAAACACCTTTTGTTAATTCACTTGCATTACTATAACCACCTTGATCTAATACAATATACAATTTTTTATTTACGTTTAAATCAGTTAATTGACCAATATTACCATTTAAATCAGTAATGTAATGATTGATATTTCCTGAAGTAGAGATTGCTTTATTTTCGTTAAAATACCATGCTGAGAAACCACTACCGACAACTGTAAGACCACCTGCAAAAGCTAAAAGACTGACCAATAATCTTCTCTTCATTTTTGTACCCCCTTAAAATAACAAATCTGAAAATATTCTAGTACCATATATTTACTAAATCAATAATATTCAAGCAATTTTTCAAATAATTTTAATCGCTTACTTTTTTATTGATTTTCTTACAACATTTTTTACTTTTTTATCATCTTTTTTCTCGCTAATAATAATAATAATAATAATAATAATAGACTTACCAACTTTAAAAAAACTATATGTATAAAATATGCTTAGTGCTTTCATACGCTAAGCATATACGTTCATTTATAGAAGAAAAAGATGAAAAGGGATGATACAACAAGAATACAGATACATACAGTTAAAATAATTTGAATAAATATATATTTTTTATATAAATCACTGCTTTTAAATTCATCTTTTGATTTATATTTATTCTTTCTGTAATAAATATTATCTTTTCTTCCTAATCTTATCAAAAAGATGAAGAGATAAACGATTGCAAATAGAGAAGCTATTGTTTCAAATAGATTCTTTCTATCTAAAAAATATGAGCAAAGAAAGCCGATCAAAAGAGGAACAACAGTAAGAATTAAGATTGAAATAATTCCTTTTATCATCTTCTTATAATTAGGCTTTGTTATTTGCATATCATTTTCTCCTATTCTGAAATAGTACTTTTATAATATTCATTATAATCTTTTAAGAACTTAGAATCGATATCATCGACCTTCCATTTTTCAGCTAATTCTTTTGTTGTAAGAATATAATGACCTGGTTTTATTTCAACCCAACTGCATTTTTCATAATCAAGATCTGCTTTATCGTAAACCAATTTCTTTCTTTCATCCTTAGTATCAGGATCCGGTTGAGGAATAGCAGTCAATAAAGCTCTTGTATATGGATGAATCGGGTGCGAGTAGATTTCATCGGCCTTACCAAGTTCAACGATATGTCCTTGATGCATAACGGCAATTCTATCAGAGATATATCTGATGATACTTAAGTCATGGGCGATGAATAAATAGGTGAGATTTTTATCTTTTTGTAATTTTTTCAAAAGATTTAATACTTGAGCACGGATAGAGACATCAAGAGCAGAAATCGGTTCATCAGCTAAGACAAGCTGTGGTTCGATGACTAAAGCTCTTGCGATACCGATACGCTGTCTTTGACCACCGGAGAATTCATGAGGATAACGAGATAAGTGTTCTGGAAGAAGTCCGACAGCTTCCATCATATTGGTGACTTTTTCAAGTCTTTCTTCATTGCTTTTGAAAAGATGGAAATTATAAAGACCTTCTGAGACAATATAGTCGATATTAGCTCTTTCATTTAAAGAGGCAGCGGGATCTTGGAAGATCATTTGAATATTCTTTTTGACAGTTTTTGTCTCATGTTTATTCAACTTAGTGGATATCAATTTACCTTTGAAATAAATACCACCGCTATGAAGTTTATTGATGGATAAGATAGCTCTTGATATTGTTGTTTTACCAGAGCCTGATTCTCCAACAAGACCGAATGTCTCACCGACATAGATATCAAAATTTAAGTTCTCACTTGCTTTGACAACTTTTTTACCGCTTCCGAAGAAAATATTTGCCGAGACAACAGAGCAGAGAACTTCTCTACCATTCTTATCGACAGTTGGCCAGTATCTTAGCATTCCAGTCTTCTTATCGATCTTGTATTTATATTGAACAATCGGATTATTAATAGCATCATCTAAGACATCTTTGGATACTATTTTATCGATGAATTCATTTTTGAATTCCATTGATGTTTTAAAACCACATCTCAAGATGTTAACACCTTTATAGTAAATAGCACCTCTTATTTTGATATCTTTTGATAAATAGGCTTTGATGATATAATCCAAGGCTTCTGACTTATGGCTTTCATAAGTATCACTTTTTTTGAAATCTAAAGAAAAGTCATTATCAAAGATGTATTTTCCATCTTCACTAACTACATTGACTCTATCAAAACGGACGAGAATACCGCTATTTTTCATTCCATTTAATTTCTTTGGAATCAAAGTTAAATTATCTGGATAGTAATTATCGTAATAATCGGTCAAACAGAGAAGTTGGAATCTATCTTCAATGGTGAACTTAGTGTTGATTCTTACAAAGTCTTCATTATCATCTAAATAGATACCACAGGCGTTTTCAGCTTTGATTCTTCTTCTATCGATTTCAGAATCTGAAAGATTTGAAGGAATGAGCATGCCATCAAAATATAAAGCACCTTGAATGAGTGTCTTTTTAAAGAACAATGCTTGAATTATTTTAAGTTTAATTTGACACTCTTCGTCATTTAAATCAAAAGTGTGATTAGCTTCAACATCAAAGTTTGAGAATTTCTTATCATACCCAAGGATTGAAACATCAGCATTTAAGACTGAGATAGAAACAGGAGTTCCATCGCTTTTTCTTGTCGGATAGAAAAGTGGATATCCAGACTTTTCATCTTTGGTGAAATTCATCAAGATAAAATCTTTGTCTTCAACTGAAAAATTCTTTTTGACAAAGGTTTTTTCTAAGTAAAGACGATATTCTTTGGTCAAAGAAGTAGGAATCATCTTTCCTTTATAATAGAAACCTTGAACAACCCTATCTTCATCTAAGAGTGATTTGATGATCGATATCTTCTCTAGATCTTCTTCAGAATTCAAATCGAAATGATCGCTTTCATATATTTTGAAGGTATATTTCTTATCGCTTTCGACATTGGTATTCTTATCTTTGATAGTGGCATTATAGGCTTGGAAAATAGCATTTTTACCATCTCTTGTCTTAGTTGGGAAATAAGGTAAGAAACCACCATCCATCTTATCAAAATAGGTCTCGATGAGTTTCCCATCTTCAGCGAAGAAATATTTATCCATGAATAACTTTGTAAACTTATCATGGAATTTAGCTGACATCTTAGATGTTAGGAATTCACCGCGGAAATAAATAGCACCATGGACATAGCGATTAGTTGAAAATAAAGCAGCTAAGAATTTGACCTTAGTCAAAGATAAAGGATCATTTTTATCGAATTTTTCGCTTTCAAGAATATCGAAATTTCCGGTTTCTTCATCTAATACATGGTGTTCAAAATCCATGATTTTAGCATCGACAAATTTCAAAAGAACATTCTTAGCTAATCTGTTCTTCGAAGGGATATATTGAGGATATCCAAAACTATTGAGTGGACAAATTTTTAAAAGTTCATCAAAATCATCGGAGGTCTTATCTTTGATGATAGAAAGAATTTCTTCATTATTATTCGTTTTCTTCATGTTTTATACCTCCATTATATATTTTGCTGACACGGTCGTGAATCTCTGAGACGATCTTCGGTCTTTCAGTCTTTGGAGCACGAGGATCTAATAACCAAGTCTTAGCATAATGAGTATCTGAAATTTTAAACATCGGTGGTTCTTTGACAAAATCAACTGCCATCGCATAAGGATTTCTAGGAGCAAAGGCATCACCTTTGATATCGTTGAAAAGTGATGGTGGAGTACCAGAGATAGAATAAAGATTCTCCCCTTTTTCACCGAGTTGTGGTAAAGAAGAAAGAAGTGCCCAAGTATATGGATGAGCAGGATTGTAGAAAATATCATCAACTGTACCAAGTTCGATGATTTGTCCAGCATAACAAACAGCAACTCTATCGGCAATTTCTGCAACAACACCTAAATCGTGAGTGATGAATAAGACGGTAAATCCGTATTCTTTTTTCAAATCTTTGATGAGGTTTAATATTTGAGCTTGTATGGTGACATCAAGAGCAGTTGTCGGTTCATCACAGATAAGAATATCTGGTTTACAAGCAAGGGCGATAGCGATGACAACTCTTTGTCTCATACCACCAGAATATTGGAATGGATAATCGTTAAATCTCTGTTCGGGATCTTTGATACCGACACGGCGCAGCAATTTGATAGCTTCTTCTTTAGCAGCTTTTTTATCTAACCCTCGATGGAGAGTGATGACTTCTGTTATTTGACTTCCGATTTTTCTAAGAGGGTCCAATGAGGTCATAGGATCTTGGAAGATAGTTGCAATTCTCTTACCACGAATAGCTAACCATTGTTTATTATCTTTGATCTTGCTCAGATCAATTCCACCATATAAGATTTGAGAATTTTCATCGATGCTTCCGTTTTCTTCAAGCATACCAGTGAAGCATTTGGTGAAGACGGATTTACCAGAACCAGATTCTCCGACAATGGCAAGTGTTTCACCTTTATAAATGTCGATAGAAATATTTCTGATAGCTTTTAATGTCTTATTTCTGACTTGGAAATAAACGACTAAATCTTTGACTGATGCGATGACTTCACCTTGTTTGACATCGTCAACTGGCTTGAGTTCAAGAATGTTTTTATGTGACATAATAAACCTCCATTAACGATGCTTCTTAGGATCTAAAGCATCAGAGAAAGTAGTACCTAAAATGAAGAAAGCGAAGATGATGATAGCAAGAAGAAGACCTGGAGCTAAAATTTGCCATGGATACAAAGAATAATATTTGATACCGAGTTCAAGAATAGCGCCTAAAGAAATATCTAAAGAATTGAGACCGACACCGAAATAGGACATTGAAACTTCAGAAGAAATCATTCCGGGAATGATGAGAGAAAATTCAGTGATGATGACACCAAGAAGATATGGAAGATAGTTCTTAAACATGATTCTCGAAGCTGGAGTTGCAAGAGTCTTACTTGCAACATTGTACTCTCTATTGTCGATGATCAAGACAAGATTTCTGATCATCAAAGCAAGAGATAACCAACCGAGCATGGTAAGAGATAAGATAAGTCTGAATTCGGTTGATAAATTAGGTAAGGAATAAGTGAAGATGACAGAGAGAAGCATATAGATTAAAAGAGAAGGAATATTGGAGACAAAATTGTAGATTTCGACAAATAAACCATCCAACTTTTTAAAATAGCCCCAACATAGGCCACCGATAGTTCCTAAAATCAAAATGATAATAGATTCGACAATAGCGATAAGTAATGATTTACCAGCACCTAACCAAGTGCAAAACCATAAATCTCTCCCGACGATATCAGTTCCGAAGAAATGTTCTACCGAAGGAGCTAAATTCATAGTTGAAGAATTAGTGCTAAAAGCACCAACCGGAGCAAAAAGTGGGATGAATATGATACCTAAAATCAAAATTCCAAGAACACTTAAAGCGATGATAGTAGCTGGTCTTTTTATAAAAATTTTAAAAACACTTTTCCAATAAGAATATGGTTCAGCAGTCAACTTTTCACTTTCTTCTTCTTTAATATCGACATGGACAAAGAGGTCATCAAGTCCATCATTCATTTTTATTGTATTTTCTGGATTCATAATAACCTCCTAATTTGCAAGACGAATTCTCGGATCGTATAATGCAGTTAAAACATCACCGAGTAAGAAAGCAAGCATTGAAAGTGATGCATATAAGATTGTAAGACCTTGTACTAATGGAATATCCGGAGTTCCTTGTAAGGCTTGGATGAGTTCTCTTCCAGTTCCTGGAATCGCCCAGATATCTTCGACAAAGTAAGAACCGACCATCGCACCTAATATTGTTGTTGGAATATTTCTGATGAGAGGAACGGATGCATTTCTTAAGACATGAGTGTACATAATTTTATTTTCACTCAAACCTTTAGAACGTGCGAATTTGACATAATCAGAATTGAGTTCATCAACCATATATCTTCTAACCCAGATGACAAGTCCAGGTATTGATAAGAAGAAAATTACAAACACAGGAATGAATAAGGTTTGGAAATGTTTAGTTGAATCATAGGAATAACCAAATCCCGCCCATCCGAAGATTCCTTTTTTATCACCTGTCCAACTTTTTACAAAAAGATAGAAGACAAGGGCTGGAATCGCATAATTCAAAACGATGAAAATAGATCCTATCTTATCCCAAACTCCTCCTGGCTTTTTTGCCATCGCAATACCTAATGGGAATCCGACAAGGTAAGTAAGAACAACAGAAATCAAGGAGATTTCAATAGAAATCCACATCTCACCAGCGACAATATCAGTGACAAATTTTGATTTGCTGACACTTCTTCCTAAATAGATAAATCCTTCCCAACTCTTCAAGACAGTCGTATAGGTCGAATCGAATTGATAAGGTATTTTTTTATAGATTGGAAGGATGTAATAAATGTACTGACCGATATTTTGCCATACAGATACTTCGTTTCCTTTGATATCTCTTAAACCATATAGGAATAATTGTTTATTCTTATAACTTTCAGCGATGATCTTACTTGATGCTGATAACTTTTTATAAACACTTTCATCATAGAACTTGCTCTCTGGAAGAAGTCTAATCATGATAGCAACAAAGGCTGTGAGAACAAGAAGGGTGATAAATGATGTAAGAATTCTTCTCAAGATATAAACGAATGTCTTATTGGTCAAAGCTTTTTTGATGACATTCCAAACTTTATCAACTTTTAAAGCGAATTCACTTTTTTCTTTTTGAGGTAAAATCTCTAATTCTAAACTAGGTTCTACGTGTATCACATTTTCGCTCATACTACCTCCTTTTTATTTAAAATTAATGCTCATATAAGCCACAAAAAGATGATGAGCAACAAGTCCATCATCTTTTAAGTTTTTATTGATTATTTATGAGAATTGTAATTTGCGTTGATAGCATTTCTTTGTTCTTTAGTAATAGCATTGTCAGAGACAACGATATTAGCAAATTTATCAGAATTGTTACCATAATTAGCGCTGCTTGCTTGATGTGGAACAACCTTACCTACAACATCGTAGATACCAGATCTAGTATACCATGGGATGAAGAGACAATCTTCATAGATAGCATCATATTCAGCTTCAGCAAAGGCTTGTAAACGTTGTTTATAAGTATCTGTAGTGTTGTATTGTAAAGCCTTGTTATAAAGAGCGGTGTAATTTCCAAAGATCTTATCGGATAAGGCTTTTTCACTTGCTTCACCACTGAATCCGTAGAGATATAAGTTATCACCGATATCAATACAAGTACCATTATCATCATAGGTAGCACCGACAACTGTGTGGAGGAATGATTTAGGATCGCCGTAATCAGCACCCCATCCCATTTCCATAGAGAAGTCATAGTTATTTTCTTCTTCGGCCCATTTAGTCTTTTCATCAGTAGAAGAAGGTTGGAACATTCTTATTTGAACCCATCCTTCACTATTTGTTGTGATAGCATCATACATTTCTTTTTGATAAGTATAAGCTGTAGCTTCCATATCGCCGATGACATCGATGATAATGTGTTCAGCAGTGATACCAGCAGCAGCTAATTCAGCTTTTGCAGTTGCAAAATAAGCTTTAGCTTTAGTTGGACTGTAGATAGGATCTTCAGCACTTCCACTTTCAGAAATATCAGTTCCGACTAATTTAACATCAGTAGTACCTTGCTTTTCATTGTAAACATCTTGGACATAATCAACATAATCTTTACCATCGCTATCTTGAGCTAAGCCTTTGACAGTGTAGACACGATTGAGTCTTTGAACTGGATCTGTTTGATTGTAAAATTTCAAATTGGCAAGAACGTTGAGTCCGTATAAGAAACCTTTTCTGAAATTCTTATTTTCAACGGCAGCTTGAGTTGCAGCCTTTTGAGCATCAGTCTTGTTATCACTTCCAGTATGATAATTACTTCTGTTGTAATTGAAATAACCGATGAAAGAGAATTGATCTGTTGATGAGGTAGCAGAACATGTTGGATCATATGGATCATTTGGAGTACCAGTGCCATCTTCACCTGTTACGTATTTCTTATATCCAACAGTATCACTTGATTGAACGGTGAATTGATCAATAGTTCCGTTTTCGTATAAAAGTCTTGATTGCTCAACACCGCTATTAGCACCGATGAATGTGAGTTTAACATTATCAAAATAGACATGTTCTCTATCATAATACCAATAGTTTCTTTCAAATTCAGAAAGAGAACTTGCAACATGATTTGTCAAACGGAAAGCCCCATTGACAAGGATGTTATCTTGGGTCTTACCAAATTCAGAACCTTGTTCTTGAAGCCATGCTCTATTGACTGGATAATAAACAGAATAAGTCAAACAAGTTAAGAAATATGGTGTTGGTTCAACAAGGGTATATTCAAGGGTGTATTTATCAACTGCTTTGACACCAACTTCAGAGAAGTCCATGGCTTTTTGAGTTGTATCTTTTTGACTAGCAGCTTTTGCTTGATAATAAGCATCAGCATTTTTGATGACTCCAGTAGGAAGATAAGCGAAATTAGAACCATTGTTAGGATCTAAAACCCATTCAAGAGCGCAGACAAAGTCATCAGCAGTGACTTCGGCATAGACCTTACCATCTTTGTTGTTGATCCATTGAACGCCTTCCTTCAATTGGAATGTCCATGTTTCAGTTCCATCAGCATTTTCAACTGTCTTATAACCGAGAGCTAAACCACCATAGGTAGTTCCATATTGGTTATTGCTGATAAGTCCATCGACCATTTGGACAAAATGTAAGGCATTGTATTGCCATTGAGTAGAGAGATAGTTGTAACTGGTTGGTTCAGTTTGAAAATAAGAATTATAGGTGTTCTTCGTTGTGAATGTCTGACCAGCAACTGAATATTTCCCGTCAACTACTTCTGGATTAGCTTCATTATTTGCAAGAGATGTATAGCCTTCTTTAAGAGTTCCACTCCATGTATCTCCGCTTGGCTTTGGAACTTCAGTCTTTCCTTTGCAAGAACCTAATAAGGCAACAACCGCTAATAATGATGCTACCTTTGTACGATTTTTGAAATTCATTTTTAGTACCTCCTTCGTATAGGTTCATAAATGATAAAAAAAGAAAAAAAGATATTCAATACTATTATTTTGAAAGCGTTTATAAACCTCTATAAAAGCCCTTACATAATTTTAAAAAGAAAAAAATCAAAAATATTTAATCAATAAATTTTTCAGTTTCTATAAATATTTAATTAAAAAGTGGTAATACTTGCCTTTAATTTTATAAAAATTATAAATGAATGCAATTTCAAATATAAATGTCGACATAAAAGCCCTTACATTAATTTTAGAAACAATATTTTATTCTTTCAACCTTAAACAAATATTAAAAAATATCAAATCTCATCAAAATATGACAAAATTTGATATTCATTTCAAAGTAATGCTAATTTTTAATAAACTTCATAGAATAATTGAAGTCTTTTTGCTAAATCTTCTTCGTTTAAAAAATATAAATTTTTAGAAATCTTATCATCGACATCACAAATTCTTATTCCCTTGATATTTTTAGTGATGATTTTAAGTGATTCTTCATTTCCATATTTCTCATCATACCAATAAACAATATCAACATTCTCAGAAAGAGAAATATCAGTCAACGAATATTCATACATGACATTCAATGTTGTTTTAATAGTATTCTCAGTGAAGATATTGATAGATTTGAATAAGTTACTGATTTTGAATTCAGCATTATTATCAAGGCATTTTATATCAATATTCATAAATTCTTTATATTTATTCAAATCCAATCTTGATTTTAAAAATGATTTAGTGTTTTTCTTTATCATTCTATTTCTCTTAAATTTAGAAAGATTTTTATTGATATATGGTTCATCTAAGATGATCTTCTTAAATTCTAAATTAGATGCTTTAAAAAGTTTGAAAAGAACAATACTGCCAAGAGAATTAGAATAGACTAAATCGATTTTTGAAATGTTCTTACGATGAAAGAAATCATCGATTTTAGCTCTTATCTCTTCTAAATTGAATTTTAAATCTCTCTCAGATTCATCATGACCATCATAAATGACAAAATAAATGCGATAATCATTTTTCAATTTATCTAAAACAGATGCGTAATTAGAATATGGGAGAAATTCACCAGGTAAGAATAATAGGCTAGGCTTATTCAAATTTCCATCTTCAATAATTTTCATATTCAAATTCTCCCATTTATAATTTATATAAATATTTTATCATTGTACGAATATATTTTGTCTTTTTAAGAATGAATATCTTGAATTTTTTTAAGAAAATTGTAAACTTCTTAAGTATGCTTAATCAATATTCAAGAACATCACTCATTATCGGTAGAGAAAAAGTAGAAAAGCTCTGGAATAAAAGAGTAGCTATTTTTGGAATCGGAGGAGTCGGTGGTAATGTCATCGAATCCCTTGCTAGATTTGGAATCGGAAACTTTGATTTGATCGATGACGATCTCATCTGTCTAACAAATATCAACCGACAGCTTTTAGCGACAAGAGAAACATATGGAAAATATAAAGTCGATGTCGCTGAAAAAAGAATTCACGATATCAATCCAAGAATTCAAGTAAAAACATATAAAACCTTCTATCTTCCAGATAAAAAAGAAGAATTCGATTTCACCCAGTATGATTATGTCGTCGATGCTTTAGATACTGTCACTGCAAAGCTTGATATCATCCAAGAGGCTATCGATAAAAATGTTCCTGTCATCTCAGCGATGGGTTGTGGTAATCGCTTTGATCCAACTAAATTAGTCATCTGCGATATCTATGAAACCAAAGGAGATCCTCTCAGCAAAGTCATGAGGCATGAACTGAGAAAAAGAGGAATCAAATCTTTAAAAGTTGTCTATTCAACCGAACCACCAATCAGACCAAATGAAGAAGATACAGCTGATAGCTGTCTTTATCATTGTGTCTGCCCACCAGGAACTAAAAGAAAATGCACTGAAAGAAGAGATATTCCAGGCTCTACTAGCTTTGTACCTCCTGTTGCTGGAACCTATATCGGATATCAAGTCATCAAAGATTTGATTGAAAAAGACGATAAAGAATTGAAAACTGAAAAGTAAGAAACTAAAATAAAAAGATGAGAGGAAATAAAAATGAAAGATACAAATTGCGCTTACTGTATGAAAGAAGAAAAACCAGAACTATATCAAGGCTTTGGTTATTATGTCATGGATTTAAAAGTCTCATCACTATATATCTTCCGTGAACAATCACATTTAGGAAGATGTATTGTCGCTTATAAAGACCATGTCTCTGAAATTGTCGATTTATCAAAAGAAGAAAGAGAAATGTTCATCGAAGATGTGAATAATGTCTCAAACGCCATACACAAAGCCTTCAATCCTAACAAAGTGAATTACGGATTCTACGGAGATACTGGAAAACACCTTCACTGCCATTTATGTCCAAAATATGAAGGTGGATATGAATGGGGAGGAGTCTTCTTGATGAATCCGCATATAAATGATTTAAGCGATGAAGAACTCGAGAAAATCGCAGCTAAAATAAAGCAGTATTTAAAATAAAATATAAAAGTTGTTTGTTTAACATTATTAAAAGCCTTGGCACGAAACCAAGGCTTTTATTATTAGATATTAGAATTTTCTTTAGATTGTTTTCTATCGAGCTTTTCAAGCTCTCTTTTCTTTTTAAGAGCTTGTTTTCTCTCTTTCTTTTTCATCTCTTTCAACCTTATTTGCATACCTTTTTTCTTTGATAAGACACAATCATCTTCATCGAGACTTCGATGATTGACTTTTAAATATATCAAATAGAATACACAGATAATAAAAGCGATGAGAATGAGAACAAATATAGCAGTTGCCATACTAAGCGGCTTTGATAGCTGCTTCTTTATCGTTCATCTTACGATTGTAGAAGAACATTCCTACAAAGGCTAAGATGATGACTGGGAAGATGATTGCCATTGTCCACTTCCATTCTAAGCAAACATAGGTCAAACAACCTAAGATATAAGAACCGAGTAACCAGAAGGCAAGTGTTCCTTTATAGGCCTTTCCTTTTCCAAGTTCTCCCTTTGCAGTTGCAACAGAAGCAAAGCAAGGAATGGTAGTCATATTGAAGACAGCAAAGGCAGTCAACGAAGCAGCATCGATTCCGTAATATCCAACCTTAGTAGCATTACTTGCAGCGACAATGGCTTCAAAGCCTTCTTTACCACCAGCACTGATGACTACAGAATCAAGTGAGGATAAGGTTTCAAGAATTGCGACAACATTTTCCTTAGCGACAATACCTTGAATTGATGAAACTGCATATGTCCAAGCGACATCACCGCCTTGAAGAGATCCAAATCCCATCGGAGTGAAGATAGGTGCGATGATCATACCGATATGAGCAAGAATAGAATCAGCATCAGTCAAGCCTAATTCTTCGCCAAGAGCAGGAATGAATTGCCAGCTAGGAGTGAAGTTAGACAAGAACCAAATGACAACAGTAGAAGCGAAGATGATAGTGAAGGCTTTCTTGATATAGTGTTTACCTCTATCCCAAATGTGAACGAAAAGAGCATGTGGTTGTGGCATATGATAAGCAGGAAGTTCCATGATGAATGGTGGTACTTTCTCTCTTTGAGTTGTATTGTTCATGATGATGACCATTGCAATAGCAACAACCATACCGAAGATATAAATGATGAAGGTGAATAAATCAGCTTTTAATCCGATAAGACCAGCAACAGCACTTGCGATGACGGCTAAGAATTCAGCTTTAGCACCACAGGTGAAGAAAGGAATGACACGGATTGTTTTAATTCTTTCCTTATCAGAAGCAAGAGTTCTAGTATTGATCATAGCAGGAACTCCGCAACCAAATCCCATTATCATCGGAAGGAAAGCACGACCTGAAACACCAAAACGACGGAAGATACGATCTAAGACAAAGGCGATACGTGCCATATAACCAGAATCTTCAAGAATGGAGAAGAAGAAGAACAAGACTAAGATTTGAGGAACAAATCCTAAAACGGCAGCGATACCACCTAAGACGCCATCATAGATAAAAGAAACTAACCATTCAGGAGAATTGCAAGCGATGAGTCCTTGTTTGATAGCTACACAGATCATACCTTGGAAACCGTTGTCGTTTCCATCTCCCCACAATGCTTTAAAGAAAGCACCGATAGAGTTGAAACCACCATCGCCGTAGAATAATCCAGCAAATGGAGTGAAATCCATTGAACCTGATTCTTCATCGATGATGAAGTTAGTCGTCCATTTGATAAAGCCAGGATAGCCTTCACCAAAATCAATTCCCATTGAATGCAGGAAGAACAAGTCTTCGCTGAAGGTGAAGTGGAAAACTAAGAATAAGATAATAGCCATCAAAGGAATTGCTGCCCATTTATTGGTGAGAACTTTATCTATCTTATCGGAGATAGATAATTTCTTAGATTCTTGAGCGACAAATCCTATTCTACATGAAGATAATGAATTAGTGATGTATTTATAACGGAGGTCAGCACTGGTCGCTTCAAAATCATCTTTCGAAACACCCAAGGCTTGTACTTCTTGGAAAGCTAATTTATTATCTTTCTCTTCAAGTTCATCACCTTCAAGTGCTTTCATTGCGTGGAAAAGAGGATTTTCGCAATTAGCATCTTCATAAATTTTAACTGCTTTTTCAATATTTTCTCTTTCAGAACCAGTATTCCAAACAGAGACACCTTCTCTTTTAACACTAGCAGCTGAGAGAGCGTTTTTCATCAATTCATCAAGATTATCATAACGAAGAGCAGAGATAGGAACAACTGGAACTCCTAATTTTTTGCTCAAGCTTTGACAATCGATTGTCTGACCATTAGCTTTGACAGCATCCATCATGTTAAGGGCGATGACAACTGGAACATTCATTTCAAGAATTTGCGTTGTCATATATAAGTTACGTTCAAGATTAGTAGCATCAAGAACGTTGATGACACAATCTGGTTTTTCATTGAGAATGAAATTTCTTGAGATGATTTCTTCAGGAGTATATGGAGATAAAGAATAAATACCAGGAAGATCGACTATCTTAGCTTCTCCAAATTCTTTGCTTTTATAAATACCTTCTCTTTTTTCAACCGTGACACCAGGCCAGTTACCGACATAAGCGGAAGAACCAGTCAAAGAATTGAACAAGGTTGTCTTTCCGCAGTTTGGATTTCCAGCAAGGACAAAGACCATTTTACCATCAGCCATTATTTCAAATCTCCTTCCTTGCTATTTGTGATATCAGTAACTTTGATATCGACAAAGTCAGCTTCACTTTTTCTAAGTGTCAATTCATAACCTCTGAGAGTTACTTCGATAGGATCGCCTAATGGAGCACGTTTTCTTACAAATACTTCAGCTCCAGGAGTGAGTCCCATATCGAAAAGTCTTCTGCGAAGCTTACCTTCACCATTAACTTTGATGATGTTACCAACAACACCAACAGCAACAGTTCCAAGTTTTGCTTCATCCCCTACTTTGATATTCTGTTCATCCATATTCAGATTTCCTTTCTATAATCTGATAAGAATGCTTGAGGCAATCTTATAATCCAAAGCTAAACGTGAATTGTTGATCTTAACTATCACACCTCCTTTTTCTTGAGAGACAATTGAGATCTTTGCATCTTTGACAATTCCAAGACTTTCAAGATGTTTTTTTACTTTTTCATCACCATTGATGATTTGAATAGTCAAATCTTGACCAATCGGTGCTAATAATAAAGGCATAGATACCTCCTAATTTAGTTAGTTAATCATAACTAACAAATATATTCTATCACTATTTTATAAAAACGCAAATAAAAGTTAGGAATTTCTAACTTATTGTGTTAAAATCTAACATGTATGCGCTATCTATAATTTTTATCAATTCGTTTTTTATTTTGATAAAATGCATAAATAACTTGAAAATCATCGATTTTAAGCGATAATATAAAACAAAAAAGAAAGTGAGGCTACATATGAACCGTCATGAATCAATGGAAGATTATTTAGAAAGAATTTTGATGCTTGAAGAGAATGGAAACAAAGAAATTCACGCAGTAGAAATCGCTAGTTCTTTAGGATTCTCTAAGCCATCTGTTTCTATAGCTATGAAAAAACTTGAACAACAAGGCTATGTTAAAGTGGGTCCAAAACTCAACTTGATTCTCACCGATGAAGGAAGAAAGATTGCAACTAAAGTATATGAACGTCATAAAATCTTGAGTTCTATCTTCAAATCTCTTGGTGTCAGTGAAGAAGTAGCTTTAGAAGACGCTTGCAAAGTCGAACATGATTTAAGTGATGTCACTTTCGATTGTTTAAAAAAATATTACAACGAACATTTAGCTGATAAATAATATTTTTCTTCATTTCCACTCAGTTATTATCATTTTTAACACATTATATTTTTTGTGTGTTATAATTTTCAAGTTAAATAGGTGGTACATCATGGAAGAAAATAAAGTTGAAATCTCATCGATCGATGAAGAGAAAAGACAAAATATATGTTCTCGCATTGAAGAAGTATTAGAAAAGATAAGACCATTTCTCGCTAGAGAAGGTGGAGATATCAAGTTAGATCATTTTGATATGGAAACAGGCATTTGTTATGTCGATATGATCGGTGCTTGTCAAGGATGTATGTTAGCTGCAAGTGATGTTTCTGATTCTATCGAAATCATGTTGATGGATGAGATACCAGAAATCACTCATGTACAACTAGTAAATGCAGAACCAGAAGATGCTTACGAAAGTCTTTTAAAACAGCTACAAGAAGCTGAAAAAGCAAAATCCGAAGAAAACAAATAGCATTATCCTCCTACCTTAGGTAGGAGTTTTTTATTAAATATTGAAATTGTTATTTTAATTTTTCTTTAATTTTATTTCAAAATTAGATTTTTCTTTATGAACTCAGCGCTTAATTTCAAAATTTAAAATTAAAATCTCTCATCAATAGTTTTTGTGATATAATTTTGCTTATGATAACTAAAAAAGAACAAAATTATATGAAGATTCTTCTTTCATCGTGGATAGTCTTATTGATACTCACAGTTGTGAGTGCTGTTTTATGTTTAACTGATATTTGGCAAAATGAAACGATGACAAATAATATTTTTGAATTATTATTTATGGCAATCCACCTTATTGTCTTAGGGTTCTTTATTATGGTCACCTATACTTCTTTAAAAAGTGGAAGTCATATCATCAGAGGATTAGCTTATAGTTCTCATGATGGTGTTAGTATTCCTTTAAGAATCGCTTCAATAATCATATTTTCATTAGGTGTTGCCTTACTTGTCATGGGAATTTTATATTTGACACCGAGTGGTGTTTATGATTTCAAATTCCCTATCACCTTAAAATGGGATATGATCAATTCTGGTTTGTTATTGATGGTTTTGATGGGTAATTTATTCAGTTTCCCATTTATATTTGCTCTCAATCCAAGTTTATCTAAAAAAGAAGAAAAAGAAAGGAAATAAATTTTATGAAAAAGAGAAAACTTTTAGGTATTTTTATGTCGATAGGTTTGCTTTTGAGCTCTTGTAATAACAAGACAAATAGCAATAGTGTCAGCGAACCTATTTACGATGATGATCCAATTCAAATGCGAATCGATAATGCTAGTGATTACACCTACGCTGAATCAACTAACGAAAATGGTTCGATGAATTATGAGATTTTTGTAAGATCTTTTTATGATTCAAATGGTGATGGTGTCGGTGATTTAAATGGTGTCAAAGCAAAACTACCTTATATCGCTGATATGGGTTATAAAACAATATGGTTGATGCCGATATTCTTAAGTGGCTCTTATCACGGATATGATGTCATCGATTATTATAAAATTGATGGCTTTTATGGATCTCTTACTGATTTTGATTCTCTAGTTGAAGAAGCAAAAAAATATAATATCGATATCATGCTAGATATGGTCTTGAATCACTGTTCAATTAAAAACAAATATTTCACCCAAGCCTTAGCTGATTATAAAAGCGATAATACTTCTTCAGATTCAAAAAAGGATTGGTTCAACTTTGGACCAGGAGGCGACCATGTCATCGATGGTATCACTTATGAATCAAAATTCGATGCTAGTATGCCAGATTTCAACTTGAATTCTACCGGTGTTAGAAATGAAATCGAAAATATCGTCAAATTTTGGATTGGACATGGTGTCAAAGGATTCAGATTGGATGCAGTTCTTTATTATTATTCAAATAATCGCTCTAAAAACATTGAATTTTTAAATTGGTTAGCCGATACTTGCCATAAATATGATCAAAATTTCTATATGGCCGGTGAAGCTTGGACTTCAAATGGTGCTTTAGACTCTTATTTTACTTCTAAATGCAATTCTTTCTTTGATTTTTCAACGGCAACTGGTGGTGATTCTACCTGTGCTAATATCATCCAAGGTTATGGAAGAGCTTCTACTTTAAGTTCTAATATCGCCATGCATGAAAACTATCGAAAACAATACAACCCTAATTCATATACTTCATACTTTTTAAGCAATCACGATCAAGACCGTATCGCCAAAGTATTCAAAGATGAAAACCAATACAAAGCAGCATGTTCTTTCTATTCACTTCTACCAGGAACTAGCTATACCTATTATGGAGAAGAGATAGCTTTAAAAGGGACTAGAATTACTTATCCAGATGACCAGAGCGATGTAAGACGTCGTTTACCGATGATTTGGAGTGAAAATGATACTACCGGACTTTGTAAATTTCCAGAGACTAATCGTCAAGACTTAAATAAAAATGATCAAGTTACCAAAGGTGTTGATGATTTAAAAAATGAACCATTCTCATTATTGAATCATTATAAAATGATGATTCATTTAAGGAATAAATACAGCTGGATCAAACACTCCATATATAAGGATTTAACAAAGTCTTTAAAGACAGATGAAAATAGTGTCATGGCATATTCTTTAGAATACGGAGAAGATAAAATTGTAGTTGTCCACAATTTTGCAAGTCATAATGTCGAAGTCACTGCTCCTGGAACTGAAATCCTCGACCAAATAAATACTACTCATAAGATTCCTGAATTAAATGACGGACTATTAAAATTAGGTGCTAATAGCAGTGTAATCTTAAAACAATAAACTAAAATATATATAAGAAATTCGTCCACAATATACAAAAAATAAGAAATTTCAGCTCATTTTAAACCTTGTATACATGTAAATCGCTTACAAATTTTATAAAAGAAATCCATTCAAAATTAGTTATTCCGAATGGATTTTTTTATTTTTTTAAAATAAAAAATATTTTACATATAATTTATAAATTTCCTATATACTTTATTTTATAAAATTTTAAAGCAGACTATAGTTACGTTTGCAACTATGGAAACTATATTTTATTTTTTAGTTTTTTATTTAAAAATCGCTTATTTTTGTTTATTTTTCAGCTATTTTTTGCTTTTTTTATCAATTTTTATTTTTGCTTCTATCATTCGTAATTATTACATATCTAATAAAATGAATTTTAAAATTAGAATATATTTTCAATATAGAAAAATTAAAAAAATCATGAAATCGCTTTACTTTTCATTCTAGTGGTCTATAATATTTGAGAAATTGATTTTTGAGCGAAACGCTTACAATTTATACTTCATGTAAGATGTAAACCTTTCGCTTCATAATTGAAAGGAGAACAAAAAGAATTATGAAAATCAATAAAAAATTAATGTTGGGACTTATCGTTGCACCAAGTCTTTTACTTGGATCTTGTAACAAAACTTCTAATTCTACTACTGCTAGTGGTAGTGCTAGTGGTACAACTACTCCAGGCAAATCTGAAGAAGTTAAGATTTGGGTTTCTGAAGTTGAAGGTGTTGCTGATTTATTTACAGAATTATGCAATCAATTCAATAAGGAGAATAATTTAAATTACACCTATAAAGTTGTTGGTGTTACTGAAGCTGAATCTGCAACTCAAATGTTAACTAGTGTCTCTGATGGTGCTGATATTTTTTGCTTTGCTCAAGACCAATTCTCTCGTTTAGTCGAGGGTGGTGCCTTATCAAAATTAGGTGTTAAAGCCGGTGAATTTGTTAAAAATAACAATACCGCTGATAGTGCTGCAGCTTGTGCATCTGGTGCAGATTATTATGCTTATCCTTTAACCGCTGATAATGGTTACTTCATGTATTACAATAAATCTGTCATCACTGATGAATCTCATCTTGATTCTCTTGAAGATCTTATTGCAGATTGTGAAGATGCTGGTTATAAATTCTCTATGGAAACAAATAGTAGCGCTTGGTATTTAGCTTCATTCTTCATGGCATATGATGAAGATATGAAACAATTATGCCATTCTAATTGGACAACTGATGAAACAGGAAAATTCACTGCCGTTGATGATACTTATTACTCCGATAATGGTGTTATCGCTTCAAGAGGAATTCAAAAGTTAGTTAAATCTACTGTTAATAATTCATCTAGCACAACATCTGATCTTAATGCTGCTACCGCATCTGCAGTTTTAGTCTCCGGAACTTGGGCATATGATGATGTTAAGAAAATCCTCGGAGATGAAATGGGTGTTGCTCCACTTCCAAGTTTCACTGTTGATGGTAAAAAATATCATATGGGTTCTTTCAGTGGCTACAAATTAATGGGTGTCAAACCACAATCTGATGCTGTAAGATCTTCTAACTTACATAAACTTGCTCAATATCTCACTGGATATGATGGACAAATGCAAAGATTAAAAGCAAAAGGTTGGGGTCCATCTAATAAGAAAGCTCAAGAAAGTGATGAATTCAAAAATAATCCAGCTTTAACAGCATTAGCAATTCAAAACACTTATTCAACTCCTCAAGGTCAAATCCACGGTAGTTGGTGGGATATCGCTAAAGTCATTGCTGATGGTTTAAAAAAAGCTGACACTGATGATGAAACTGCAATTAAAGCTGTCTTGAAGAAATATAAAGATGATATTGATAATTTATTCTCAATGACAGAAGAAGAAAAACGTGCATTCACTGTTATCGGTAAAATTGCATCAAAGAATGCAAGTTGGGATATGGATTTACGAATGACTGAAACTACAACAAATACTTGGGTTTCTGATGCAATCGAATTTACAGAAGGCGATGAATTCAAATGCCGTCAAGGAAAATCTTGGGATCTCTCTTTCGGTGAAGGTAAAGATAATTTCAAAATTACCGCCGAAAATGCCGGAACCAAAAAAGTTCAACTTGTCACTACTGTTGATGGTGAAGGAAAAGTCACTAGTGGTACAATTACATTAATTGATTAATTAGTAGTTTGATTTCTTAAAAAGGGTCGAGGTCGCAATTAACCCCGACCCTTTTATTCCATATTAAAATTAGAAAGGCTTCCTATGAAACAATATAGTAATTTGGAGTATTTGAAACTTAACAAATGGCAAAAATTTTGTTATAAGTTTTTAAACTTCTTCTGTGGAATACCTAAGTGGTTTAAAAATTTAGGACTGAAAATTTGGTCAGGACTTAAATGGCTCGGTCTTTTTATAGCCAATAATGTCATTGATATAATTGATACTTTCAAAAATGGCGATTGGAAAACTCGTATATCATTTCTAATAATGGGATTCGGTTCTATTGCTAGAGGACAAATATTAAGAGGTTCTTTATTCTTTATTTTTGAAGCAGTATTTGTGGTCTTCATGTGTTTACCACAAGGTGGTGCATATTGGTTAAGTATGTTACCATCTTTAGGAAAGCAAGGACCTGAAGAGCAATATGATGAAATATTAGATATTTATGTTACCGTTTATCATGATAACTCCTTTAGAATTCTTCTTTACGCAGTCTTGACTATTTTCTTTATCCTTGCCTTCATTTATACTTGGAGACTTAATGTTAAACAAAATAGAATTTCTGAAGAAATATTAGCAAGCGGAAAACCACTTAAGAGTGGTAAAGATGATTTACATTCTTTGATTGATGATAAATTCCACAAGACACTTCTTGCATTGCCAGTTTTAGGTATCACTGTTTTCACTGTTTTACCTATTATATTCATGATTCTTGTTGCGTTCACTAATTACAGTGGTGCAGCCGATGGTTATAACAACAATCTATTCCATTGGGTTGGCTGGGATAACTTCAATACGATGTTGAATTGGAACAGTGGAAACAAAGCTTATTCAGCTGCATTTGGTGAAGTTCTCACTTGGACATTGATTTGGGCATTCTTTGCAACATTCTCAAATTATTTCTTAGGTATGTTAGTTGCAATTATGATTAATAAAAAAGGAATTAAATTGAAGAAGTTCTGGAGAACTGTTTTAGTTTTAACCATCGCAATTCCTCAATTCATTTCTTTGCTTTATGTCTCAAAAATGTTCGCAAACAACGGTATTGTTGTCACAAAACTTAGAGAATGGTTCGGCGTTCAAAATTTCAGTTTCTATGATAATCCACACTGGGCAAGAGCTACAGTTATCTTTATCAACATTTGGATTGGTATTCCTTATTTGATGCTTATCTCTACAGGTATTTTGATGAATATTCCTGCTGATTTGTATGAATCTGCAAGAATTGATGGTGCTAATATTTGGCAACAATATACAAAGATCACCCTTCCATATATGCTCTTTGTCACTGGGCCTTACTTATTGACTTCCTTCATCGGAAATATGAATAACTTCAATGTTATCTACTTGCTTACCGCTGGTGGTCCAACAAATCCAGCAGCTTCAGGTGCTCAAGGTTCTGTCGGTTATACTGATTTACTTGTCACTTGGTTATTCAAGATTACTACTGATACAGATTCTAAATATTATATGGCCTCTGTCATCGGTATCTTAGTCTTCTTAGTCGCTGCTATTTTATCTTTAGTCGTTTATAACCTTATGCCTTCTAATAAACACGAGGAGGATTATCAATAATGACAGATACAGAAAATTATTCTCTTGAAAAACCAGAAAAACGTCATATGGGTATGCACACAAAAAAGGTACTTGCAAACACTGGTATCTACATTCTTCTCGTACTTATGACAATCATTTGGTTGCTTCCATTCGTCGGTATCTTCTTCGATAGTTTTGAAACAGCAACCACTGCCCCTCATGGTTATTTCTGGCCAAAACAATGGGGTGTCGACAATTATGTTAAGTTATTCACAGAAACAACAAATATTCAATTCGTCCATTGGTTCTTAAACACTCTCATCATGGCGGTTTGTACATCTATCATTCAAACCCTCATTGTCTTATGTATGAGTTACACCCTCTCTCGTCTTCGTTTCAAAGGTCGTAAATTCTTGATGAACTTCATGTTGATCCTCGGTATGTTCCCAGGTATGCTTACCATGATTATTCTCTATCGTGTCTTAGCAGATATGAATCTCACACAACAAAATTCCGTTCCTGGTTTAATCTTAGTCTATTGTGCAAGCTCTGGTATGGGATATTATGTTTCTAAAGGTTTCTTCGACACTCTTCCAAAGAGTTTGGATGAAGCTGCAAGAGTCGATGGAGCAACCAATGCTCAAGTCTTATTCAAAATCATTCTTCCGCTTTCAAAGCCGATTGTCATTTATACATTATTGACAGCATTTATGGCTCCATGGGGTGATTTCGTCTTTGCAAAATATATCGCATTCAATAATCCAAATGGATACAACGTTGCTGTCGGTCTTCAAAATATGATTGGTACTGATTCTTCCTTAACTTCTAACTATTCAGCTTTCTGTGCAGGTGGTGTTATCGTAGCAGTTCCAGTCGCATTGTTATTTATCTTATTGCAGAAATATTATGTTGAAGGTGTCACAGGTGGCGCCGTCAAAGGATAGAGGAGAAAATTATGGCAGAAGTTAAACTTACAGGTGTTAAAAAAATATATCAAGGTGGTGTTGTCGCAGTTCATGATTTTGATCTTACTATTGCAGACAAAGAATTCGTCGTTTTTGTCGGTCCATCTGGGTGTGGTAAATCAACTACTCTTCGTATGATTGCCGGTCTTGAAGAGATCAGCGAAGGAACTATTGAAATCGATGGTGAAGTTGTCAATGACCTTCAACCAAAAGATAGAAAGATCTCTATGGTCTTCCAAAACTACGCTTTGTATCCACATTTAACTGTCTTTGAAAATATGGCATTCCCGCTTCGTTTGATGCGTCCAAAGCTCAGCCAAGATGAGATTTATCAAAGAGTTACCAACGCTGCTGAAGTATTAGGTATCACTGATTATTTAACTCGTAAACCAAAAGCTTTATCAGGTGGTCAAAGACAGCGTGTTGCAATCGGTCGTGCCATGGTCAAAGATTGTAAGGTCTTCTTGATGGATGAACCTCTTTCAAATCTTGATGCAAAATTGCGTAACCAAATGCGTGCTGAAATCATTCTTCTTCGTAAGAAGATTCAAACAACATTCGTTTATGTCACTCATGATCAGACTGAAGCTATGACTCTTGGTGATAGAATTGTCATCATGAAAGATGGTTTCATTCAACAAGTCGGAACTCCACATGAAGTTTTCGATAAACCGAAAAATCTCTTTGTCGCTGAATTCATCGGTGCTCCTAAGATGAATACTTTCCCAGCTCTTTTAACCTTAGAAGAAGGAAAATATTATGTCAGTGCTTTCGGTGGAAAACTTTTAGTCAATGGCGATAGAGTCGACTTACTCAGAGAAAAAGTTCAAGTTCCAGAAGAAGGATTAAAAGTCACCTTAGGTGCAAGACCAGAACACATCGTCTTAGCAGACAAAGAAACTGAAGGAAGCATCCATGTAACCATTCAAGTCAATGAAATGATGGGTAGCGAACTTCACTTACACGTCTTGACTGATGATTCAACTCAACTTGTTGTCCGTGTTCCAACAATTCAACTTTCCGAAACTGAAAGAGAGAGCATGGTTGCAGGTCAAGACCTTTATCTCACCTTTGAAGGTAAAGTCATGCAGTTCTTCGATCCTGAAACAGGATTATCTTTAATCAACAATTAATAATAGGGGGCTTTTGCCCCCTAATTTAAAAAATCATAATCATAAAGATATGATTAAGAAAGGAAATCATGAATAAGAAATCGATTTTTATATTATCAGTAATTCCCTTTTTGTTAGTAGGATGCAATAAAAAAAGCAATTCAAATAGTGTTGCTCAATCTGATTCTGAAGTAAATTCTAAAACATCCCCAACATCAAGTGAAAGTAGCACTAAGAAAAGTGATACTGTTGTTGATGTCGATGATCAAATCTTCAATAGAAATGATAATCAAAGCTTAGAAGTCAAAGAAGTATCAAATAAATACACAGTTGGAACTTCAACCAATACTAAGGCATATGACTATTCAAGCATTTATGTCAACCAACCGACAAATCAATTGAGTTCTGACTTTGCTTTCGGTGTCGATTGTTCTTCCTTATATGAAGTTGAAAAATATGGTGGAAGATTCTATGGAGAAGACGGAAAAGAAGCAGATTTATTCAAAATCTTAAAAGATGGTGGTGCTAATTACGCAAGATTCCGTCTTTGGGTTGATCCATATGATGCAGATGGAAATTCCTATGGTGGTGGTCAAAATGATATCTCCACTGATATTTATTTAGCCAAGAGAGCTCAAGCTGCTGGATTGAAAATTTTAATCGACTTCCACTACAGCGATTCTTGGGTTGATCCATCTAAGAAATGGTCACCAAAAGCTTGGATGACTATCAAAGACGGTAAACCGAAAATCAACAATGTCACTCAATATAAAAGAGTTGGTGACTTCACAAGTCACGCACTCAATGCCTTTAAAAATTCCGGAGTCACAGTCAATGCTGTTCAAATCGGAAACGAAGTCAACAATGGTATGGCTGGAAGTGATAATGCCACTTCTAAATATTTTGCCAATATGATTCAAGCTGGTGTTGAAACTTCCAAAGACATTTTTCCAAATGTCAAAACCATCGTTCACTTAGCTAATGTGAATAATCCTAGCGGTGTTTATAAAGTTTATGACAATTTAAAGAAGAGAAATGTCGATTATGATGTTTGCGGATTGAGTTATTATCCATTCTGGCACGGTAGCAGAGAAAATCTTCAAGAAGTCATGAACTACTGCGCTACTGAATACGGAAAAGAAGTCATGATTGTTGAAACAAGTTGGGGTTATACCGATAACGGTGCTGAATACTGCAACAATCAATTCTCATCAAGTAAACATAACGCAGCTGGTGGATACTTGACTTCATATCAAGCTCAAGCCACAGAAATCTCTGAACTTGTCGATTGCTTATCTAAAGTCAGCGACAATAAAGGTATGGGTATCTTCTATTGGGAACCAGCCTGGCTTCCAGTCAAAGGTAGTGGTTGGATTTCTAAATATGGTGCTTATTATAACGATCACGGATATGATGCTACTAAAGCTTCTGATTTATCATCATATACTGATTCTTATTGTTATTCTAGTTGGGCCAATCAGGCCTTATTCGATTATACTGGAAAAGCACTTCCTTCCTATAAGACCTACAGTTTGATTCAAAGTGGAACTAATACTAAAGAAGAAGAATATAAAAACGCCTACAAGACTGAATTCACTGCCACTTATAATCTCTCTGATGGCAAGGATTCAATTCCAACAACTGGTCAAGTCGTCACTAATCTAGATAGACTTTCATCTCATGAAATCACATGGAATGAAACTGAATTAGAATCCTTAAAGACTTCAACTCCAGGACACTATACACTCCATGGAAAATTGATAGACTTCGATGTCACTTGTGATGTCACTGTCTTCACCAATTATGTAAAAGATAATTCTTTTGAAAACCAAAGCACAAAACAAGGTTCTAATGCCAATGAATACTCTGTCACCTCTCCTTGGAGCTTGCAAACGACAAATAGTGGTGTTAGAGTAGAATCTAAGAGCGAAGGTAATAGAACTGGGACTAAATATTTCCATTGGTGGTCAGCTTCATCTTTCAGCTTCACTTTGTCTCAAAAAATGACAAATATTCCTGCTGGCAAATATAAATTATCAACCTATGTACTCTCACATATGGTAACTGAATATGGTAGATATACAAAGGCTGACTTGTTCTATCAAATCGGAGATGGAGAAAAAGTTTCCGTTTCAATGTTAAATAATTTCCCAGGTTACGCATCTGGATTTACAGAGTGGAGTATCGATAAAATAACTCTCACTGAAACAAGTGATGTCACAATCGGTATGGAAGTTGAAGCCGGTGCTACATCATGGGGACACAATGATGATTGGACTTTTATAACAGTTGATTAAAAGAGGTAAAAACATGAAAAACAAATTTGTACTCACACTTATCGATCGTCCAGAAATGGCTCCTGAGTACGCTCAAAAGACTACTCAAAGCGGTAAAGCTGATGATTTGACATCAACCGCTCTTCTTGATGAATCCTTAAGCATTTTCATCTTCCAACAAGAAGAAGCCCACAAGCGCAATTTGAAGACAACAATCGAAATGACTTATGCATCATTATTCAGTGATGTAGTTGTCGAATTAGCTAAAAGAGATCACGAAAAATACGGTGATGAAATCGCTCTTACTCTTTTAGGCTTACCTTGCGAACAATTCTATGATAAATATAAGACCAAAGATTTCTGCATTTGGATGTTTTCTAATGAAGATAAAGAGAAAATTGTCGATGATGTCTTCTCTCTCTTCTATGAAAAATTCGGATTTTATCCAGAATCTACCGGTTCTTATTATATGGATGCTTATACCATCAATTACATCAAAAAGAAATATCCGATGGTAAAATGCGCCATCGCCACTTGCTGGGAAGAAGGTGTCAAATGTTATCACACCACGAACAATTCTTGGTATACATTCATCGATGGTGGTCCATGGGCTCCTTGGATTCCATCCAAAGTCAACAGCTGTATGCCAGCTGACTCTAAAGAAGATGATTCTGGTATTGTCGCTATTCCACATCTCTCCCGTGATTTGATGGCATGTTTTGATGGAAATGGTTCAAATTTCGGAACTCATCCACAGAATGTTTTACGTGGTATGATCTATGAAGATAACGAACTTCCATATTTCTTCAACCTTGTCGATATGTATCGTGAACAAGGAAAGTATAACAACGGACATTCTTACAATATGATGTTTGTCGGTCCTGGTTGGCTCAACAAAGCAGGTAGATGGGAACAACCATACGAGCTTTTGAGAAAATCATATTGTGATGGTCTTGATTATTACGCAAAACTCAAAAAAGAAGGAAAACTTGAAGATATGACAATGAGCGAATATGCCACTTATTATCGCAACGAACATCCTTCTTATATGGAACCAGAAGTCGCTTTATGGAAAGATGTCTTATACGGTTCTGATAAGCAATATTTCTGGTATTATGATCCATATATGAGAGCCTGTCTTGATTTCAATCAAGGTGGTGCTATGATCTGTTTGAATCCATATGTTGGAAAACTCAATCTTCCTGTCGGTATCGGAACTGGTAATGCCTATAATTGTTCCTATCCATATGTCATCCAAGCTAATTACCGCGCTGGTTTCTTCACTCACTATGCTGGTCAAGGTACTTTGAAAAGCTGTGTAGTTAAACGTCACAATGAAGAAGTCGATTTAGCTCTTGAAAGAACAATGGCTAAATATGAAAAAGTCGGTGAAGATACACTCTTAACCACCAATGAATTCGATGTTGTCTTCTCTGATTTGACAGTCAAGATGCGCTCTAAATATCTCTTCAAGAAAGGAACTGGTGAGATTATCACAACTCGTGAAATCTTATCTCCACTTGATGAAGAAGGTATTGAAATCGAAGACTATTTAGTCGGATGTTATGGTATCGATGAATACTCTGATGATATGACAGGTGTCACTTTAGAAGTCGAAGGAAAAGAGAAAGAATCAATAGCTTACGCCTATAAGATGAGAAATATCGAAAAAGAAGAAAGTACAACTAGAGCTATCATTCCTCAAATCAACACTACTGTTGAAATGGGTAGTGATGATAAAGGCTACTTTGGTAGAGTTGAAGAAGGTATCGCTTTCTCACCGATGTTCCGTTTAAGCGTAAAGAAGAGATTTACTGAAGAAGGAGAACTCACATCATGGCTCAAAGTAAAAAAGGTAAACTAAATTATCGTTGTCCACAATGCTTCATGCGTGATATCGATATCGATATGTTCTACGATGAAGAAAAGAAAGAATATTATTGCATCCGTTGCTGTTTCCACGGTGATGAAAACAAAGTCAAAGATTGGAATAAGATGATCAAATTGAAATACGGGCATATCTCCGATAGAATCACCTCGATGAATGAAGATAATGAAAAGATAACTTGGCACAAATATAAAAAAGGAGAACTTTAAATATGTTTTTAGGCATTGATGCCTCAACTCAAATTGAAGTTGATGAAAAAAATCCTCATTATTATTACGCTGGAAAAGAAGTTGATCCATGGGTTTTCATGCACGAACATAACGATGTCAAAACCATGAGACTCCGTCTTTGGTTAAATCCTTATGATGAAGACGGAAATCCTTATGGCGGTGGAACTGTCGATTTCGACAAGTGGAAAAAGATGGCAAAAAGAGCCAACGAAATCGGTTATGATGTCTTATTAGATATTCATTACAGCGATTTCTGGTGTGATCCTGGTAAGCAATTCATTCCAAAAGTTTGGAGAAATCTTAGCGCTGAAGAAGTAGCTATCGAATTATATGAGTATACCAAAGAAGTCCTTCTTGAAATCAAAAAAGAAGGAATCAAAGTCTCATCCATTCAAATTGGAAATGAAATAACCAATGGAATGCTCTGGCCTCTTGGAAAACTCGGCGAAAAAGATTCCGCTGGTGTCAGATCTAATTACGATAACTTAGCATTGTTTTTAAGAAATGGTATCAAAGGTGCAAGAGAAGTAATGCCAGAAGCAAAACTTGTCATTCACCTTGAAAAAAGCTATGATGTTGAAACACACGAAGAATTCTTTAGAGAAATAATCAAACGTGGTGTTGAATTCGATATCATCGGATTATCGTATTATCCATATTGGCATGGAACTTTCCCGATGTTCTTCAAAAATGTCGAGAACTTAAAAGCTAAATTCAATAAGCCTATTTGGATTGTTGAAACAGGTTATGGATTCACGATGGAACCATTTATTATGAATGGAAATTATGGAGATAACTTGATCTCCGAAGATTTCTTCAAACAAGAGAATGTTTATCATCCATATCCACTCACAAAAGATGGACAAAAAGATTTCATCACCAATCTCATCAAATTATCTAAAGAGCATAACATCGAAGCCATTTATTATTGGGAACCTTTCTGGTTACCACTTGATGGTCTTTGCTGGGCTACTGAAGCTGGTGAAAAGTTCACAGGTGAAACAGGAAAGCCAACTCACAACGAATGGGCAAATCAATGTCTATTCGATTATGATGGCAATGCAACACCTGCTTTAGACGCTTATAAAGTATAACAATTTAAATACCTCCTACAGAATTGTAAGAGGTATTTTTTTATCTTATTTAACAATAGCAGCTGAGTGATGGGCTAAGACTAACTTTCCTTCTTTAAGAGATACTTTTCCTAAAGAATAGACGATTTTAGCTTCTTTTGGAACTTTGAATACTTGTTCTTCATCCAAGAGATTTATAGCGATATAATTGTTCTTTCTTTGATAGAATAACTTTCCATCCAATAATTTAAAATCATCAGATGTGAAGTCACTATCATTCTTTCTTATCTTAATGAGTTCATTGATGAGAGTCCACAATGAATTCTTATCTTCAATCTCTTTCTCAACATTTGAATCATTTTGATTGACAGGTAGGAATGTTTTATCTGCAGTTGAGAATCCTGCGTTTTTACTCTCATTCCATTTCATCGGTGTTCTTGATCCCGTTCTTTGATATCCGCCTTCAAATGATGGAAGCGATAAATCGGTATGCATTCCAATTTCATCACCATAATAGATATACGGGACTCCTGGCATTGTAAGGATGAATAAATATGCGAGTTTTAATTCTTCAGTATCTAAGAAATTAGCTATTCTAGTCGTATCATGATTTCCAGAGATGAACGAGATTCTTCCATTGCTATTTTTCCAAGATTCAATCCAATAATTGAAATTCTCTAAGAATAATTGATAGAGATTCTCATCATATTTGTGGAAGAGTGGATATTTAAATCCATCCTCTGTCTGTCTGAACAATCTATGAGTGCAATTGGTGACCCAATCAAGACAGAAATCAGAATCAAATCCTGCATGTAGTGCTTGATCAGGGACTGACCATTCACTTGTCATATAGAATTCTTTACTTCCATCTCTTTTGAGATCTTCTCTTATCTCATTCCAGAGTTCAATGGTGGCTTTTTTATCAAAACCATCATTTTTAACTAAGGAATTAGCCATATCAACACGGAAGCCATCAATATCATAAGAAAGCCAGTATTTCATTATCTTCTCAAGATATTCTTTTCCGTGTTTAGTATCTTTATAACTCGTTTGCCAACTCGGATGTTCAATCTTATTGAATCCGTAATTGATAGCAGGTTGATGAGCGAAGAAATTCACCATATAACAGCCATTTCTATCATAACAACCGGAGATCAAACGATATCCGTTTTCTAAAACCCACGGATTATCATTCCAAATGAATAAGTCATAATTATCGTTCTTGACTCCGCTTGCAGAATCTAAGAATTCTTTATTTTCAATCGACATATGACCTGGGATCAAATCTAAGAAAATACGCATTCCTCTAGCGTGCATTGTTTCAACAAGTTTTTTCAAATCTTCGTTAGTACCAAATCTTGGTGATACTTTATAGGGATTTCTTACATCATATCCACCATCTTTGAAAGGAGAATCATAAATAGGATTCAACCAAATGGCATTGCAACCGAGGTTTTGAATGTAATCAAGTTTCTCTTCAATTCCTTTTAAATCACCAAAACCATCTCCATCAGAATCAAAAAACGAATTCGGATAAATCTCATAGAATATACAATCTTTAAATTCAGGTAATCTGTTCATATTTACCTCCTTGTTTCGATTATTATATAAAATGTTTTTTAAAAATAAATACAAAGATTTATTTTTGTATTTTATGAATAGAAACAATCTAAAAATGACTTTGTGTACACTTTTATAAAATCTTTAAATTAAAAGTTAATTATAACTACCTTAAAAACATGCATACATATAATAAAAAATGCCGAAAAATACAAAAAAAGAAAAGCCATTACATTTTATGTGTGATAAAATTTAATAGTGAGGTAATTAATCATGTCAGAAAAAAATTTTATTGTCGAAACTAGTGCACATCACATTCATGTCACAAATGAAACTATGGCTGTTCTCTTCCCAGAAGATCCAGTCTTAAATGTTGTTAAAGAACTCTCTCAACCAGGACAATTCGCATCCGATAAGAGACTTGATGTCGTCTATCATGCTTCTATTAAAGATAAAAAGACCGGTGAAGTCACTGTCAAAGACTTCTCTTTGAAGAATCTTCGTATTCTTGGACCAGTCAGAGATCATAACCAAGTTGAAATCTCTATGACTGAAGCCCGTTCTTTAAAGGCAAATGTTCCAGTCAGAGAATCTGGTGATATTGAAGGTTCTTGCCCAGTCACCCTTGTCAATCCAGAAAACGGAAAGAAAGTCGATCTTGATAAAGGTATGATCATCGCCAAACGTCATATTCATATGACTCCTGCTGATGCTGAAAGCTTCGGTGTCAAGAATGGTCAAATTGTCGCTGTCAAAATCAAATCCAGCAATGGCAGAAGCGCTGTCTTGGGTGATACTGTTGTCCGTGTCTCTTCCAAATACGCTCTTGCTATGCATATCGATACAGATGAAAGCAATGCTGTTGGCGGTGCTAGTGTCGGTGTTGTTGGAGAAATCGTTGACATCGACCTCTAATCTCGAGGTGATGTATGCCTAATCTTCTCTCTCATACGCTCTTAGTCAAGCGTTTCTTTTTGAAAGAAGATAGAACACCAGGCTTCAAATCTAGTTTTCTCTATGGAAACTTTGACTTCTTCAGTTTAGGTGCTCAAGGTCCAGATCCATTATTTTATGTCGGATTACTTCCAAAAAATGGTTTGCATCTCATCACTGCAAATAAAAAGATTGGAAATCAAATCCATAAGACAGATGGAAAAAAATATTTTAAATGTTTGATAGAAAGGTCATATGGTATCGAAGATGAAAAGAATAGCATAAGATTTCAAGCTTTCATCTTTGGACAGTTTGCTCATTATATCTTAGATAGAGAAACCCATCCATATATCTTATATACTTCTGGTTTTGGTGATGACGGAAGAATTTCTGGTAAATATCATTATTTGCACGCTAATTTTGAAAGCAATATCGATACTTGTTTAGCTAAGAAATTCAAGATGGCCTATTTCCATCAAAATCCTGAAGATATCTTATGCAAAGATAGAGATTTTTTAAATATCATCGATAAGGAATACGTTCCTGCTTTGTCAAATATGTTCGATACAAAATTACCAAAGCATATGTATACCAATGCTATCGATAATATGAGATCAGTTGTCAGATTCATGAATCACAATAACGGATGGAAAAGAAAAGTCCTTCCAAAAAGAATTCTCGGTCCTGCTATGCCAAAGATGGATAAACTCGATTGGGATGATTGTCTCAACGAACAAAAGAACAAGTGGTTAGATCCTGTAACTGGACAAGAACACAACGATTCATTCATCGATTTAGATAACAGAGCTTTTGATATTTTAGAATCATGTTATCACGATATTTTAAAAAATGGTTTCAACTACGCTGTCATTTCAAAATATTTGAATGGACTCAATTATTATGGAACTCCAATAGGTTCCAAATTCGTTTATAAGAAATGAAAGATCAAACCAAGAATTCTCTTTGATAGAGGTTCTTGGTTTTTTGATGTAAAAAAATAAGAAAAAATAAATGTTTATCGACAATACAATTTTTCTTTCAATTCATATTATTTGATGAAATTGAAGAAAAAGCATTTATAATAATTATTATGAAACAAGAAAATATATTAACCGAACAACCAAAGACATCTGAAGTCAAAAAAAGAGGTATGATACTACTTTCCCTCATTCTCTTAACTTTGCTTTCTTTTGGATTTATTTATTTTAGAAGCGGTAGTCAAATAGCAACGATTAAAGCTATCAAAGTGATATCTTTTTCACTATTAGGAACACTATTATCAATCTTCTTTTGCGCGTTCTTTGATGATGATAAAAAGCTCTCTTATCTTTTCTCTTCTTTATCATCAGGATTGATGTTAGGATTGCTTCTTCCTATCGGAGTCAGTCTTAAATATGTGCTCATCTCTTCTCTTATTATGACACTTATCTCTTTTATCTTCAGATTAGCATTTAAAAAGCCAGTTCTTCATCCTCTCATCTTCGGATTAAGTACTATGTATATCTTCAATTATGAAGGATTGACATCTTTAATCGATAATAAGAGTGTTTTAACTAATGTTCAAAATACTCCACTATCAGATTTATACACTTTAGAACTATTTCCTTTTAAAACAGCTTTAAAAGGATTAGTCAATGATGGTATCTATCCTTGGAGATTATTCATCGGCGATTATTTTGGTACTATCGGATCTGGCTTTATCATCGTCTTAGTTGTTTTAATTTTATTTTTAACATTCTATAAAAGTCTTAAAGGAAGTGTCGCTTTGGCATATTTAGTCTCTTTATTTTTCATTTTCTTTTTATCTTTATTCTTAGGAAAAACTAAGACAATCAATTGTTTCAATAGATCACTTATGATGATCTTCTTCTCAGGATATGTATTCTTAAGTATGATAATGACAGACTGTGAATATATAGAAAAGAATAAAATATCTATCTACGCCCTTGCTATTCTTACAAGCGGTATTTCTTATGTCATTCATTATTATTTAAATGGATATCTTGCAATTCTTTTATCGATGGTTTTCTTTCAATTCTTCTATCCACTATTCTCATCTATCAATAATAAAGCTATTTCCACTATCCTTTTATTTTTATCTTTAGCAGTCTTTGTGCTTCCTATCGGTATAATTGGTATTTATTGATGAATAGTGATGAAAAAAAACTTAAATACAATCCTTTAAAAGATACTATCACAATCATTTTTTCTTTAGGGATTATCGTGATCATTTTTTTGATTTGTTTTTTTGCTACAAACAAGAATAAAACTGGTACTTATTACGCAAAAATAAAATATCAAAACACTGAACTATGGGATAAAGATGATGTATCAACTAAAGAAAACAAACTCATTCCTTTTCCAAAGGATGGAACAAAAGTTCTCATCTATAAAAGAAGTGATGGTCCAATATTTTTAGGCGATGATAACTACTTTGATTTCTATGAATCAAACGACTCAAATAAAAGAGAAGAACCGCAGATTGAAGTGACTTTATATTCCGATATTTCAATTGAAATCACCTATCAAAAATCGCCTAAAAATGTCTGTGAAAATATCGGAAGAACTTATAATACATATACACCACTTGTCTGTCTTCCAAACTCCTTTCAAGTGAACATTGTAAAAAGTGATATCAAAAGTAATTCACTGCCTGATTTTGATAATTGATTATGAAAACAAAAAGACTTGTCACACTAGCTTTACTTTTAGCTTTATCTATCGCATTACATTATTTAGAAGGACTCATTCCTTTTAATTTGATTCCTGGTTTCAGATTAGGACTTGCAAATATCATCTCCTTATTCGCTCTTTATTATTTTGGAGGGATAAGTTTTGTCTTCATCAATGTCGCAAGAGTTTTAATCGTGGGAATGATATCAACTGGCTTTGTCTCTCCTTCATTTTTGATGTCTTTATTCGGTATGATAATATCATCTGTTATCACCTTGATTTTGTATTATTTTATCAAGACATCAATCTATGGAACAAGCATCGCTTCATCCTTATTTCATGTCATCGGACAGCTGCTTGCTTATTCCATTTACTTTGACAGTTTTCAAATTTTCTATTACATCATCTATTTAGGAACTTTCTCTTTAGTATCCGGATTTCTCATCGCGTTTTTATGTTCGATATTGATAAAAAGACTTCCGAAATTTTATAAATTAGAAGAAAATAAAAGAAGAAATTGAAAAGATAAAAAATATCTAACCTAAACTTGAAAAGTATGATATATTTTTTTCTTGTTAGGAGAATTTTAATATGGAACATACTTTTGAATATAAACCGCAAGGAACTTGCTCAGTTAAGATGGTATTCACTCTTGATGACAATGATACCATCACCAATTTTGATGTTGTCGGAGGCTGTCCTGGCAATTTACAAGGTGTCAAAGCCCTCATCATCGGTATGAGTGCAAGCGATGTCGTAAGTAAACTCTCTGGCATCAGATGCAGAACTAAGATGACTAGTTGTCCTGACCAATTAGCAGTTGGACTTAAAGCTTATTTAGATCAAAAGAATGCAAAATGAAAGCACAAAATAAGGTTAAAAAATTAGATCAAAACATAACTCCTTATTTGGATAATTATGTCAAATATTTAAATTCTAAACCGACATGTTTTGATGTTCCCGGACATAAGATGGGAAAATTTGAAACTGACTTAGCAAGAAAACTTTCTCCTGTCTTTTCTCAATATGATGTAAATGCACCGTACGGAATGGATAATCTTGCCTATCCAAAAGGAGTCATCAAAGAAGCTGAAGAATTGATGGCTGAAGCTATGCATAGCGATGTTGCACTGTTCTCTGTCAATGGAACAAGCGGTGGTATCTTAGCTATGTTCATGGGATGTCTCAATGAAAAAGATAAGGTCATCCTACCTGGCAACTGTCATAAATCCGTCATCAACTCTTTGATATTGAGTGGTGCCACTCCTATTTTTGTCTCTCCTGAAATCGATGAAAAATTAGGCGTTGCCTGTGGAGTCAAGACTTCTGATTACATCAAGGCGATGGATGATAACAAAGATGCTAAAGCAATCTTTGTCATCAATCCTACATATTTTGGTGTTGCAAGTGACTTGAAGAAGATTGTCAAAGAAGCTCATAAAAGAAATATGATTGTCATGGTGGATGAAGCTCATGGATCTAATTTCTATTTCAGCGATGAACTTCCCTTATCAGCGATGGAATGCCAAGCTGATATAAGCGCTGTTTCTTTCCATAAAAATTCCGGCTCTTTAACTCAATCATCTGTTCTTTTAATTAAGGGAAATAGAGTTGATAAAATCGATGTCAAAAAAGCATTGACAATGTTGACATCTACTAGTCCTAATGACATACTTCTCTGCTCATTAGATGCTGCAAGAAAAGAGATGTTCTTAAGAGGTAAAGAAGTACTTCACAAAGATGTTATATTAGCAACTTACGCAAGAGAAGAGATTAATAAGATTCCTGGACTTTATTGTTACGGAAGAGAATATATCGATAAAGAAAATGGAAGATATGATATCGATATCACAAAATTAGTGATTGAAGTCACCGGCCTTGGAAAATATGGATATGAAGCTTATAAAGATTTAAGAAACTTATACAATATCCAAGTAGAATTAGGAGAAGTCAATGTCATCTTAGTTCTCATCAGTGTCGGAAATGATAAAGAAGATATCGACTATCTTATTTCTTCATTAAAAGATTATTCCAAGAGAAATTACGGGCTTCATAATAGAAGAAAATTCCCAACTCGTGATTTCCATTATCCAAAGACAGCCTGTAATCCACGTGAAGGATATGATGCCCCCTATAAGATTATCAATTTGAAAGATAGCAGTGGAGAAATCTCAGCTGAGACTGTCATGGCCTATCCACCTGGAATCCCGCTTATCATCCCTGGAGAAATCTTCGATAAAAAGATCATCGATATGATCGATTTCTATCATAAAGAAGGCGGAGAAATCATCAAAGATACCTCTATCGGTAAAATAAAAGTTATCGATAAATCTCTTTGGAAGAAGAATAAATGACAAAATATAAATTGTCATCTGTCTTTTACATATAAAAATCATTTGTCAAGTATATTGGTAGCGGTTTCATAACAAAATATTTCGATATTTATTAAATAAAAATATTTTTCTTGTAAGGGTTTAAATTCTAATAAAAATAAGTATAATATAGGTAGGAGGAATTAAGACTATGAAATTCGATTATGTGTGCAAAGATGTCACTCTTACTGAAGCTATGAAGGAGTCTTGCGTTGACAAGTTTTCCAAATTTGAACGCTACTTCAGCTCCAATGAAGAGGTCTCCTGTGTTGTTCGTGTTCGTATTGTCAAAGGTAAGAAAGAAGTTGAAGTTTCTATGACTTCTAATGGCTTCAATCTCAGAGCAAAAACTCTTGGTGATGATTTCTACAATGAACTTGATGAAATCTCTGAGAAATTAGAAGGTCAAATGAGAAAGGTAAAAACTCAAGTTGCTAAATTGAATAAGCATAACTCTTTAAGTAAAAACTTGATGATGGAACAAATCTCCGATCAAGAAGAAGATGATGCTAATTTAGAAATTGTTCGTCATAAGACATTGAGCCTCGCTCCGATGGATACCGAAGAAGCACTCGCAAGAATGGATGCTCTCGGACATCGTTTCTTCATCTATTTAGACTCAAGCACAGGTTTAGTAAATGTTCTTTATGAAAGAGATGACCACGGATATGGTGTCATCGAAATAGAAAAGGAATAAATCGACATCTTTCCCGGCTTCAAAAGCCGGGATTTTTATTCTAAATAACTCTGTCTATATGTTAAAATGTTAGCAATGAAAAAACAAATATTAATCTTATTATCACTATTACCAACATTTATATCATCGTGTAAAAAACAAAATCAGTACGATATCTACTCTTTATCGACTGAATATTTTTCATCATTGAAAGGAAAAGTTAGGATTGATGATGAAAGCGATCCTATCCTCTCACCTTTTAATACAGTGATAACTGGAAAAGTACTAGCTATATCAAATACTTATTCTTCAGATACATATAAAGAAATTCAAAAAGAGTTCAGCGATGATTTTTCATATTATCACGCTCTTTTAGATAGGCATTACAATTACAAATATTTTGAAGATGAAAACGGAAAAACAGGAAATGAAATCATCAATGTCAAAAAGATAAATGAATCCTATGGAACTGAAAAAGAGATAGTTTGTGATGAATTTTTATATGATGTTTTAAAAGAGAGTTATAACTTCACTATCAACAGCAATTTGAAATTCAATATGTTTTTAGGAACTGTTAATGAGATTTATGAAAAGAAAATGAGTTCAATTTATGAAGAACAAACTTCTTTAAATAGAGTGATGTCAATAACTAATAAAGCGTTGTTTTCTAGTGATTTTGATGTTATAGAAATTCAAAATACTGTCTCTACACTTCCAAACACTGTTGAAGAAGTAAAAAACTTACTGACATTTAATGATGAAAGAAAGACTATTGTCTTTCATAAATTAGATAAAGCCGAGAAACTTGAAATCTCTTTAGGTGGAAATGGAAAAGGTTATGCAACAGAAAAGATTTCTAAAACACTGAAAGAAAAATATCCTGAAATTGCTTTGACTATCAATTCCGGTTCTTCATCTATCAAGACAATCGGAAAAAGACCAGACGACAAAGCTTGGAATATTTCCTATACAAACCCAGTATATAGAGAAGCATTGTGTGTTGATTCCATCACAAATCCTTATAATCCCTGTGAAGTAGCATTGAAATATGATGGTGAATTCAATCTTTCAACCTCTGGATATTATGAACAGTACTTCTATACCTATTCTTCTGATATAAAAAGAAGATGTCATATCATCGATTCTAAGACGGGAATTTCACATCAATTCTTTGATCAAGTCTCAGTTTTGATATCTGATGCAGGACTTGCTGATATGTATACAACTGCTCTATTCAACACTGATAGCGTAAGTGAATGCAACGAATTATTCAACAGTTTAAATTCTATTTATAAACAAGAAAATGCTTGTTTGATCATATGTTATAAATCATTCAAAAATAATTCAAATAAATTATATCAATATAACATCAATGAATTAAAAAATAGCTATGAATACAATAATAAAATATATCCTAAAATCAAATTAGGTGATGGCAGTATTTACCAAGGAGATTATAATGATATAGATATCAATGATATCTATGATGGAACTGATGTCATCTTATCATCTGTTGAACGCACTTTTAACGAAACTTATGTCATCAGCGAAAATCTTAAAGATAAATTTTATTTTTTAGATTCTTCCTATACTGATTACATCTTGTATCCTGATAACATAATTTCAAATATCGAGGTTTTAAAATGATCAAACTGATTGCAACTGACTTGGATGGTACTTTATTTTATCCAAAAAGAAGAGTTAAAGGACTTTGTTCTTCTAATCGTGAATTCTTAAAAAAATATCTAAATGGGGGGGGAAAACTTGTTCTTGTCACTGGTAGAAGTGCTATCATTCAACCTCGAGTCGAAAAAACTTTGGGTCATAAAGTCGCTATTTTAGGTTGCAATGGTGCATTCTTCAAAGAAGATGATGAGATGAAAATTTCCTATCCGATGGATAAAGAATTGCTCTTAGATCTGTATTCATATTGTCGTATCGAATTCGATTTCTTCAATTTCATGCTCTTCAATGAAACCGAGAATACTTTTGTATCTGGAGGAGAGAGATTGACTCCATTTTTAGTCAAAGTTGCAAAAGTCGTGAATGGCACCAACGGATTTTATAAAGAGAATTTGATTCCAGGAGAGAAAATATTCTTAGAAGCTATCAACAATCATGATTCTTTTAAATTGATGCCCTTTGTCGGTTTTGAGAAAAGCAGTCATATCAAAGCTGAGGCTATCAAATTAGCTATCAAAACAAGATACGCAAATAAATTCAATGTTGTCACTTCGGCTGGTGCTATTGAAATAACAGCTCCTGAAGCTGATAAAGGTGCTACCCTTTTAAAATACTGCAAGATGAACAATATCAAAGAAGATGAGGTCTTTGTCTGCGGAGATAGTGGAAACGATCTTCCGATGTTTGAATATTTCCCTCACTCATTTTGTATGAGTCATTCTCCAACCCACATAAAATCCCAAGCCAATCATGTGATCGACCGTATTTCTGATTTAAAAGACTACTTAAATGATGAAAATTCCTATAAAAATGACATCTTACATCAAATCGATTATGATAAAGCCTTGAAAAAACTTTGATAATTAGTAAAAAAACCTTATAATAAACGAGTGTGTTTTAAAGTGCTATTTAAAATATTGATAAGGAAGGTAAATAAATATGTATCCAGAAGAAAGAAATGTGATGACAATCGTTACTTTAGCAAGAGTTGTTGAATCAACTCTTTGGTATTGTCTTCCACCAAGAAATACTAGCGGTTTTCCAAAAGAAGAAAGAGATAATCGTTATAAAGCATTAAAAGCTCTTGTCAGTGAAGGAAGCCCATTTTATGTCAATTGTGAAAGAAATGGCGACACTGGAAAAGAGATCTATGAAGAGATGAATTATTTCATCGATGATGTCTATGGAAATCCAGGAAGAATCGTCTATGAAGATTTAGAAGGAAAGATTCATGTCGAATCATCTTTGATTCTTGAACTTTTCTCTCAAATTTGTAAGATTCGTTCTTTGTTAGAAGCTTTTATCAATTCCGGAATGAAGTTTTTAAAAGAAAGCAACAAACTCTCACCAGAATTTGAAGAATTAGTCAACACCGATATTCGTTATTATCACTGCTTTGCAGGAAAAATCTCTTGCATTCTCATCTCTGATAAATTCTTAGAACTCAATAAAGCTGCTCAAACATATACTGAGAGCTATTCTAAATCTCATAATGGTATCAATCCAAATCAAGATCCAAGTTTTGATATTCATAATGACCCAGCTTTCCGTATGACCGAAAATGAATTCCATGAACTCAATCAAGATATGGTTACTGTCTTAAATTCATATGGAGAAAACGATGGCGATTTCCGCTATTTGAGAGATCAAATCTATTCTGATTGTGAAATCTTCACCGGAAAGAAGACCACAACTGATATCAATGCTTATTTCAGAGTTTTCACTTCTTATTTTGATAAGATTCTCGCATCTACTCAAGGAAAGCTCAATGTTTATTTTGCCCAGATGAGCAATCAAATTTCTAACGAAGTTCAAAACGAAAATAAAAAAGCAGAAGAAGCAAAAGCTGAAGAAGCTAAGCCTGAAGAAGTCAAAGAAGAAGGAGAAAATAAATGATGAAGAAAAAGATTTACACCAGTGAATTAGTTCTCTATATCGTCTTCGGTATCTGTTGGTTGACCGGATTTGTTTTCTCAGTCTTAGGTGTTGTCGCATATAATGTCGGCAATATCAATGATAACGTATTATATCAAGCTCAAAAAGGCTTCGCAAAAGCCTTCGGACAAGCTGATGGTACTGTTTGGGATTTCAGAATTTTCGGAGCCCTTGTCATGGTTTTCTTCATGATTTGTTTCCTCATCACTATCTATGCTTATTCCTCTAAGAAGACCCATGAAGACGCTGCTATCAAACGTAAAGAAGAAAGAATGCGTATTTTGATGGCAAATGATACTGTTACAACAAAAGAAGAAACTAAGTAAAACTATGGCCATCCTATATGGATGGCCTTTATTGAAAGGCGAATATGTCAATTGATGAAAGCTTATTAAAAGAGTACAGGAATAAACCAGTTGATATTTTAAATTACAGCTTGAACAAATTTGCAAAATGCAATTATGCCTTGAAATTTGGTAAACAAGATGCAAAATTGAATATCATCGGTTTTGATGTACACCAAAACATTCAATCCTATGATTATTATTCACCGAAGATGAATTATTCACAGTCATGGTCTAGTTCTCCATTTATCACCACTAAAGATAGGTTCTACGACGATAAAACAGGAAAGATTATCGTATACCAAGTAAACGGAGATAAGATGTTAAAAGATTGCAATCCAGTGATACTAGACTATGATTCTTTCATTTTAAAATATGGAAAGATTCCGAATCGTAAATATTTAGTCGAAAATAAATTCATCTCAAAAGAAAACTTGATTCACGATCACTTTTTAAGTTTTGATGAAGAAGAGATTAAAAATAGAAAGAACAATTCGAGAATCATCTATGGAAGTATCATCTACGATATCAAAGAAGAAAATCTGATCGATGGATTATTTGAAAATACAGAAGAAGGCTATCATCTCCATTTCAATTTAGATGTCAGATTCGCACTTGATTATTATTCGACTCAAATGTTGAATACCGGTTCTTTATATGATTATCCAAAATTTTCAGTCTCAATAGTAGATTTTTATTTGGATGAAAATTTCAACATCATCAAAAGCAAATGTCATGATGAATTCACTTCTAAAACCGGTTTCATATCAGCAAAAGTCAGCATGGATTCTGATTTTATTTTCTTGACGAGCAAAACAAATGAGTTCATCTACAATGATAGAGTTGTAAAACTTGAAGTTCCAGATAATAATACGCCGTTTAACGGTGATGAATTATTCGATTGAAATAGCGAATGTCAAGCTTTTCAGTTCTAATCTTTTTTCACGTTATGATTTATGATTGATTATTTTTATCATTTGTTTTATCTTTAAATAGTCAATCGAGGCCACATGAATAAGAAAATATGTAATTTACTTAAAGAAGCAAGGGAACACAAAAATCTCACACAAAAAGATGTAGCAAATCTCCTTTGCTATTCACCTCAAACAATCTCATTGTGGGAAAGTGATAAAGTAGAACCAAAACTCGATTCTATCTTCGCTTTTTGTTATGCGTTAAAATTGAATCCCTTTGAATTTTTAAAATGCAATATCGAAGATATCAATTATACCCTGACATTCAACTATGATTGGATATTGAAGTATCTATTGAATCAAATCGATTATCAAGATATAAATAAAAAAGGATTAGAGAAAATCTTAAATGTATCCCGCCCAACATTGAGAAGGATCTTAAAAGGAGAAGTCGTCTTGAGCTTCACACAGTATGTCAATTTATGTTCTAGTTTAAAAATAGATACATCTTCTCCACTTGAATATAAGCCGTTATATGAAAGCGATACTTCTACTAATAAGAAATATCTCAATATCTCTATCATTTCTGCATCTATTGTTGCCGTTATAGCATCAATCTCATTAGCTGTTGGATTATCGAATAAAAACCCAACTGAACCAAATAATAAAATGTATGATTCAACCTATGTCCAAGAAGGAAATACATCTACTCCATTAACTACTGACATAGATTATAATTCAACAAAAGATGATTCAACTGATTCCGATAAAAAAGAAAAAGAATCTGATAAAGATAGTGATTCTGATTCTAACGAATAAAATCTACCTTAACTAGCTAGTCGAAACGTTAGCTAGTTTTTTATTATTAAGGTTTAAATTTTCTCGCAAAATTTGAATATCAATATAGTATTAAAAAATTTTATGTTATATCAAAATTAACATTTATTTTTAGTAAAGACCGGGGTTGAAGAGAAATATTTCGATGGTGATGAAAGATATTTGACAATGACACTGGATAGTAATGTAAAAACTGATGCCTTTAAAGCTATTGTTGATCACGCTTTAGATATGATTATGAAGATGTCAAAAAATATACCGAAGAACATCGAACTAGGCTAAAAGTTGAAAACGCAAAAAAAGCGTAAAATTTTGGAACTATGAATTTTCTTATAGTTCAATTTATTTTAAGGTCAAAAAAAGGTTACTAGGATTATACCTGTAACCTATTTTAAAAAGATAAATTTCAATTACTTAGCTTCAGCAGCAGCTTTCTTAGCAGCAGCTTTCTTAGCTTTTTCTTTAGCGATCTTCTTACGTCTCTTTTCTAAACGTTCATCCCATTCGGCATGAGAAGGTCTTGGATCAATTTTTGCAATAGCCATAATTATTTACCTCACAATCATACGTAGCAATACAATTATAATGAAAATCGTCACAAAATCAAGTCTTTATTATCGTCTAGCCTTAGAAAGTGCTTTATATTCATTGTCTCCAGCTATAATATTCTTCATCTTTTTTCATATCTACAGTTTCTTCATCGAGATTTGAAGTATCAATTCTAAAGCTGCAATCTTGATAAAGATGTGAAAATTCATATTCAGAAAGACATAATCCTTCAGTATCATTTTTTAAATGGATCTTACCTTTATGAAAATACACTAGATACTCTCGATCTTTAAATGATAGTTTCAAATTGTATCCACCCTTTAATAATACGATAGCATCTTTTATTTTATATGTTTTTAATTCATCCATAAATCATTTCTCATCCAATAAGAAATACATCTTTTTACCATCAAGATTAACTTTTAAATTTGATGTTTTCTCATCTCTTTTATATAGATAATCCAAGACAAGAGTATTCAATAATACTGACATATGATTATGATTTTCTTTTCTTCGAGGATCTTTTAAAAGAACATATCGATTTAAAAAGACAATTCTCGTTGTCGAAGTTTCTTTTTTATCTTTAAGAACAAAAGTTAAGACTTGAGATTGAAGTCTATCTTTAAGCCCTAATAATCTATCGAGATTTAAGATGATATTATCATCATTTTCAATGAAACAATCTCTATATTCAGATACTTTAAATGCTTGTTTAGCAATATATAAAGTCAAGGATTCAAAATCACAATCAGCAGGTTTATTTAACATAACCTCATTAAGTGACAAATATGTCTTATAAATATTGCCTTCTTCATCTGCAAAATTTAAATCTTTTTGAATTTTGTTTTCTTCAATTTCTAATTTCATACAACCATATTTTATATAAGAAAATATAAAAGTGATACTTGAAAGCACTTCACAAATTTTAAATTTGTTTTCCTTTTAAATATTCTTTGAAGTCAATTTTTAATAATTCATCGACATTTTCTTTCAATTCAGAATCCAAATCAAGAATTCTTCCTTTGTTTTTAATCAAGGGATTGATATATCTCTTTTTAGCTCTGATATTGATATATCCATCTCTTTCATTCTCTTTAACATCTACTTCACTTAATGATTTAAATTTATCAAATAATTCTTTTGAATAAGAATTTGAATTTATCTTTTCGATGATATAGGGTTCTTCTAAATATAAATCATCTTGAGAGATGATATTTTTAACTAAGAAATCCTTTAAAAGTCTTGCTAGTATTTCCATGCTATATCTATCTTCATTGGATATGTAGGTTCTTGAATTGATAAGAGAGGCTTTAACAAATTTCTTAGCGAGATCTAAGGTAGAAAAGCCGATTTCAACTTCACCAATTTCATTTTTTAAAACAACTAAATCCGAAATTATCTCTTTCATCTCTTCCAATGAAAGACTTTTATATTGAAGTGAATTTCCAATATGATATTCAAGTCTATCACAAGAAAGTTTTGGAGTATCATTATCAGCAAGGGGATAGAGATGATAATCATTTATATCATCTTCTAAGAGATTATATTTCTTTAAGAGATTTTGAATTTCAACAGAAGAACGAATGATCGCTTTAGTCTTTTCTTCAGTGCTCTCTTGTTTTTCTCTATCACCATTTAAAAAGTCGATGACATGAGCAAAACATGGAGTTGAAATATCATGGTATAAACCAGAGATGATGATTTTCTTATCATCTGTAAATCTTGATAAAAGAAGAGCTACTCCGATAGAATGATCATATCTTGAATACGGAAATATATCTTTAAAAAATGGAAAGGAAGTATATTCAAGTCCGCAAGACATCCCAACATTTTTCAATCTTTGAAACTCTTTGACCGCAATAAACTCTTTTAAATAAGAAGGAATAGATTCATTCTCAATCTCATGGATTTGCTTATAAGTGATCATAAATACCTCCGAATTATATGAAACAATTCTAAACAAATTTAAAACGAAATACAATTTGTTTTATAATAATAGCATAAATCAAGAAAAGGATTGCACTATGAAAACTCTCGATTATAAAAATGAAGCAAATCTTTACAAAGTATATGAACAATCAGATATAAAATTAGATGATATTCCATTAGAAACCTATCCCCGTCCAAATTTTAAAAGAAGTTCGTATCTATGTTTGAATGGTAAATGGAAATTTGAAAAGAAAAAAGAAAAAGAACTACCAGTATCATATAAAAGAGAAATCTTAGTTCCATATGCGGTTGAATCAATACCTTCGGGAATTTCAGAAAGAGTTGAAATAGATGACTATATGTTTTATGAAAGAGAAATTGAAATACCAGAAGATTTCAATAAAGGAAGAATATTCATCAATTTTTTAGGTGTCGATCAAATATGTGAGGTCTTCATCAATCACGAACTAGTATTCAAACATATCGGTGGATATACTCCCTTTATAGTTGAAGTTAATCCTAAATTGAAGAGATTTCTTCTCACCTTAAGAGTTCAAGATGTGACAGATTCAAGTTATCATCAAAGAGGTAAACAACATTTAAAACCAAAAGACTTTTGGTATTCATCAAATTCAGGAGTTTATATGCCAATCTTCATTGAATCAACTCCGAAAGAATATTTGAAGAATGTCTTCTTCACTCCTGATTATGATAAGAAGACAGTCAAAATTAAGGCTATCTCAGATTATGATGAAACAATTGAAATAAATATCAACAACACCATTTATAACGTTCAAACCAATATCGAAAAAGAGATTGAATTACCATTCTTCCATCCTTGGAATACCGAGGATCCGTTTTTATACGATGTCTCTATAAAGTTAAAAGATGATATCGTCTATTCCTATTTTGGGGTTAGAAAAATAGAAATCAAACAAGTAGGTGAATATCCAAAATTATTTTTAAATGATAAAGAAATCTTCTTAACAGGACTTCTAGATCAAGGATATTATTTTTTAGGAAATCTAACACCACTTACCTATGATGATTATTTAAATGATATCAGAAAATGTAAAGAATTAGGTTTCAACATCTTAAGAAAGCACATCAAAGTTGAAAATCCTTTGTTCTATTATTATTGTGATAAGACAGGAATGCTTTTGATTCAAGATTTTGTCAATGGAGGAAAGCCGTATAAGTTCTGGCATGTCGTATTGCCAAAGCTATTCGATTTTAGAAATCACTCAGAATTAGTAGATTATAAATACCTAGGTAGAGAAGATGAAGAAGGAAGAAAAGAATTCGATGCTGAGATGGAAGAATGGATTGATTATTTTTACAATTATCCAAGCATTATCATCTATACTATTTTCAATGAAGGCTGGGGAGAATTTGATCCTTCCATCCATTATAAAAGAGTCAAAGAAAGAGATCCAAACAAGTTAGTTGATACCGCTAGCGGATGGTATTACTGCAAAGACACTGATTTCTATTCCATTCACGCCTATGATATAACAACGAGAAAAAGAAAATCGAAACTCAAAAATCAACCATTTTTGTATTCTGAAATAGGAGGCTTAGGATATAAAATTGATTCTCACGCATTCTTCGAAGGTAATTTCTCACATTACAATTCTAAAACTAAAGAAGAATTAGAAAAGAAATACATCAAATTATTCGAAAAGAATATGTATAAAGCCAAAGAAAAATACGGACTTGTTGGAACTATCTATACGGAAGTATGTGATTGTGAAGATGAATACAACGGTATTTTTACCTTTGATCGAAGCGTATTAAAAATCGATGAATCCATCATAAAAAGAATAAACGAACGTCTAAAAAAGGTGTAAACCCAAGCGGTTTACACCCATTTTTAATTAAAAGTTATTTCCGTTCCATCCCCAAAGTGGAGTTTCTTCATATTCGATATAAATACGATTTTCTGCAATCTTCAATAAGTCGGAAACACGCTTTGTCAAAGATTCAGTTAACGGTTCATAATCGATTTTTGAATTTTCATTATAAACTTTGACTTCGATTATAGCGCATGGATTATCGCTACCTTGGAAATAAAGTTTTCTTTCATCTTCAATCTCGCACATGAGCCAAGCTTCACTTTTACCAGGAACTAACTCGATATCTTTTCCAAAAAATCCTTTGAGAGCTAATTCTTCTTCCTTAGATACTTTTTTATTAGTTTTAATTTTTATATATGGCATATTTAACCTCGCATTTATATTTTATCTTTACAGGCTTTAGAAATCAAATCTTCCGGTTTTGGTTTAACAGCTAAGAAAGTGTAGTCATAGAAAGGAATCTTTCTACCGATTTCATCCATTTCTTCTTGTGTGAAATTATGTAAACAATAGACAAGTAGATTGGTATTCTCGTCTTTGGCAAGTTCGACAATCTTCTTACAAAATTCTAAATAGATAGTTTTAAATTCATAAGGAGATGATGTCTCATTTCTTTTTTTGATCTCATCTAATAAGTCAAGTATTTCCTTATCTTTTTGAATATGAATCTCAGCTTGTTCTTCAAAGCCTAAATTTGAATACAAAGGAAGAAAGAGTTCTTCTTTTTTCTTATAATGTCTTTTTAGTTGAGAGAATTGATCAACCATCTCTATCAATTTCTTTTCATATTTCTCATCTTTATCTCTTTGATATAGTTTAAGAATGAAGGTTGTCGCATTTAGGATACCTTTATTTTCACTTCCCATGACCATAACTGGAGATATTTTTGCTTGACTCACTTCTAGACAATCTTCACAATTTTCATCACAATTCATTTCATTATTTTTCATAATTAGATTTTAAACCTAAAATCATGATGTTTCAACAACAGTTTTAATTGAGATTCTTCAAGATTTGATATGGCTTTTTGACTATGGTGATGATAAGTGGTATCAAATCGGATAAGATTGTGACAGCAAACATCAATAACAGATAGATGATAAAGAAATATCCGATGTAATATAATCCAAGACCAATCAATACAAACGTTAAAAGAATACTAGGAATGAAACAAGATAAGGTGTAATCAATCAAACTGTTGACTAAATAATCCAATATTATTTGATTTATCGGTTTGCCTAAACATCTTAAGACTCCAAATTCATATTTCATCTTATTGACTTTACTTACACTTTGAAGAACGAGAATCAAAACCATTGCCACAACTAATATCAAGATAACAATGATAAATGGAATCATAACCTTTGAAGTATTCTTAGCTACAACATAAGTCTTTAATTCTGAATATCTCTCTAGGGTGAAATCATATTTATCACTGTTATCATTCATATATTTGATAGTCTTATCAACATCATCAGAGACAAAATACGCAAATGGAGAAGAAAAACTGATGACTTCTTTAGAATTGTAGAAATAAGTAGGAGCAGAAATTTTCGCTTCAGAGTATGTCGTCGATACCACCTTCTTTAAAAATTCATTAGAATAATAAAATTTATCCTCAGAATCATTGAAAGAATATTCCTGTCCAAGATCAAAAGCATCTACTAAGTTCTTTTTCTCTTTGATGGCATCTTCATATTTCTTTGGAATTGAAACAGTATTACCAGATAAATTTTCATCTAAAGAAGAATTATAAATTAAAGATGTGATGATCTTATTTTTGATGAAATTATTATAAGAGCTAATTGTTTTACTTTCTGAATCTAAGCAATCTTGTAAGACAACAACTTTCTTATTTTGTTCAGCTTTATTTTCAACATAGATATTAAGTGGTGCTAAAAATGAACCGTTAGAATAAATAGTGTCAGTATCATTATTGCGATAAACTCTGCACTCATTCAATACTGATTTTGAAGCAAAACCAACTGATTTTAAAGAAGATGATGATAAATCAGATCTTACTTTTGTAATCAATTGATTATCATCATTATTCCAAAAATCGACAAGCTCTGATTTTGATATTTCAATTTTAACATCATTTTCATCTTTATAGAAAGAATATTTTGTTTCATCAAAATCTTCGAAATTGACAACTTCATAATTTTCAATAGATTTGTTGACATAAGAGATCGAACTTACATTATTGACCAAATTGGTCATCTGCAATTTTTGATAGGTATTTTTATTGCAGAAAATAGTTGCAAATCCACTATCTTTAACATCGACAATTTTCAGTTTGAAACTCTTTGATACATTTGAGCCATCATAATAAGGCATATTGAGATAGGTATCTTTGATATTGGAATAGATATCTCCATTTGGAAAATTATAAGTATTGCTTGAATTAAAGATTAAAAATACACCTTTATCAATGATAAGTTCATCATCATTCAAATTGATATTTTTTAATTCAGAGCAGACATTTCGATAATTATCGATGTTGCTAAAAGTAACTGTTGGTTTAAATGTCACTTGATTATCCAAAGATAAAATCTTATCAAAAACAGTGAAATAAGAAGTTTGAAGTTTGAATAAACCATCGGAGACAATTTTTTCAGTTGTTTTAACATCAATAGCACTAGTTCTATTAGCATCATAGCTATCATAATAATCATTGTAATAATTATTATAGGTGCGATATGTGTTTATAAATCTATTATTTACGGAATAAACACTCAACTGATTATTTGTTTCAATAAGATGTGATTCTTCATCATTTATCAAATCAGATAAAATATCTTGAGATAATGTGAAGCCCTTATTATTTTTAGAAACAGCAACAACAATATTATCAGTTTGATATTTTATCTCAGGGGCTACGACCGATTCTAAACCGCCGATGACACCAAAACAAACATCAAGCAAGAGATAAATGATAAGTGGAATTATCATAGCAGCAAAATGGAAAAACTTTTTCTTCTTTTTATATTTGAAGTTTTCAAAAGAGAACATCTCATTCAAAGTTTTGTACAAAACTGAATCTTTGAATTTTGGTCTTTCTTTTTTTGATTCAAAATTCAAATCTATCGGTTCTTCATCAACAGCTTCAACCTTTGAAACATCATCTGATTCTTCCGATTCAATAGTATTGACTAGAGAAATATCATCTTTACTTGCTAAGCTGACATTATCTCCGATGATAGTTATCTTTCCACCACGATTGATGATGGTGAGTTTAGATTCAACAGTGGAATCATCAGAATAGATTTTAAAGGAGATATTATCTTCTTTGAGTTCTTTTTTGCTCAAAGAAGCGATATTGATTCTATTTTGAACATAAATATCATCAAGATTTTCTTTTTTAGGATCGATTTGAACAAATTTCTTATCTTTGATTGCGAAGGCATAATCAGCAAAGAGATGAACTAAATTGACATTATGAGTGACACAAATTATCAAATGATCTTTTGATAAGTTCTTCAAGATTTGCATCACATTCAAAGAATTTTTACTATCCAAATTGCCAGTCGGCTCATCAGCTAAGATTATTTTAGGATTAGAAGCAAGAGCTCTTGCAATTGCAACTCTTTGTCTTTGACCTAAAGATAAAGCTTTAGCACTACGTCTTGCATTGATATTTAAACCGACTGCTTTTAAAAGAATATTTACCCTTTTAGTTATTTCTTTCTCATCATAAATACCCGCGATATTGAGACCGATCTTGATATTCTCTCTGACACTGAGATCATCAAAGAGAAGGAAATCTTGGAAGATATACCCGATATTTTGACGGCGATATTCTTCAATATTTTCTTTTTTACCATCATAGAGAATTTCTCCATTATAAGAGATAAGTCCTCCGATAGAATTCAAGATGGTTGATTTACCAATACCTGATTTACCGACGATAAAGACAAATCCATGATCAGGGAAGGTGATGGAAGCATGGTCTAAAACAGTATTTGCTTTTCTCGTATTTTCATTGAAAGTTTTAACGATATCTTTAACTTCAATCATAATCACTTCCTCCTCTTTCTAATAGGCATCGATAAATAAATGCTGAATAATATATCTATGATCAATGAGAAGATAAAAATACCACTCAATTGAGAGAAATAGTCAAAGACTAGAGGTACTAATGTTAAAAACAAAGGATAAATGATGATATTTGAAATCAGCGTTATCGTTAAAAACTGAGTTAAATTGATCAATAAAATATCTTTGAATTTATAACCGATATAACTCAAAATCATCTGATCATTGCTCTTACGATAATAGAAATTATTCAAAATTCTTCTGATCAAAGCCAAAACGCCAAAAAGAATAGCAATTAAAAATACAGTTGAATCTATCAAACTTATTTTTTCAAAAGTGGAAAAATCAGCAAATGATCCAAGTTGAATTCTTGAAATTGTTCTTTTATCAAAAGCCTCATAAGAATAAGTGTTTTTATCTAAAGAAGTAGTGAACGAAGAAACTTGATTCCTATCTTTAAAATAATATCTTTGCAAATAATTTTGATCGATCAATTCTTTAGAGAAGACTTTGATTGAATTATAAGAAACATTATAGGTCCTCTCTGGAAGGTGATTATCATAATATCTGATATTTTTCATCTTGCTCAACGGAACTTCAAATCCATTGAATGAGAAGGTCACCTGATCTTTTTTGTCTTCCCAATATTTATCCAAATAAAAATAGTTATTGAATAATTTACTATTTTGGCTAAATATGAAACTGATATCATCGCTTTTAATATCGACAGTAATGAAATCAGTGTAATCAGATATTTGAACTGAATCATTATAAACAGTGAAATAATCAGCAGAATTCAAATATAAAAACTCACAAATCTCATGTAAAGTTTTAACACTTTCTATATTCGGGGTATAAAAGCAAGTATTCAAACTCATTTTATCATCACTGCAATAATAAATACCTGATAAAACGAATTTGGGAGATTTATCAAATACATTGGTTTCAAATTTACTTGCGGAGATATGACTAGAATATTTCTTATATGAATAATCCAATTCAAGAGGAAGAAGAGCAATTTCTGAACCGATATATTCTTTGATTATATCTTCAGTAGTACTGCCTTGATATTCAGAATTTAAGACTGCATAAATAGAATATTCATTCTGAGCTAAATTAAAACTAGCTTCTTTATAATCAGAAGAAAGATATGGCAATAAATAACCATTATATATCGATGAAGAATAGGTATCTTGTTTGATTTTTTCTTTTTTAGAATAATCAAAAATATTAAATCTGGAATATTGGAACAAATCAAAATTATCGACGAAATATTCAGAATTATCAGAAATATCTGTAGCATTTATATCATTCTTTTTTACTAATACTTCATTACCAACACCATTTCCAGTAATCTTAGAATACATCAAAAAATCAAGACCACCATAAAGAATGCAATTGATAGTTGAAATACCAAAACAAGAAAGAGCAGTCAAAAATAAAATGAAGAAAGTAGCGATAAATCTTCCTGGACGTCTAAATGCGAATAACATAGAAGAGAAGATCTTACCTTTTAATCCATATCTTCTATCTTTGCTTTCAATCTCTACCTGCTTGTCATTATTTTTAACTTCTTTGACGATTGAATCGCTGAGAACATTTCCATCTTTTAAGATGATATGTCTATTTACATACTCTTGAACTTGTTGATATTCATGAGTGACATAAATAATAAGTCTATCTTTCTTAACACTTTGAATCAAGTTGATGATCTCTTTACTAGTATCAACATCAAGATTTCCTGTCGGTTCATCAAAAATGATAACCTTACTCTCCAAAGCTAATGATCTTGCAATAGCAACTCTTTGTCTTTCACCACCAGAAAGTTTTGAGGTTCGATAATTGATTTGTTTTTCAAGACCAACTTGTTTTAATACTTCAACGGCTTTTTTCTCAGCGCTTTTTTTATCAAGTCCAGAACGAATAAGAGCTAATAAAATATTTTCTTTTGCTGAAAAAGATTCGATAAGATTGTAATCTTGGAAGACAAAAGAAATATTTTTACTATATATCTCATGTCTTTCTTCCTCAGACATTCCAGATAATGGAATACCATCAAATAAAATATCGCCTTCATCAAAATCTTCTAAACCAGTCAAAACTTTTATCAAGGTAGTTTTACCAGCACCAGATTCACCTGTGATGACAACAAATGAACCATCAGTTTTAAAATCTAAAGTGACATTTTCAATACCTTTAGCTGATTTTTCACCATCTTGATAGTATTTACTCACATTATGTAAATTAATATCCACAAACATATCTCCTTTCTAACTCAATAATTATATACCAAGCAAAAGCAAAATACTTTTAAAAATTAAATTTAATTAAAATTTAATTCTCTTGACAACATCAAAAAAGAAATGAGATCTTTATCAGGTATTTTTTCATTCAGTAAAATAGAGATATTGAATTTGCTATATCTTATTTTACTAGAGAAGAAATATTCATCATCAATATCTAAATCATAGGATGAAAAACTTACATAAAATTCATCACTAGATTTAGAAATGCAAAGATATTTTTTAAGATTATCATTTCTTTTTAAATAGAACAAATCATTCTTTCTTTCAAAAATATCATCAGGATATAAGTGAATCAATTCTTTTACAATTTCATCAGGTTGTCTTCTATCAAAATAACAATCTTCAAAGCATTCATCTCTTATTTTAGATAATATAACTTCAGCTTTTTTCCTGAGTTCGAGTATATGTGTGCTTGTATTATTATCTAAAAAGAATAAAGGATAATCCTCATTGAATTCTCTATCCTTAACTTCTATTATCGTCTTATATAAAGAGAGAACTTTTATATAAATTAAAAACTCTTTATCTATAGAAGTTACATATAGATAAAGGGTTTGTTGTTTTTTGAATTTATGTTTTATCAATTCGTCTTCAATTGCTTTTTTATTTTGAAAATAATCTTGATACATCAACGAATTGTTTTAGGAAAAGCTTTTTGATAATCTTTGATATTTTGTTTGATGACTTGTAATGCTCTATCTTTTCCAAAGACACCAGGAACTAATGTTTCTTTTCCTTCCAAGACTTTGTAGGTCTCAAAGAAATATTCAATTTCATCAGTGATATGCTTTGGAAGCATGCTGATATCATCAAAATCTTTGTAGAAAGGATCTTGTGGGCATACAGCTAAAATCTTGACATCTCTTAAACCAGAATCAATCATTTCAATCATACCGATTGGCTTAGATTCAACTAAAGTGAGTGGTTGAACAGCTTCGGACATGATGAGAAGGACATCTAATGGATCATGGTCTTCAGCAAGAGTGAGCGGAATAAAACCATAATTTTGTGGATAGTGAGTTGATGTATATAAAATTCTATCAAGCTTCAATAATCCTGTGGCTTTATCCAATTCATATTTATTCTTCATACCTTTTCCGATTTCAACACAAGTGACAAATTTCTCAGGTGTGATAAGTGTAGGATCAATATCTTTCCATGCGTTCATTTATTTTTACCTCTAATTTCTATTTAAATTATAAACGTATTAACTTAAAAACTCCATAGAAAAGTCATTCAAACTACATTCTTTCTTTATTTTTTATC
>CAVJWL010000008.1:0-55258 GCA_963653505.1 uncultured Prevotellaceae bacterium
TTTGATGAGTTTGATTAAAGTTTTCTAAAAAAATGAGTGGAAAAAAGTATAAACTCAATATCAATAATGGATTGATTAAAAACGTAAAGATAAGACCAAAACCGAATAAGAAGATGATTAAAATACAAAACACCCACATAATAACGTCATTCATAAATGTTTTTAAAGGAATGAGAAGTAAACTGAATGACAATGGAAATAGGATTAATAAAGTATAGAAAACTAATGTTGCACTGTAATAGTTTGCTTTTAACAATGAAGAAAATGGAATTTGTTTTTTATCGCAAAATTGATAAAGAGCATTGATGTCTTTTGAAATATTTGAATCAGACATAAGTACGCTATTTTGCTTTACTTCTTTTCTTTCAGCTTTTGATATTTGCTTTGCTTTGACTAAATACAAAGTCAAAAATATAATCAAAAGAACGATGGAAACCAAAAATAAGAAACCAAAAAGTAAAGTTCCAAGAGCAGTGAGTGTATAAATTGGTTCTTCTTTTTGACTATCAATTAAAGTTGAAAATTTGAAGAAACATACCACTGACAAGATAAAGAAAGCCAAAGATATAAATGCTATGACTATCCATGCTTTTTTGTATTTTAAAATTTTATTGTTGTTCATAAGCCACCTTTATTAAATGATGAGTATAGTTTACAATTTTAATTCAATGTTAACAATCATTATTTAGATAATTGTAAAGAAGTATTCATAGTTTCTATTAAGAAATTGATAAATCGTAAAATAGCAGTTATTTAAAATTATTTTTAAAATTTATAATGAAATTAAAAAAAGTATTTAATAAAATATGTAGGTATGAAACACATTGATAAAGAAATTTTTAAAAACCAACATTTCCTCTTCGTCTTTGATCTTGATGGAACTCTTTTAAATGAAAAAAAGACCATCAATCCTTTGACTAAAGGATTATTAAAAGAATTGGAAAGTTATGGTAACATCGTCACGATGGCAAGTGGTAGATCGCAAAGAGCTGTTATGCCTTATTTTGTTGAGATGGGATTAAAGGGACCATTCATCTGTTATAACGGATCAGTAGTAGTCGACCCATATGATGAAAGTTTTCCTAAAAAAAGAACAGTAATCAAAAAAGAATTTATTTATGATTTCTTTAAGAAATTTTCAATGGATACTATTGAAAACTTCATGATCGAAGATGAGAAAGTTCAATATTGTTACAAAGAGAATAACGAATACACATTCTTTTTCGCTCCTGAAGGAATCGGACATAAATTCGGATCAGTATTCTCTAACATCCATGAAGATATGTTATGTATGGTCATTCAAACTAAAGATTTGAGCAAGAATAAAGAAATTTCCGAATATGTTCGAAATAATTTTGATGATTTAGGAATTCGTTTTTGGGATGATGCTTCAACTTTTGGTGAAATATATCATTATTCAGTCAATAAATCTACGAGTATTGAATATATCGCTGAACATTACAATATCGATAAACAACACATCATCTGTTTTGGTGATGCTATGAACGATATTGAAATGATAAGAAAAGCCGGAATCTCATTTGCTATGAAAAATGGCGCTGATAAACTAAAAAAAGAAGCGACATATGTCACTCCTTTTAGCAATGATGAAGAAGGTATTTATTATGCCTTGCTCGATTTATTTGGAAAGGAATAAATCAAACATTCTTTCTTTTGAATAAGTAAAGGATTCCTTTGATTATAAATATTATCAGCAAGATCACAATCGCTAAAGAGACGATTGTCGCACCTGGTTTTAAATCCAAATAATAAGAGATAGTGAGACCAAGTGTCATCGAAAGAACTGAAAATAATAAACTAAGAATCAGGGTTACTTTGTAACCCTTTTTAAATTGCAAAGCGATTGCAGTCGGTAAGACGATGAGAGATGAGACAACAAGAGAACCGACAACTTTACTACCGATGGCAATGGTGATACTTAAAAGTAAATCCATGATGAAAGTCAAAAGATTGACATTGACCTTATCGACTTTACTTTCTGTCTCACTATATAGAAGTGAGAAAATTTGACGATAGAAGATGATGAAGAAAAGAAGAACGACAACAGTTAAAACAATGGTGAAGATGAGTTCGGTATTTGAAATTAAAAGAATGGAACCAAAGAGATATGAATCAAAATTTGAAGTGGTAGTAAAACTTGAAAGAATACCTGCTAAACCGATAGCTCCACTTAGGACTACCGAAACACCAATTTCGGAAAATTTATTAAATTTCTTTCTTAAAATTTCGATGATAATAAAAGAAACAATACATGCAATAACACTAGTTATTAATGGTGATAATCCAGCTGCCAATCCTATAGCAACACCAGCAAGGGAGGAGTGAGCTAGAGCATCACCACTGGATGAAAGTCTTTTATAAACAGCTGTACTTCCTACAAATGGTAAGACGATTCCTAAAAGAATACTCACAAGGAAGGCTATCTGCATAAATCTATAAGTCAACATGATGGTGACCTCTTTCTAATTCTTCTTGATAGGTGAGAATTTGTCCTTGTTCGATAAAATAAATCATATCAGCATGTTGTAAATCATGAGGGTGATGAGAGACAAAAATTATCGATTTCTTTTCACAGTGCAACTTATTGATGATTGATATCAAATTGTTGTGAGCTTGTTCATCCATACCAGCATCTGGTTCATCAAGAACTATCAAGTCAGGATCTTTGATCAAAGCCTTGGCTATTTTAACTCTTTGCAATTGTCCACCTGATAATTCATTTACCAATCTATTTTTAAATTGATAGATATCAAGTTCTTTTAAGATATCATTGATTTTCTCTTTATCAGATTTTTTTGGAAACAAAGAATTCTTGACTAAACCTAAAGATACAACTTCATAAACAGTAGCCGGGAAAGAAGAATCAGAGATGGAAGTTGTTTGAGCTATGTAGCTGATTTTTTTATTTGAAATCGTAATCTTTCCCGATGTCGGCTTTAAAAGTCCTAAAGCAAGTTTTAAAAATGTCGATTTACCACCACCATTAGGACCGAGAATTCCGACAAATTCACCATCATTGATGGTAAGTGTGACATCATTCAAGATTTTTGAATCCGGATAGAAAAAACTGACATGGTCAAAATTAATCATTTCAACGCCTCCACAATTTTATTTAAGTTATCTTCCATAATTGAAAGATAATCTTCTGTTTTCATCTCTTCTTCAGTCAGTCCTTCTATGGGATTTAAGGTTTCCGTTTTAACACCTGTTTCTTTTTTTATCGCATTAGCGATATCAGGACCGACTAGTTCTTCGTAAAAAATAGTTGTTATATTGTATTTTTTAACAGCTTCTACAATTTTTTCAGTTGTCTTGGCAGTAGGGGAAGCATCTGGCTCTAATCCTGAAAGATAGAGTTGAGTGAGTCCATATTCATTACAAAGATATCCAAAAGCTGCATGGGAAACTACTAAATAATTGTTCGAAACTGTAGATAATTGTTCTCGATATTTTTTATCGAGAGCTTCAAATTTTGCGACTTCATCATTGTAATTAGAAGTGTAGTATTCTTTATTATTAGGATCGATATCTATGATGATATCGAGAATATTTTTCATCTCTTTGATCGCATTTTTGATGCTGAGCCAAACATGAGGATCAGTGACATTATCGACAGTCAATGTTTCAATTCCATCACTTACTTTGTGAGTTTTCTTTTTAAATTCATCTGGTAAATTATCAGTCCAACTATCAAGTCCTAATCCGTTAACTAATAAAGCTGGACTTTCAACAAGGCCTCCGATGTTTTTAGCAGTCGGTTCAAAATCATGAGGTTCACTTCCAACAGGAGTTAAATTTTTAACTTCAAATTTATCTTTGACAATTCTTTTTGTAAAATCATAGATAGGATAAAAGGATGTGAATATCGTATTTTTATAATCGATAGTTTTACAAGAATTCAAGATAAAGGGGAGAGATAAAAATATATAATTTAATTTTTTCATATGTTATAATCGTTAATGCAAATCATTTGCATTTAAAGAATATACGCTTATAATCTTGATTTGTAAAGAAGAAAAGAAGAAAATATCAGTTATGAACGAAAATTTATTTAAAAATACCGGTCTGAAAAAGACAAAAAATCGTGTTCTCATTTATGAAGAGTTAGAAAAAATCGATTATCCTATCACCGCCGATGAATTATACGAAATATTAAAAGCTGAAAATGTTGATTTATCAACTATATATAGAACGATGAATTCTTTTGTTGAAGCTGGAATTGTTAAAAAAGAAGTCAACGAACAAAAAGAAAATGTCTTTTTATTGATTAGAAACGAAGAAAATCACATCTTGGTTTGCACCTCTTGCCATAAAAAAGTCAAACTAGAGGGATGTCCCTATCATAAAGTCAATGAAGAGATAGAGAAGAAGACTGGATTTATCGTTCAAGATCAAAATGTTGAAATCTACGGACTTTGTCCAGAATGTCAAAATAAAAGTAACAAATGAAAACCTGCTCTTGCGAGCAGGCGATTTTTTATTCTAATCCCATCAATTTCTTGAGATAATTAGCTCTTTCGTTCATGATGACTTTAGCTTCAGCATCATCATATCCTTGGATTTCAAAGTAGAACTTGACCTTTGGTTCAGTTCCACTTGGACGGACGGCGATGAATCCATCTGGTAAATTGAATCTCAAACAATTGGTAGTATCGATATCTGGATCATTCAAGCTTTCTTTATGTGATTTTATAAAGTCATAGATAGTTCTAGTTTTGTAATCGAATAAGGTTTCAACCTTGACACCATTGATGACACGTGGAGGATTTTCTCTTAACTTTGTGAGTTCAGAATTCATTCTCTCTAAACTATTGGCACCTGTGAAGAAAACAGAAACTTGGTCATTGAAATATTTGCCAGTTCTTTCATTCAATTCTTCATAAGCCATATCTAAGGTCTTACCTTGGCGGAGATGATATTCACACATATCAGCGATAGCAAGAATTGATTGAAGTGAATCTTTATCACGGATGAAATCAGCTAATAAATATCCATAGGATTCTTCATATCCAAAGAGATATTTTTCACCTAAAGAATTGATCTTATCAGCCATGTTACCGATATATTTAAATCCAGTAGCAGTAGTTCTAGTTTTGATTCCATATAAACTTGCAACTTTACTTCCTTGTCCACCAGTGACAAAAGTATTGCAGATGACACCATTTTCTGGAAGTTTGTTTCTCTTCTTCAAATTGCCTAAGACATAATCAATCAAAAGAGCACCGGTTTGATTTCCAGTATAGCGTTGAATTTTTCCTTCTCTATCTAAAAAGGCAATACCACAACGATCAGCGTCTGGGTCGGTGACAAGAATGAGATTATAATTTTCACCTTTTTGTTTCAATTCTTTCATCAAATTGATAGCACCAGTATAAGCACCTAAGGTTTCTGGATTTGGATTTTCAGTGCCTTTAAAATCAGGATCAAAGAAATCTTGTCCAGGAACTGTTTGAACTTGATAGCCAGCTTTGGTGAGAATCATCGGACCAGTTTTGCAGTTGCAACCACATTCTGGAGAGAAGATGATCTTAGTCAATCTTTCACCAGTGTAAACATCTTTATATAATGAAGTTGTTAATTCTTTATTGATAAATTCTTCATCATATTTATCATCTTCATCAAGGTATTCAACACTTCCGTATTCGACTGGAGATACTGGAGTGTATGAAACGGTCAATTCATCATCTAAATTCTTGATGATTTCAACAAGTCCATCGATAGTATCATAAACACCTTGACAGCCTTTTTCATCATAGAACTTATAGCCATTATACTCTCTTGGATTGTGACTTGCTGTGATCATAAGACCTCCAGCGCAGTTCATCTTTCTGACAGTATAAGAAAGTTCTGGTGTGGAATGAGGATCTTTGAAAGTGTAGATGTTATATCCCATCTCTCTTAAGACTTTTGTAGCGATATCTCTGAATTCTTTTGAATAATGACGATTATCAAAAGAGATTGCTACACCTCTTTTCTTAGCTGCTTCACCATATTTTTGGTCGAGGAATAATCCGACACCAATAGTAGCTCTTCTGACAGTCAAGATATTTAATCTTGCACTTCCAGGACCTAAAAGAGCTCTCATACCAGCAGTTCCGAAAGCTAAATCGCTTCCAAACATCTCTTCTAAGGTTTCTTCGTTTTGTTTACGAATGAATTCTTTGTCTTCTTCAGAAACCCAACTTGAATTAAGCCAGGCATCACGTTTTTCTTGGTAACTCATAAGTTATCTCCTTGCACTTATAATATTTTATCAAAAATGAAGTAAGATGAAACTAATTTTCTATAGATTATTTATCATTTTGACTTTCATTAGATTTCTTCTTTGATTTTTGAAAGATCTAGCATTGTTTGTTCACGTTTTTTTAGAAATTCGTCAAGTTTTGTCTTACTTTTATTATATTCACTGTTGTAATGTAAAAATTCTTCGATAACCTTTTTATCTTTTGAAAATTTTGAAAAAGCTTTTAAAAAATCACGGTTAGATAATAATACGGAAACATTATTGGAATTGTTCTCCTTTCTTAAATGATAAAGGAGTGAATAAATATCTACGTATTCATTTTTATAATAATGTAAGGTGGTATCTTTTGAAAGATAATAGGCTAAAAGAAAATAAGCGTAAATCATGCTGTTCTCTGCTTGATTTTCATATTCTTTTATCATCTTGAATTCTTCGATGCTACAATAGTTGAATTGAGAGAACAATGCGTGAAGTGAAATCAAATTATAATGGATTATCTCCATTCCTAAGGGATTTGCTTCGGGGGCTGATATCAAAAAATAAGATCCGATATCTTTATAGGTTGAAAATAAATAATTTTTATATCTAAATTCCATATAAGGATTTAATATCATCGAAGCTCTGAAGGAAATGATTTCATCAGGAAGTGATAATTTCAACAACTTTTGAATTCTCATCAATTTATTGGGATCTGCTTCCTTGATAAAGGAGAGAAGGTCTTCATCTTCTCTCAGACATTTAGTGAAATCAGTTTGATTCAAATAGATATCTTTACTTAAGCTATAGATATCATCATATTCTTTGTTTTTAAATGTGTATTTCATAATTTAAATGATGGTTGAAAATATAATATCGACGATATAGACAATGATTTGCAAGATAAAAATAGCAAGTTCTAATAATGTGAAGGAAAAAAGAATATTTCTAAGGGATTTATACAATGTTTTTTTCTTTTGATTTTCGACATCTAAAATTGCTTTGTAATCGATAAAAGATGAGGAGAGCATTGAAAATTGTGTGATATCGTTTTTTAAAGTGATTCTAGCTTTAATTGCTCCACAGAGATAATTATAGAGTTTTTCACCTCTATTTTTGACATCTTGATAGATTTTGAATTCATTTTGTTTTAAAAATCTCTTCGCATAATTGAAGGGCTCCATAATCTTAGCTTTATAAGAATGGAAGATGATGAATGATAAATCATATAAAAATGTTATCAAAGGAAATAAGATGAGCAATATTGATGTTATTTTTGAAAATGAAAAAGATGTGATAAGTGCTTGATAATCTTTAAATGGGTATATCAAAAAGAAAAAAGCTGTGAAATTGAAGATTATAAAAAAAATATCTTCGATAACACCTAAAATGATATCAGTTTTATTCTCAGTCTTTGAAAAATTAGTGTTTTTAAGTCTTGCTAAAGATTCATTGATGATATCATTCATATCTCCTTGACAATAATTGACATAATTCTTTATCTGCTCGTATTTTATATCTAAAGAATTTTCATCATCTAATATGATATCGTTAATAGATTTTTCTTTTCCTTTAAAATCAATATATAAATCTCCGATAGAATTAATCTCTCCGATATAATTAGGACCGATAGCTAAGGGATTTAAATAATAGCAAGGAAAAGAATGCAAAGCCATGTAGTTGATCGATATTTCTAATTTAAATATATCTTTGACACTGTTGACATTGAAATTTAAATTATCATAAGCCAAAACTAAAGACCTAGCTTTTCTAGTCTTTGATTTTCTTGCTTCAACAATGTTGTATGAGATAATTTTATATGCTTCAGAGTTCTTTAATGATTCAGAATAATGTCTGCATGTCGTTATTTCATTATAGCCTGCTATCTCTCTGAATAATTTAAATCTTAATTCATCGTTCATATCAGGCCTCTATCTTATAAATGAAATCGAAAATATTTTGAAATAAACCATCATTTAAAGGGATTATTTCACGGATATTTATAAGGAAGAAAAAACAAATCGAATAAGTGCTGATAAAGAAAATAACTGAGTAAATAATTTTACTCACATGATTTATCTGCTTATGAAATGATGGGTTTTTACCGATATATAAAATTTTGACAGGGATAAACACTAATACATAGATTAAAAAATAAAGAAAGAGAAGAAAAAAATTAAAACTCAAATGGTAAATCTCAGTTGATGATAATTCAACTATTGATAGATAAAAATACCCAGAAAGAAAAGTTGAATATTTTCCAATATTTTGTTCGAGAAAATTGTTTCCAATCCAGATATTTAATACATATATAAATCCGACTATCAAAAATGAAGAAATTGTACCGATTAAAAATATTCTCAATCTATTGAGAGGTAATAAAATCGATGGAAAGATAAAAAGAGGAATGAGAATGATCAGTAACAATGATAATGTCATATTAATTTAACTGCGATATTGAATCGATAATTTTTTGAAGTTTCTCAGGAAGTGGAGATGTGAATTCTTTATTGGATAAGTATGCTAAATGACCATCGATAGTTTTGAATTTGAAATAAGAGGCATGAAGGAATTGATTCTTTAAACCGTACATTCTTTCAAAGAAATCATTCACTTGATAATCGCCGTATTTGCTATCTCCAACTATCGGATGAGAAATAGCTGCAAAATGAACACGTAGTTGATGTGTTCTTCCAGTCATAAGTTCAGCTTCAACTAATGAATATCCATATGGATAGGCTTTGATTCTTTGATATTTGGTCAAAGCAGGCTTAGCTCCTTTTTCGATTTTACCTACTTTTACCATTCTTTTTTCGCTATCTTTGATAAGAGGAAGATTTATTTCTCCATTACTATCTATCTTTCCTCTTACTAATAAGGTATATCTTTTTTCAATTTGAGTTCTTTCCCGGAATAATTCTAATAATTGTTGAAGAGAAGGAAGATTTTTAGCAAAGAAAATGATACCTGATGTATTTCTATCAAGTCTATGGCATGGTGAGGGGATAAAACCATTTAAGGAATTTGGATCCCATTCTCCTTTATCTTTTAAATAATTGAGAACCATATTTTGTAAGGTGATTCTTTTCTCGCCTTCATCACCGTGGACTAAGATACCCTTAGGTTTATCAATCACTAAGATATTATCATCTTCGTGGATGATTTTAAAATCAGCTTTAACTGGTCTCAATTTTGCTTCTTTGTGGAATTGATTTAAAAGATCTTCTTTTAAATAGATATCTATTTCATCACCTTCTTGCAAAATGTAATCAATCTTTGCTTTCTTACCATTCACTTTGACATCTTTTTGTCTGAACATTTTGTACAAGAAAGATAATGGAGCATCTTTGAGCATTCTTTTTAAAAATTTGTCGATTCTTTGATTAGATTCTAATTTAGTTACTGTAAATTTCATAATATAAAAATTATACAATAAACAACACATATTTTTTAGTCTTGAACTGAAGAAATTTAAAAATAATTTATTTTAAATATAATGATTGCTTAAAATTTTCTTGACTTCAAGTTTATTTTATATATAATATTTTTTGCCGTCAAAAAATCAAAATTCAGTGGAGCGATACTCAAGAGGCTGAAGAGGTGGGCTTGGAAAGCTCATAGACGAGTAACATCGTGCAAGGGTTCAAATCCCTTTCGCTCCGCCATCTAATTATTTCTGAATCATTCAGTTTATATATATTAAAAAGCCAAGTAGTTGGCTCTTTTTTTTACAAAAATTTCTTTGCAAATTAGATTTATCAATAATTCTTGGTATTTCCTCATTAGTTTTTTTACCTAATTATGCGATGATTTTATAATCAATATTTATCGTTTTGCATAATTATTATTGTTTTATAATTGAATATTAAAATTGAATCATCAATGTTTTAGAAAGTTAATATAATTAAACGTATGTTTAAAATTTCTTGACTTTTAAAAAAATAAATATATAATTTTTTTGAAATATTGGATATAACAAATTTGTGTTTTAATATTTATTTAGTTAAAAAATTATCAATCGAAATATTGCATTGAATAACAGATTATATTTAGCTTATATAAATTATTAATAAATTTATATAATTATGGAGAAATATTATGCTTAAAAAAATTATTTATAAAGGCATTATTTGTACTATTATCTCTCTTCTTTTATGTTCGTTCACTGTTCAAAATACAGGTATAGATACTCCTGATTATGATGAATTCAATTGTAAAATTGAACAGTTAGACGAAGATTTAGATAAAAAAGAAGGACTTAAAGACAAATATGATGAATGTTTAGATTTTGAAAATGAATTATCAATTGAAGAAAAAGATGCTATTGAAGAGTTTGTTCATGTTGAAGATAATTCTATATATTTATCAGATGAAATATATCAAGTGATGCCAATCGATGATGGTAATTTAACTATCGAAGAACATAAAGGACTGTATGAACTAGAATATCAAGAAGATAATTTAATTTATTTTAAAAATTATAAATCAATAAGATTTGTTAAAGACAATATCAGTTTAATGAATGAATTAGTTGAAGATGAATGCGGTCTTATTCTTGATGATGGGACCATGGAATTTGAATTCAATGAATATTCTCGTTCCTCATTTCCAGGTTTTAAAAGTTTTGAATTAGGTTGGTTTAAAGTTTATTTTGTTACTGATTCTTTTGGAACAGTAGCTTTTGGTGGATTTGGTGTATTAGTAAATTTGGGAAATGTTAAAGATATTAAAAATTTTCTAAATGCGAGTCGTGATGAATTGGTAGATTTTTTTGGAGATGTCTTTTTTGATTTTCTAAGCGAAGTTGAATCCTATTTTGGAAATTTATTTCTTGATAATCTAACAGAAATCATATCTATTATGTTGTTTGCTAACGATATTATTTCTTGTTCTTCTTCATTTTTGATTTTTGTAAAAGTCGCAACTTTTTTGCTAAGTCATTGTCTGCCAGGATTTTTAAAAGGTATAGTGATGATTTTAAGCGGAGTTTTCTTTAAATTATCCACTAAGGCTGAAGTAGGTTTTTGGTATAGCAGTTATACCATTCTTAAAAATAATAATTGATATGAATACATTAGATATTTTGACATGTGGCGTTGGTCTTTTGAATTTCTTCTTGTTGAAGATTTTTTTGATGATTGAATATAAATTTCTTACGCAAACTTTTATTAGAAATGTTACAAAGCCTACATATAAAGAAACATATAATAATCAATCATTAATTTATCTTTTAGAGTTTTTATCATTTGGAGCATTAGTTTTTTGTGTCATTGCCTCTTATGCGACTGGAAATAATGAGGGAAAAATCAATGTTGTTTTTATAATTTTCTTTTTTTTATTTACATTAATCGGTATTTTTATTGGAGAAATTTATTACAAAAAAATCAAAATTCCATTTTATAAAAAATATTATCCTGATGAATTTGAAGAATATCATGTTCATACTATCAAACATAGAGACCACTATTTAGAAGAAATATTTATCAATACTTATATATACGGTTTTATGGGGCTTGGGGTTTATATAGGGTATATTCTTGCCTTCATTTAGACGAAAATTTTACTAAAAACGGGAAACGGGTATAATATTTTCTGATTATTTTCTTAAACAATTTTTCTTAAAAAATGGCTTTGCTTATGCCATTTTTTAATATGGATAAATATCTTTTACACATAATTTATTCTACTTCCTATAAGATAGGGAAACGAATAATTTCTATTTTATTTATCATTATTTTTGAGGTTTACAGCATGAGTAAAATTTATTGGAACAAGAAAGAAATGAACATTCCTGAAGGTGGTCATATCGATCATTCTGATGGTTCTGTCTATGTTTATTTAAACGAGGGCAAAACTATTAGAACATCAAGAAAAAGAGTTATTGGACATGCCGCTTCTGAAACAACTATGTATCCAAATGAATATTTCAGACAGACGTATCCTTCTTTATGGAAAGAAGCATACGGAGAAGAAAGCAGTACTAATTCTTTTCTTAAAACAGGTTTATTTTCACTTGCTTTAGGAATTGATAATTCCTGTGGCATCTATCAAAAACTAATTGATGTTTATGGTCCAGAAACAGCTAATGCAATCATGGATTATTCAATGTATTCAATCCTTTCAAAATCCAATGTTGCAATGGAATTTGAAGATAGAATGAGAGACGAAGAATTGTTTTCTAGAAAAAGATTAAACAGAAATGACATTGGAAAATTATTCAACGAAGAACTTGATAAAGAGAAGAATATTTCCTTTAAAAAAGAATGGATTAAAAAATGTGTAGAGCTTGGGAAAAGTGATGTGTGGATATGTGTTGATGGCTCTAATCTTGATTTTTCTTCTAATATCGAAGAAGCAGAAAAAGGTTATGACAAATCAGACACTAAAAATAACATCATGGGTTTGATGTATGCTGTCAGCGCTGATGATGGTTTACCTCTTTGTTATACTTGGTATAATGGTTCAAAAGCATTCATGGAAATGATTGCTTTTCTATTAGAATTCAATGTTCAAATCAAAGGAATTATTATCGATAAAGGTTTCTGCTATAAAGAAGATATTGAGGCTATTAAAAAACTAGGATATCCATATGTTGTCATCCTTAAATCTGATGTTTTTTGGATATAAAACTATGATGGAAAGACACGCTTCAAAAATACATTGGAAAGTTGATAAAATCATCGATAAAAACGGACTTTTTGGAATTTCTGATCAAGCAAAAATATTTAAAGACGATAATGAAAATACAAATATAGCTTTGTATTTTGATGGCAAGAATGGAACTGATAGATCGATAAATTTGTTAAACAAATTTATCGATTCTTTAAATGAGGCTAAGCAGTCGCTTTTGAATGGAAAACAAATAAATATTCCACAAGATTTATCTGAATATATCAAATACGAAAATGGAACATTAAAAACTATTAATAACGAACTTCAGTTAAAAATCGATAGTAAGGGTTATTCTGCAATCGCTTCTTCGACAATCACAGATCCTATTGAAATAAATAGAATCTATCATTTAAGAGATGCTTCTGAAACTCAATATATGATTATGAAATCACAATTAGGAAATAATGTTATGAGAGTTCATTCTTCTCCTTCAATTGAAGGAAAGATGATGGCATGTTTTGTCTCTTCCATCATTCGTTCTTATTTTATGAATGCCTGTAAGAAGAATGATTTGATTACAAATAAGATGATTGTCGAGATAGATAGAATTCATCTCTATCTAGATTCAACAGGAATATATCGATTTATTCATGATGAATCAAAAAGACAGAAGTTAATTCTTGAAAGTTTTGGAATCAATAACGAAGTATTAGATGCTATCACTGGTGAAATAAATGGAAGAATGAAATCAACAGTCTTCTCTCAAGAAAGAAAAATACCAGAGATAGAAATGAAAGCAAAACCAGGAAGAAAGAAAAAAATAAAAGAAGAAAATAAAGAAAAAAGAATGAGAGGACGACCTAAAGGAAGTAAAAATAAAAAAACCATTGAAAGAGAAAAGAATGGTGAAATTGAAACTGAAAAAATAAGAAGAGGTCGTGGTAGACCAAAAGGTAGTAAGAATAAAAAGACAAACAAAAAATAAACATTAAAAAATTCACTAAAAGCAAAGGCTGTGTTTCCCGCTTTTAGTGAAATTTACGTGTATACGGAAGATCTAATCTAGTCAATCTTTTTAATAAATGTTATCTTTGTTTTTTTTAAAACGAAAGGATTTTAATTTAAAGAGTTCTTATTCTCTACAAAAAAGAAAATGACACTATCTCTAGTGCCAAATTTCTAAAATAGATTTATAACTGAATGCCCTTTAATGAGTAAGAACCCGAGATTATTATTTAGGCGATTCATTTGTCATGCCTTTTATCATTGCTTTTTTGGATTAGGGTTTGTGATTAGATATATTTCGATTTTCTTTTGAAAAACTAATATTTAAATTTTAAAAATTTTAAGCTACATTTTAGTTAAAATTGATATACTTCTAATAGAGGTTAAAAAATGAGAATTCTATTAGTTGATGATGAAAAAGACTTTGTCAGTGCTTTGAAAGAAATATTAGTTGCCAACAGATATACAGTTGAAGTTGCCTATGATGGCAAAATGGCTTTAGATTATATTGAAGCTGAGAAATTCGACTGCCTACTTTTGGATATCATGATGCCAGAGATGGATGGATATGAAGTTGTTAAAATCATCAGAAAAAGAAACGACCACACTCCTGTGATATTTTTATCAGCTAAAGGTGAAGTTGATGATAAGATCAAAGGATTTGAGATCGGTGGAGATGATTATCTATCTAAACCATTCTCTTCAAAAGAACTATTATCAAGATTAAAAGCACTTCTTAGAAGAATAGATGGCTTAAAAGAAACCAATGATTTAAAATTCGGGGATTTAGTATTGAATGTCAATGATTTTTCTTTATCGAAAGATCAAACAAAAGTTAATCTTTCTTGCAAAGAATACCAGATATTAGAACTTTTCTTTAGACATCCCGATAGAATAATTTCAGCTGAAAAGATATTGAAAGAAGCTTGGGAAATTGACAGTTATCAAGATATTTCATCAGTTTGGGTCTATGTATCAAATTTGAGAAAAAAATTAGTTCAATTAGGAAGTAAGGTCGAACTCAATTCAATCCGTGGTTTAGGATATCATTTGGAGATAAAAAATGTTTAAAAAATTGCGAATCAAATTCACATTTTTAGTATTTCTCATTTCTCTTATCACTCTTTTAACTATAGATATTTCTTTAAATATCGGTGTAAGAATTCGTTCTAGAACTCGTCTTGAAGATCAAGTTGCGATGATTTTGAGAAATGAAAATGACAAATTTGGCAAAAATGATTTCATGAATAGATATATAATCATAATCAAAAATGATGATAATTATACTATTCATCATGATCGTGGGTTTGAAATGGATGAATCAAATATATTGAATTACGGTAAAGAAATATTCAATTTGAATAAGGATAAGGGATATTACAGAAATTTTTATTATCAAGTCGATCAAAATAAATTGATTATGATCGATGCCAAAAGTGAAATTGATTCTTCATATATAGTATTTTTGATTTCTTCAATCGTATCTTCAGCAGCTTTAGCATTTATAACTTTATCTGCTTTTATATTTTCTAATTATGTTATTAAGCCATACGAACAACTTTATGAATCTCAAAGAAGATTTTTAACAGACGCAAGTCATGAGTTAAAAACACCATTGAGTATTATCCAAGCTGATTTGGATGTTTTAGAAAGCCAAAATTTAAATAATAAATGGATAGAATCTGCTTCTAAACAGACAGAAAGAATGAAAAAATTGATTCTTGAAATGATTACACTAAATAAGCTTGAAGAATTATCTACTAATTATCCAAAAGATAAATTTGATATTTCTTCTTCAATGTTAGAAGTTATCGATAATTATGAAGGAATGAAATTCGAAAAGAATATCACCTTTAAATATGATATTCCGGAGAATATAAATATAATCGCTAATCAAGAACTGTGTATTAAATTATTTTCAGTATTATTGGATAATAGTTTTAAATATGTCAATGAAAACGGATATATCAGTGTCGTTTTAAAAGATAATCATAAAAAAGTTGTCTTGACAGTCGAAAATACTGCTAGTGATTTAGATGAAGAGAAAATTCAACACTGTTTTGATAGATTCTATACTTTTGATTCATCTCGTGCTAAAACAAAAAGCGGTTTTGGAATAGGTTTATCGATAGCAAAAGCTATTGTAGAAGAACATGGCGGAGAAATAAAAGCCTATACCATCAATGATAAGACTGCTATAAGATTTGAAATCGTATTAAAAAAATAGTTTTTTAGGTTTGTTTAAGGTTGAGGGTTTAAACTAATTTCATAGGAGGTACATATCTTATGAAAAAGTTAAAAAAATCAATTTTATTATTAGCGTTAATGACACTTACTTCATGTGGAACTAGCAATAATTTTAGCACTTCTGCTTCAAATAGTACCTCAACAAATGGTACTCTAACTACTTCGACTAAAAATGATTCAAGTTCATCTTCTGATACCTATACAAATGATATTGATGAATTCACAGTTCAAGATAGAATTGATATCACCAGTGATTTTGATTCTCAAAAGGAAGAAGATTTTTCTTCCATTACCAATGTGATTGATTTATCTACCTTGAGTGATGGTGAAGTAAAAACTATCACTGATGGTGGTTCTTATTTATTAAGCGGTACTAATGAAAATGCAAGAGTTGTAATCAATTCTTCTGCTGATGTTGTACTGATTTTAAATGGTATTGATTTGACATCGAAAACTGATGCTCCAATTGAAGTTAAAACCGCTTCTTCATTAACTGTTCATATAGCAAGCAAGACTAAAAACTATCTCAAAGATACTTCCAGCAATACTTTAGAAGCTGCTTTTGTAGTTAAAAAAGTCGCTTTAAATATCGAAGGCGATGGTTATTTATATGTCACATCTAATGGATTAGAAGATAATGATTCAGGAGTTGGCATTCAAGCTGCTAAGGGTTTAAATATTACAAATTCTCATGTAATCATCGATTCTACTTCTCATTCTTTAAATGCAAAAGCAGGACTTGAAATAAAATCATCAAAATTGTATTTAACAAGTAAAAAAGATGCTATTCATTCAAAAGAAGGCGGAGTAACAATTTCTGATTCTATTTTAGATTGTGACACATACGGAGATGGTATTGATGCATTTTTAGATGTCAGTATAAAAAATACAACCACTCATTTTAATTCTACAGCTACCTATGTTTTATATGATGCTAGCCTAGATACAGATGAAAGTATTTATGAAGATTCTAAATATGTTCTTGAAAATGGTGAATATAAAAAGATATCTTCTGATGATATGACAAGATATAATACGAGATATTATCTTGAACAAAAATGTAAAGGTGTAAAATCTGAAGCTAAAGTCAGTTTTACATCTGGCACTCATTATTTCTATACAGCTGATGATTCTATTGCTAGTGATACTGAAATCGATATTTTATCTGGTGATTATGTCTTCTATACCAAAGATCAAGCTATCAATTCAGATCAGATATTGAATATCGGAAGTGAAGGTGTCATTGCTGATAATTTAAATATTCATATCTATAATTCTTATGAGGGAATCCAAGGTGGTGTCATCAATTTCTATGATGGCTACACTTACATATTAGCTAGTGATGATGGTATCAATGCCACTAGTGATACTCTTACAAGTGTAAGTATGAATTTCCATGAGAATTCAATTGTATATGTAAATGCTTCAGGTGATGGTATTGATTCAAATGGAGATATTTTAATGGATGGTGGGGATTTGATCGTTGTTGGTCCGACTAGCAATGGTGATGGTTCTTTAGATTTCGATGGTAAATTCACTTATACTGGAGGAAATATCTTCGCAGTTGGCAGTAACGGAATGATTCAAACTCCAAATACTGATTCTATCAATGTAGTCTCTTGTACGATGTCAGGATTAGAAAAGGATACTCTTTTATCAGTATTTGTTGATGAAATAGAATTCTCGATGATTTTACCTAAGACTTTCTCTTCTTTAAATGTCATTGTCGGTTCTAAATCTCTTGTCATTGGTCAAACTGTTAAATTTGTTAAAAATAGTACGACTAACGCTTCATTTAAAAATGGAGTTTATATGGGAAATGTCACTTCTAGTGGTGGTGAAACCTTGCAAAGTAGTAGTATTTCTCAAGGACTGACGAATATCGGTTCTAGTAATGGTCAAGGTGGAAATCCTGGTGGAAATCAACCTGGCCAACAAGGCCCTGGAGGTAATCATGGTGGCCGCCCTTAAATAGATAATAATTACTGTCAATAATTTTCCTAAACCGAAAGAAAGAGATATGATTTTTATCTCTTTCTTTTTTACATTACAAATTTGATTGAATTATGCTTATATAATGTTTTTTTGCTAGAATTTATAAGTTTTTAAATTGATATATAGATTGATAATCGATATAATTTATTTGTAAAAAGAAGGTCTTTATCATGAAATTGAAAAAAATGAAATTATCTTTATGCCTTTTGACATTGTTGACCTCTTGTAATAATGTCAATTCCAATAATGATACCTATCGTTCTTTGACTATTTGGACTTATTATAATTCTGAAACTGAGAATGCCTTTCAAGAAATATTGAAGAATTTCAATACTACCAAAGGAAAAGAACTCAAGATAGCTGTCACTAGTCAATCTCAAGGTTCTAGTGTCAATGATTTATTGACTGCCTTACTTGACTCCGCCAATGATAATATCGGTTCTAAATCTTTACCTGATTTATTCTTAGCCTATCCAGATACTGCTTTTGAATTGGATAAAAAAGGAAAGATTGTCAATATCAACGATTATTTTACTAAGGATGAATTATCTATTTTTAATACAGGCTTTTTAAATGAAGGGAAAATAGAATCCAACAGTGATAATATAAAAATTTTACCAGTTTCAAAATCCACTGAAGCTTTATATATTAATAAAACTGATTTTGATAAATTCTTACAACAAAATTCGGATTTGAATATCAAATATTCTGACTTATCGACAATTGAAGGATTAATCGAAGTATCTAAGAAGTATTATGAAAGAACTGGAAAAGCTTTCTATGGAAGAGATTCTCTCGACAATTATTTTGTCATCGGTTGTAAACAATTAGGAATCGATGTTTTAAGATATGATGAAAATAATAATTATGGAATCAATTATGACCATGATGTTTTCAAAAAGCTCTGGGATTCATATTATGTTCCGTATGTCAAAGGATATTTTTCTTCGGTTGGTAAATTTAGAAGCAATGATATCATGACAGGAGAAATATTAGCCTATGTTGGTTCTACTTCATCGGGTGGCTATTTCCCAAGCAATGTTTATAGCGAGGATGATTCAGTCGGTAAATATAAAATTGATTGTGAAGTATTGACAGCTCCATATTTTGCTGATGGAGAGAAATATGCTGTCAGTCAAGGTGCAGGTTTTTGCGTTACAAAATCAAGCAAATCTCAAGAAGATGCTTCAATTCAATTCTTGAAATGGTTAACTAAATCTGAAAATTTGCAGAGCTTTTGCGGTAATACTGGGTATTTCCCAGCTACAGCAGATGGCTTTAGCACTGATTTTATCAGTTCTCAAAAGAATGAAAACTTTAAAAAGACCTTCCAAGTAGCTCAGAAAACTACAAAAGAATTCACTATGTATACAAATATTGTCGGAGAAGGTGGAACTTCTTTTAGAAATAAATTGAAGAATAGTTTTTCTGATGCTTTAACTAGTGCTAAAAGTGCTGTTGAATCAGCAACAGATAAAGAAGCTACAATTGCTGAATATACATCTGATGATAAATTTGAAAGTTGGTTTAGTGAATTGAGCAAATAAATTATGACTAAAAAATTTAACGAGTTCAGAAAGAGCATATTTTTTCGTATCGTTATTCCAGTGGTACTTTTGACAGTCATTCAAAGTATCATTGTGATTTTAGTTCTCAATTTTACTGTTATTAAAAATTCCGTTGAAAAATCTCAAATTCAAAACTTCAAATCCCAAGTCTCCGTCAGAAAGAATTATATCGAAAATTTGATTTCGAATTCATGGAATAATTTCGAAAATTTTGATAACAACATCAATACAGCATCCAAGAAGTTTCTCAATAATAACTCTTTAAGCGTTGAAGAAATGCTTAAAGATAGTTCAAAATCCGAAGATTACTTGAATGAATTATCTCCTTATTTGATTCAATTGTTGAATGATAATCAAGTCAATGATGCCTATTTCATTTTGAACAATGATTTTGATGACAAACTTTTGACATATATCAGAACAAAAAAACCGAAGAATATATCTAATTCTGAGATTGATGTCATCTATGCTCCTCGTAAGGTTTGGCAAAATTTTTCTAAACAAAAATATGGACTTAGTATGACAATTGATACTAACAAATTCACTGATATTGAAGATATATCTTTCTTTACTCAACCTATTCAAGCCTATAAAAATAATGTTGATCAAGAAAGCCTTGGATATTGGGAATGCAATGCTTATATCAATTCGACTAATGTCTTAACTCAATCTCGAGTTCTTGTCATCAATAATCAAATAGTAGGTGTTTATGGAATCGGAGTCACTAGTATTTATCTTGATAATTTGTTTTATAACTTGAATAAGGGTGAAGAAATCAATGTCGCCTTAGTTAAGAAACAAAATGGGACAAGCATTGATTCTTTGGCTTCCTATTTAGACCTTTCACTACCAAATATTGAAGATATATCTTTTGTTAAAACAGAATATGACGATATATATGAATTCTTCAATGAACAAACATCTGAATATTATTGTGAATATAATCTCAATATCTACAATGGTTCAACTATTTATGATGATCAGTGGTATCTAGTAGGCATTCGAAAAAAAAATAAGATTTTAAAAATTGCCCAAGATACAAAATTCAATATCTTTATGATATATGGAATCAGTTTTGTGATTGTGGTGATTCTTAGTTGTCTTGTCGCATATATCGTCACAAGACCGATTGTCAAAGTCTCTAATAATATCAGTGAAAGAAATATCAATAAGATACCAAATACTAATATCACTGAAGTCGATAATTTGATTTTTGAAATCAATTATTATTTCAATAAGACAACATCCTTGAGCAATAAAATGAATAGGCTAATTGAAGATTCGACTTTCAATATCTCCTTCTTTGAATATCAAAGAAAGAAAGATTCAATCACTGCTACTAGACAATTTTATGAGATGCTCAATCTTCCTTATAAAGAAGATGAAATCACAAGTGCTGAATTTTTATTCCTGTTCAAGTGGTTGAAAGAAAAAGTCATCTCATCTACTTATATTGTCTTAGGTGACAATATCTTAAAAGAATCCGGTGAAATAATCTTCTGCATCGATAAAAAATATCTAAGATTAAAAATAGATATCGATAATAATTATGATGCTTTTGCTACTTTGATTGATTTCACCAAGGATTATCTTGAAAAACAAAGACTTGAAAAAGAAAGAGATTTTGATGTCTTAACCGGACTTTTAAATCGCCGTGGTTTCTATTCAAAAGTTCTTCCGTTATTCAATTCTACTACTAGTTCTAATTGTTCATATTTCATGATCGATGTCGATAATTTGAAGATGATAAATGACCTCTACGGACATGAATTCGGAGATGGATATTTACAACAAATAGGTAAATATTTATTGGAAATCACTAAAAAACATGAGAATTTATATGCTTGTCATATCTCAGGTGATGAATATGTTCTCTATTTAGATGGGTTTAAAAGCCTTCAAGAAGAAAATGAAATCATTCGTGCTATCGAAAAAATCAGAAGTGAATTCGTTTATATCAAAACAAAGAAATTCTATATCTCATTCAGTATGGGTATTTGTCAAAATATCAAAGGAATTTCTTTTGAAGAACTGCGTAAACGCGCTGATTATTCTATGTATATCGCAAAAAGAAACGGCAAGAATTTAACTCAGATCTTCGATGATGAAATCTATAATCTTTACGTTCAAGAGACAATTTTACTTGAAGATCTCAATAAGTTGATATCTCAACATCTCTTCGATTACGCCTATCAACCGATTGTCGATATAAGAACAGGTGAAATATTAGGTTATGAAGCCTTATTAAGACCGATGTTGAAGGATTACAATCCTGGAATGGTCATAAATGCAGCTAAGAAATACAATAGACTATATGATATTGAAAAGATCACAATGTTCTGTGCAACTGAGAAATTCTTCAAAAAGCAGACTGGAAAGAAAATATTCCTCAATTCCATTTCAAGCCAAGTCTTCAATGATGATGATCTCCATAGCTTTAAAGAAGCATTTAAAGAAAACTTTGATTCGATGGTCATCGAATTGATCGAAGAAGATTTTGGACAGAATACCGTCATCAAGAGAAAGACAAACTTCCTAGATGAGAACAACATTCAATACGCCATCGATGATTACGGTACAGGATTTAACAATATAGGTATGATTCTTTCATTCCATCCTGTCTACATCAAGATAGAAGGTTCTTTGATAAGCGGTATCGATAAGGATGATAAAAAACAAAAACTTGCAAAATCAATCGTCTCATATTGCTCTATCAATAAGATCAAGATCATCGCTGAAGCTGTGGAAACAGTTGAAGAGTTGAAATTTGTCAAAGAACTCGGTGTGGATTATGTACAAGGATATTTGCTTGCTAAACCTGATTTAGAGATCAAAGAATTGAGCCAAGACAAAATTGACTTATTAAAAAACCTTTAAGATGACTCGGCTATTTAGCCGAGTTTTCTTAAAAAGTGATTATAATATTTCAATCTGTTTATTTTTTAAAACTAGTTTGGAGGATTACCTTATGACAGAAGACGAGAAAAGAAAACTTGGATATTTATACGATGCAAATTTTGATGTAAGTCTTTTAAAAGAAAGAGATAAATGCCAAGATAAAATCTTTGAATTGAATAATGTTCCAAATTCAAATAGAGAAAAGAGATACGAAATCATGAAGTCATTCCTAGGCAAATGTGATTCAACAACGACAATTCTATCTCCTTTTTCTTGTGATTACGGAAAAAATATCAAAGTAGGAAAATATTTCTTCATGAACTACGGCGGTGTCATTTTAGATGGGAATGATGTCATCATCGGAGATTATGTATTCATTGCTCCTAACTGTGTCATCTCTTGTGCTGGTCACGCTCTTGATAAAGAACAGAGAAATAAAGGGTTAGAGATAGCAAGAAAAATAGTCATCGGTGATAATGTTTGGATTGGTGCTAATGTCACAATATTACCTGGTGTAACTATCGGAAATGATAGCGTTATCGGTGCTGGTTCTGTCGTCACCAAAGATATCCCCACAGGTGTTATTGCCTTTGGAAATCCCTGCAAGGTAATAAGAAAAATAACTGAAGAAGACAAGAATAAATATCCTAAAGCTGAATGAAGAATAATAAAGTCCTTTGACATTTTGTTGACGGACTTTTTTTATGTGTATATTTTTATATTTGGATGACCTAAAAGAAAATAACTTGAAGCATTTGAAAAGGTGGTAAAAAGTGGGTAAGAAATGAGTTAGTTCTGCTTTCTTTGTTAATTAAGCTTTGTTATAGCATCAAAAAGAGAGTAAACCAACCTTCATTTGTGGAATATTATCCCATTTTGTACCACCACTATTTTTTGATGATTTTTAAATTTTAAAAATAAATAAAATATTGTGAAAATATGTATATTTTCTATATTTTTTTAAAAAATATAAGAAAATCATATATTTTTTTAGTTTTTGAAAAAGTGGTCAAAAAAAGAAACATTTTTTTATTTAAAGAAACTATTGCTTTAATGTGGGAGAAAATGTATAATTTTTGGTAGAAAGTGGGACAAATTGGGTCATGCTTATCGGTTATAAAGAACTTAACATCGACGAAAAAGGCAGATTGGTCTTGCCAAGCAAGTACCGCGATGTTTTTAGTGACGGCCAAGCATACATTCAATTAGGTCCAGATAGTTGCCTTTCTGTTTATTCTAAAGAAGGATACGATAAGATAGCCGCAAAAATTTTCTCCTTAAATGGATTCGATCCAAAGGCTAGAAAGATTCAGAGATATTTTGCTTCGAATACTGAAGAAGTTGAAATAGATTCTCACAATCGTATCTCCTTATCTAAGAGAATGATGGATGGGGTTTCACTTTCTAAAACTGTCGTTGTAGTTGGCGTGTATGATCATTTAGAAATTTGGGATAAAGACAAATATCTCGAAACCGTGAACGAGAGTACAAATGACTATTCTAAAGATCTCTTCGACATGATAGGACAAGAATAATATGAGTGAATTCAATTATCATAAGCCAGTCATGTTAAATGAAGTCTTGCAATTTGTTAAACCAACGATGAAATCATATGTTGATTTAACTCTCGGAAGAGCTGGTCATGCAAGCGAAATTCTTAAGAAGTTCAAAAAAGGTTCTATCTTTTATGGAGTTGATAGAGACCAAGATGCTCTTGACTATTCCAAAGAAAAGTTAAAACCATTTGAAAGTAAAGTGGATTTACACTTTATTCATAGTCGATATTCACAAGCTATCGACTTACTTAGAGAATCAAATGTCCAAGGATGTGATTTCATCCTTATGGACATCGGAGTCTCTTCGCCGCAATTTGATGATCCTAGCCGTGGGTTCTCTTATCGTTTTGATTCAGAATTAGATATGAGAATGGATAAGAATAGCTCCCTCACGGCTAAAGATATCATCAATACCTATTCAGAAAAAGAATTATGCCGTGTCTTTTCTGAATTAGGGCAGTGTAAAATCTACTATCCAGTCGTCAAAAAAATCATAGCTATTCGTGATGAAAAAGAAATTAAAACCACCTTCGAACTCGTCGATATTATCAAGTCAGCACTGCCTAAGAAAGAATTATTGAAACAAGGACATCCTGCAAAACAATTCTTTTTAGGATTAAGATACGAAGTCAACCAAGAAATTGAAGAATTAAAAAAAGGATTAAATGATGCTATTCATTTTTTAAATCCAAAAGGACGATTAGTAATTATTTCTTTCAATTCCGAAGAAGACAAAATTGTCAAAAACACGATGAAGTGTTTGATAAATGTCAATCACGGTGACAAATATCATCCTCTAATCGACCAAAAAGAAAGTGAGTACCAATTATTAACTAAAAAACCTTTAGTTCCTAACGAAGAAGAAATATCGGAGAACAATCGCTGTAAACCGAGCATTCTTAGGGCGATAGAAAGGAGATAAAACATGAAAGACAGAATTCAAAGAACAGGCGTAAAAAAACTTTCCAAGAAATTCAAGACTACTTGTATTTTAGTCTCTTCTTTGACTTTTGCTATTTCTTTATTTCTTGGCCTTATCACAGCCTCTATTTATAACGAAAATAAATCGATAACTTCCAGAATTGAAAATTTTGGTCAGCTAATCAATTACTTTGAAAATCAAAATGACAAAGTGAGTGAAAAATATAAAAAAGTTTAATTTGTCAGCCTATCGCTTATAGCATTTATATAGACCTCCTTTCTATGAAAAGATGAATCTTCTTGACAGGTTCATCTTTTTTTTGAGGTCAAAAAAATAGTGGGCATAACGCCCACTAAAATTAGTCTTTATAAGAACGAGAATGGTTCTTCTCTTTGATATCTTCTAAGATAAACTTGACAAAATCAGCTTCAGAGACAGTTCTTGTATCTTTATGTCCATAAAGACGATATGTGACTGTCTTATCATTCATCTCGTTTTCACCGATGACAACAGTGTAAGGGACTTTCTTAGTTTGTCCTTCTCTGATCTTGAAGCCCATGGACTCATTTCTAGTATCGACTTTAGTTCTGACATCCTTATTGAAGAGCTTCTTATTCAAAGCTTCGCAATATTTGAGCATCTTTTCATCAGTTGGATTGACTGGGATGATTCTGAGTTGTTCAGGAGCTAACCAAGTTGGGAAAGCACCTTTGAAGTTTTCAGTGATGATACCTAAGAATCTTTCGAAAGATCCAAAGATTGCTCTATGGAGCATGACTGGTTCTTTCTTCTGACCATCAGCATCGGTATAAGTTAAACCGAAACGGTGAGGAAGTTGCATATCGAGTTGGATAGTTCCGCATTGCCAGACACGATTTAAAGAATCTTTGATCTTGAAATCGAGTTTTGGTCCGTAGAAAGCACCATCACCTTCGTTGATTTGGTACGGGATTCCGTTTTCTTCTAAGCACAATTTGAGTTCTTCTTCAGCTTTATCCCAAGTTGAAATTTTACCGACGAAGACTTCTGGACGAGTTGAGAGTTCAATAGTATATGGAAGACCGAAAATCTTATAGACATATCCGAATAATTTGAGAAGTCTTCTAATTTCATCACCGATTTGATCGAATGCTAACAAGATATGAGCATCATCTTGAGTGAAGCCTCTAACACGGAATAATCCGTTTAAAGCACCGCTAGCTTCAGCTCTATGATCGAGTCCGAATTCAGCATAACGGATTGGTAAATCACGATAAGAATGCAAATCATTGAGGTAGACAAGCATAGCACCTGGGCAATTCATCGGCTTGATAGCATATGGCTTACCATCGACTTTGGTGATGTACATATTTTCTTTGTACTTCTTCCAGTGACCGGAGGTTTCCCATAATTCACGAGATAACATCTGAGGAGTTTTGATGAAATTATAACCATCTTTGGTCAAAAGATCCCATAAGAAGTTCTCTAATTCATGACGGATGATCATACCATTTGGAAGCCAGAAAGGAAGTCCTGGACCATAGTCAGAGAGCATGAATAATCCGAGTTCTTTACCTAATTTCTTGTGATCTGCTTCTTTTCTTTCTTCTAAAACCTTCAAATAATTATCGAGTTCTTCTTGAGAGAAGAAAGAAGTACCATAGACTCTTGTCAAAGAATCATTGTTCTTATCACCTTTGAAATAACAAGCAGAGACAGACATCAACTTGAAAGCTTTGATGTCTTTAGTTGTCTTCATATGCGGACCTAAGCATAAGTCTGCATAGTCACCTTGACGATAGACAGTCAATTTAGAACCATTATCAGCAAGTTCATCCATATGGATGAGTTTGTATTTTTGTCCGGCAAACATCTGTTTAGCTTCTTCTAATGTAACTTCTAATCTTTCAATCTTCAAATTTTGACTGGCGACTTTCTTCATCTCCATTTCAATTTTGGAAAAGTCTTTGTCAGAGATAGAAGCACCTTCTGGAAGCTTCATATCATAATAGAATCCTTCTTCAGTAGCAGGACCATAGGCAAACATAGTTCCAGGATATAAATGGGAAATAGCTTGAGCCATCAAATGAGCTGTGGAATGGCGAAGAACGTGAAGAGCATCACTTGTTTCTTTGGTGATGACTTCAAAATTGCAATCACCAGGTAATTTTGCATTGAGGTCAAAAAGTTCACCATTGACCTTAGCACAAATTGCCTTTTTTCCTAAGCTTAAAGCGATGCTATTTGCAGCATCTAAAGCTGTTGCACCATCATTGATCTCTTTAAAAGATTTGTCTGGTAAAATGATTTTCATACGATAGATATCCTCGATTTCTATAATAAAATTGATATTAAATAAGACCTTTATTACGACCTAATTCATGAATTGCAATGCTAGCAGCAGCTGCAATACCGACATCTTGTTCAAATTTTGCGTTCTTTAAGACGATCGGATTGAAATTCCAACTGGCGATTGAAGCATTGGCGACTTTTTCTAAATCCTCTAAGAAAACATCTTGAGATTTCATAACGCCACCGCTTAAAGCATAGGATTGGCAATCGAACATGAGATGAACATTTCCAAGCCAAATACCAAGCATTGATAACCATTGGTTATAGACAGGGACAAACTTAGCTTCACCTTTTCTTACGCCATCAAAGAATTCACCAGCGTGATTGATAGTGATGTTGTGCATCTTGCAAAGATGGACAATACCATTGCCAGATAATAAGTATTCAGCTTCATAATATTTATCTTTGAAGTTGATCATAACTCTTCCAGCTTCTAAAGGGAGGTCGACCATTTCATGATTGTGGACTAATCCTAAGCCGATACCAGATGAAATAGTGATGAAACAAGAATCAGCATATCCGCGGTTAGCACCGTATTCTGCTTCGACAAAAGCAGAACAATTGGCATCATTGGCGATTCTTAAAAGGGCATTTGGGAAATCTCTGTGGAAGAGTTCAGCAAAATCAAAACCTCTTTCAATGCCAAGATTTCCGCATTTTCCAACCTTATTGTGAACGACAGTTCCACAAATGGATACACCGATTGAAATGATATCAACATTTGCTTCTTCAGCAACTTGGTGCATCAATTCTTTCATAGCTTCATATAATCGTTCAGGATTGTCATGGATAGTTGGAACTCTTCTGACAGCTAAGATGTTCAAATCTTGGTCAACGGCAGCAACACGCAAATTAGTCCCACCACAATCGATACTGATAACAACGTTTTTGTTCATAAATAAATGGTTCTCCTTTTAATCTTCAAAATCGTGTTCACTTTCATTCAAAGTGACAACTTTCATAAAATTCGTCTTACCAGCTCCGACAGGAGTACCACCTGTAATAATGATCTTAGAACCGTTAGGCAAATTGTAATCTTTAGCAAGTTTGATAGCAAGAACTTCCATCTCTTCAGTGAATTCAGGGACTTTCTTGACTAAATATGGATAATTACCATAATACAACATCGTATGTTTTAAGACATCGATATCAGAAGAGACAATGAAAGCAGGGCAGATAGGTCTAGTCTTAGCAATTCTTATGGCAGTCTTACCAGAAACTGAGAAACAGACAATCAATTTAGCACCGATGATTTGAGCAGTATCACCAACGGAGGTTGCAATAGCATCGGAGACTGTCTTATCGGAAGTATCAAAGGCATCGTGAGTAGAGGTCTTGTAATCAAAATGTTGTTCCATGACTGATGCGATACGAGCTTGCATCTCAACAGCTTCAATAGGATAGTCACCATTGGCGCTTTCCCCGGATAACATGACCGAATCACTTCCTTGATCAACAGCCCAAGCGCAATCGCTGACTTCAGCTCTAGTTGGGAATGGATTTCTGATCATCGAGTCAAGCATTTGAGTAGCTGTGATGACTGGCTTTCCATATTTTCTGCATTGATCAATCATGTACTTTTGATATACAGGGACTTGTTCCGGTGGGATTTCAACAGCTAAATCACCTCTAGCAACCATGATACCATCGCTGTATTTGATGATTTCATCCAAGTTTTCAATGGCTTCAGTATTTTCAACTTTAGAGATGATCATTGTGTTTTTAGCACCATTATCATCTAAAAGTTTTCTGATGTCTAAAATATCTTGCTTATTTCTGACAAATGATGCAGAAACCAAATCGACATGTTCTTTGCATCCGAAGAGCAAATCAGCTTTGTCAGTTTCCGAGATGTATGGCATCGAAAGATGAACATTAGGAACATTGACACCACGTCTATCTTTGCAAGTGTGAGTGTTTTCAACTCTGCAAATGAGTTCTCTGTTCTTCTCATCTTTTTCAGTGCAAGTGAGTTCGAGATTTCCATCATCAAGTCTTAAGATGGCACCGACTGGTACATCATCGAAGAGATTTGTATAGGTGACACCGAATTTTTTCTCATTGCCAAGAGTTTCGGTTCCCATTTTGATGATTGTTGTTTCACCTTTTTTGAAAGTGGCTAAACCGCCTTCAAAACATGAAGTTCTAATTTCCGGTCCTTTAGTGTCAAGACATATCGGAATGATGATTCCTTGTTCTTTTTCGATTTGACGTAAAGTAGTCATTTTTGCAAGATGTTCTTCATGAGATCCATGTGAAAAATTCAATCTCATACAAGTCATACCGTGTTCGATGAGTTTTGTCATCACTTCCTTGCTTTGACTTGCAGGTCCAATCGTGCAAATGATCTTTGTCTTTTTGTCGATTCTGTAATTCATATCTCTATAGTGTCCTTTCTCACAGAAGCGAGAGTATTACCTTATGTGTAATATTGCCTAACTATTTTATATCTAATTCAATTCAAAATAAAGTTTTAAAAGCTTTAATTCATCTAAAATATCGATTTTTTAAAAAAAGTTAAAATATCTCAGTGAATTATCTTACAAAATGTAATTATTTTTGTTGTTTCTTTAAAGAAATTAAAGAGAATGTTATAATTAGATCATGAAAATAATTGAAAAAGATTCTACATTTAATATCTATTTAGACTTCACATTATCAATCACTGATGAACAAGTTCTGTCGTTTTTATATTTGCCAATAATAAAAACTGATGCTTTTTCTCTCTATCATGTCTTATATTCGTTTTCATTAAATAAGGTAGGAAAACAGTATTTCTTCCACGATCAAATCTTCTCATTAGTCGGAATGGATGAGAGCAGATTTTTGGATGCAAGAAGCAGATTAGAAGCTATCGGACTATTAGAGACCTATCGAAAAGAAAATGATAACGATACAAAAACAGTCACATATATATATAAAATTCTTCCTCCAGCTACCCCGAAGAAATTTTTTGATGATCCGATTTTGAGAACAAGTTTGAATTCCTTTGTCGATGGAAAAGAATATGTGAGATTGAAAAGTCAGTTTTTGATTCAAAATGATAATAGGTTTGAATCATATCAAAACACCTCAACCCATTTCAATGACATCTTCTATATTGATATCAATGAAAATGAGGTATCTTTAAATGACAACGGATTGATGAATTTATCAAAGAATTATAAAAAGCAAGGGGAATTTTCATTTAAAGTTTTATCTAAAAAATTAAAGGATGAAATGTATACAAATAAATTCTCTCAAGAAGAGAAGAAAAAAATCCAAGATATTGCCTGCATATATTCTTTGACTGAAGATGAAGCCTGTAAACTTATTATCAAAAATACAACTACAGATGATGTTTTTGTTATGGACTGTTTTGAAAGAGATGTCAAAACCTTAAAGAAATATTCACCTCAAAGAAATGGATATGAAGAAGAAAATTACAATTCCGACAGCGAAAACGGAAAATTGATCAAAATCTTCACAAGTATCACTCCAAAAGAATTATTGTCCTATTATTTCAATGCTGAACCATCAAAATTCATGATCGACTTCATCGCTAAGATGAAAAATGATTTGAATATTTCAAATTCAGTTTTAAATGTAGCATTACATTATTCATTAAAAAATACCAATAATGAATTCCGAGAAAAATATATCGAAAAAGTTGTTTATTCATTGAGTTCTAATAATATTACAAATTGTTATGATGCTATGGTGTTCTTATCGAATAGAAACTATGAGATGAAAAAGATTAAGAGCAGCAAATATAAATTTAAAGAAGATAACAAAGATGAAGAAGTCAAAGAAGTTACTGATAGGAAAGAAGACTTGGATGATTTAGTAAAGGAATTAGGCTTATGAATGAAGAAGAAAAGAGAATCACTGATAAATTATTATCATTTAAAAATGAATTCACTCCGATAAAAGTCGACAAGAAGACCGAAAGTGAATTTGTAAATAAAGTTAGAAAAAGACTAAATAATTCGATAAGATGTAAAAGCAAAATTGAACCTCTTTTGAAAAACGAAGAAACCTTCAATAAATCAGCAGGTAAAATTTATTTTTATCTCGAAGATGATGAGATATGTTCTATGTGTACAAGTGGTCTTATCTCATGTCCTAAAAATTCCAAAGGGTATAAATTAATTCCAAGATATGATGAAGATTTGAATGCCATTGTCACAGATAAATTGCCTTGTGAATATTTAGTTGATAAGAATGAAAAGTTAGCTAATATCATCATCTCTGATGTTGTAAAAGATGAGATATATATGACATCATCAAGATTGTTAAGAAGTGTTCAAAATAAAGAAAATAAAAGTTTAAAAGATTGTGAAAATCTAATATATTCAATAATTAAATTACAAAAGCAATTTTTAAAAGATAAAACAAATACTGGATATATGTTTTACGCGATAAACGATGAAAAATTAGCTTTTGAATTGTTAAAATTCACCTGCTATTATTTCGCATCAAAAAAATATCAATGCGCATATATAAAGCTGGATAATCTTTTTGAAGATCTAAGGTCATATAATTTCCAAGTCAGAGAGAAAAGCGAATATGATTTTTATAAAATCTTAAATGTTCAAGTTCTCTGCATTGAAAACATCAATTTATTAGAGAAGAGATTTTATAAAGAAGAGATGTTGACTAAATATCTCTATCCTTTGATCAAAAAGAGAAATGAAAACGGAAAATTGACCTTTGCAAGTCTATCTCAAGATAAGACTGTAAGCCAATTATCAAATGCTTGGTTTTATAAGATGGATGTTCAAAGTGAAGCCACGGAGATGATGAATAATATCTTTGAAAAGAAAAAAATAAAAGATATCGTAATCTGATAGACAAATACCTTCTAAATGGTCCATTTCATATAGGAGGTATTTTTCATGATATATCAAAATTCATTCGATGATTGTGGTAGAGCTGTGACAAGAAATTATTTATCCTATGTGAGGAAGAATTCGTATTACGAAAATATATTTATCAAAGATAAACTTCAAGATTTCTTGTCTATCAAAGAAGAATTGAATTTATACAATGTCACAGTCGAAGGAAGGCTTGAAGGCGATTTAAAAATAATCGATAAGAAGAATTATCCTTTCATTCTTCAAGTATTATATGAAGATAAACGAACACATTTTCTATTGGTAATCAAAAAAATCGGAAATAAATTCAAAGTGGTTGACAGTGAATTTGGAAGTTATTATTTGACTATCGATGAAATCAGAAAAATTTCAACTGGGAGGGTATTGATAACTAAAAAGATTCAAAAAGATATGCGCGTTAAAAATAAGATATGTTTCTTTTCTAAGATGGAAATCTTTTTGTATTCATTGCTTTTCATCTTACAAGCTAGCACTTTAAGCGCGTTATTTTATTACATATCAGCTGATATATTATTCGAGATAAAAATCGGAATGATTGTATTATCTTTCTTATTATTATTCTTTCAAGTTCTTCTCAATAAATTATCTCGGAAAAGGATGGACAAAGATATTTTGATTCCTTATTTGAAAGATTCAAAATCCTTTGTTGATTATGCTTCGTTATCAGAACTATTGAGTATGAATATCAATAGGATGAGCTCAATTGTCTCATATGGAATCACTTGTGTTTTGACGCTGATGATTTTCATTTCTAATGGTGAATTTGTCTTTTTGTTAGGACTTACATCTATCGCTTTCACCTTATTATTTTATGCTTTTAAAAATCAGTACTGCAAAATGAATAGAGATTGTTCATTGAAAGAAGAAAGAATGAAAAATAATTTGAACAATAAAAATTTTGAAAATGATTTTTATGAAGCTAGGTCGATTGCCTCGACATTTGAAGAGGGAACGGTTGCCTGCACTATACTTGAAGCTTTGGTTTTATCATTATTCACTGTTCTTGAGATGGGATTTGGAGAAAGATTTTCTTTGAATTTTTATCTTTTTTATCTTTTTTTAGGCTTATCTTTCACTGTGATGTTTTACAAATTGTTAATAAACATCTTTGATATGTCAAAAATTCGCACAAAAATCAATTCTCTTACCCTTCCTTTAGATATTTATGTGAAATCATTCTTCCATTTAGTTTATAATAATAGCGTTAGAAACGGAGGATTTTCAAATGGAAGAAAATCAGCACATCCTAGATTACCTAGATAATACCCATCAAAGCAAAAAATTATTCGATATCTTTAAAAAAGTATTCGATTTCACTCTTGAATCGTTGAATAAAAAGGGAAACTATGAAGTTTCTTTATCTCTTGTCAGCGATGAAGAAATTCATAAGTTGAATAAAGAATATAGAAAAATAGATCGCCCAACTGATGTTTTAACCTTTGCTTATCGCGAAGCTGATTTTAATCCTGATGATCCTATCATCGATTTAGGAAGTATTTTGATTTCACCAGCAATTGCTAAAAAACAAGCAAAAGAATATAAACATCCATATGAAAGAGAACTCGCATTTTTATTCATTCACGGATTGCTTCATATTTTTGGATATGATCATATTCAAGAAGAAGATGCAAAAATTATGTATCCTTTGCAAAACAAGATCTTGAACAATCTTCCTGTTGATTTTTACACAAATCAAAAGAAATTGGTAAAAAATCTCTTTGAAGCAAGAGAAAAATCTATCTCTCCATATTCTAAGTTCAGAGTTGGTGCTGTTATTGTCACTAAAGATAACAAATATCACCAAGGTTTCAATATTGAAAATGCCGCCTATGGAGATACGATGTGCGCCGAAAGAGTGTGTATGTTCCACACTTATGCTCTTGGATATCATAAAGATGATATCGTAGCCATCGGTGTTATCACCGATTCTATGAATGTTGGCACTTGCTGTGGAAGTTGTAGACAAGTCATGGGTGAACTTTTAAATCCAAATTGCCCAGTTTATATCTATAACAAAGATGCTAGCAAACATCTTTTTACAACTGTGAGTGAACAATTGCCATTCACATTCACCAAAGGAGATTTAGAAGCATGAAAAAAGTCGGATATGTATGCGTATATGGTAGAGCAAATGCAGGAAAAAGTACTATTATCAATAGATGTCTTGGTTTTAAATTATTAGCTGTTTCTTCAAAACCTCAGACAACAAGAGATAATGTTCAAGCTATCTATAACGATGAAGAATCCCAGATCATATTTGTCGATACTCCAGGTGTTTTTAAACCTCATGGAAAATTAGGATCTATCCTTTTAAGAGATGCTGAAAGCGCCAAAGAAGGCGTTGATTTGATTCTCTATGTCATCGATGGAAGTGAAGCTCCAAATTTCGAATTAGCGATGAAATTAGCTAAACAAGACATACCTGTCATCGTAGCTTTCAATAAGATAGATTTATGTAAAATTGATTTAGCACAAGAAAGATTGAATAGATATAAAGAAATCTTACCTAAAGCCACATTTATTGAAATGTCTGCTAAAGATAATTACAATATCGACACCCTTTTGAAGACAATCAAAGATCATTTAGAAGAAGGAGAAATCTATTATCCATTAGATATGGTCTCTGACCATCCGATGGAATTCATCCTTGCTGAGATCATCCGTGAAAAATGTATGAGATTATTAGAAAAAGAAGTTCCACATAGCATCTATGTTGATATCAAAGGTGTTGAAGAAGATGATGAAGGAATGGAAGTGAGAGCAAATATCATTGTTGACAAAGATTCTGAGAAAGGAATTGTTATCGGTAAAAAAGGCCAAATGATCTCACAAATTTCAAAATTTAGTGAAACAGCAATTTCAGGATACTTTGGAAAACCTTGCTACTGCGATCTTGTTGTTAAAGTCATTCCTGATTGGAGAAATTCTGATAAATATTTGAAGAAATTCGGATACGAGGAATAATGATATCCAGTGAAATAATTCATATCAAAGGATTGATTTTATCTCTTTCTCAATACGATGATAACTCTGCTATTGCAACATTTGCTTATGAGGAAGGAATAATTCCTATCTTTTTAAAAGGTGTTTATAAACCAAAAAGCATGCTCAAACCGATGTTATTGATATTCAACTATGTCGAAGCTAGTGTCTATAAAAGTTCAAATAATCTTTACATCGCTAAACAAGCAGAAGTGATAAATGATATTTCAAAATTGTATTTTGATTATAATTTCAATATCACACTTAATTTTTTACAAGAATTAGCTATCAACTTATTCCAATATGGTGATGATTTCCCCCTTGAAGAATTCATCGAATTTTTAAAAGCGTTGAGAGATGGAAAAGATATCCTATCGATTTTACTTTTGTTGCTTGGAAGCATTTATCAACATCTAGGATTGAAGATGGAAACAGATAAATGTTTGAAATGCCATAATGAACAAAATTTAATTTCATATTCGATTAAAGATGGCGGATTTTATTGTAAAAATTGTTCACCGACTGCTAAAGTAGATGAGATTGATTTATACATTTTAAAATATGTTTTTTTAGGATTTAATAAAAAGACAATCAATAAAGTAGTTCCTAAAGAACAAGGGAAGCAAATTTTCTATGAACTTACCAATAATCTCATCGATTACTTTGATTTGAAGAAATTGAATTCTTTGTCTTCTATATTCGATATTTTGTAGTTTATAAGTGGTATAATAATTAAGTTTTTTGTGAGGTATAAAATTATGGAAAAGAAACATACATTTGAAGAGATTACTAGTCATTTGATAACTTCGGGCTTTGTCTATCCAGGCAGTGAAATTTATGGTGGACTCAGCAATTCTTGGGATTATGGTCCTTTAGGTGCTTTGCTTAAAAATCATGTCAAAGATTTATGGCTTCGTCATTTTGTTCGCGGTATTGAATACAACGTTCAAATCGATCCAGCTATCATAATGAATCCAAAGGTTTGGCAAGCAACAGGACATGTAGCTAATTTCCATGATCCTCTTGTCGATTGCAAATATTGTCATTCACGTTATAGAGCTGATACCTTAGTTCACGATCAAATGCCAGACTTAGATGTCGATGGCATGACTCAAAGTGAATTGAATGATTTAGTTCAATCCGGAAAAATTGAATGTCCAAGCTGTCATAAGACATCATTCACTCCAATTCGTCAATTCCAAATGATGTTCAAGACTTTCATCGGTGTCACCGAAGAAAATTCTTCAACTGTTTATTTAAGACCTGAAACTGCTCAAGGTTGTTTTGTCAACTTCAAAAATACCATGCGTACAACAAGAAGAAAGTTACCTATCGGTATTTGCGATATCGGTAAAGCATTTAGAAATGAGATCACTCCAGGAAATTTCACCTTCCGTACTAGAGAATTTGAACAGATGGAAATCGAATTCTTCTTCCGTCCAGGTGAAGATGATAAGTGGTTCAATTTCTATAAAGAAAATTGCAAGACCTTCGTTGAAAAGTTAGGTCTCAAAGATGAATGTGTTCGTTTCCGTGATCATGAACCAGCTGAACTTGCTTTCTATTCTAAAGCAACAACAGATATCGAATATTTATTCCCATCCTTAGGTTGGGGTGAACTTATGGGTATCGCCTGCCGCGGTAATTATGATTTGACTCGTCACCAAGAAGCAAGCGGTGAAGATATGTCCTATCTTGATCCAAGTGATAACACTCGTTATATTCCTCATGTTGTCGAACCATCTTTTGGTTTGGATCGTTTGATGCTTGCACTTTGCTGCGATGCTTATGATGAAGAAGTATTAGATGCTGAGAAAAATGATTCGAGAATCGTCATGCATTTCACTCCTGAACTTGCTCCATATACCGTTGCTGTCATGCCACTTTCTAATAAGCTTGTCGATCAAGCAAAAGAAGTCTTCAACAAAGTCCATCAAAGTTATGATGCTATTTTTGATACTACTGGAAGTATCGGAAAGAGATATAGAAGAGAAGATGCTATCGGAACTCCATTCTGCATCACATATGATTTCGATAGTGAAAATGATCACTGCGTCACCATCCGTGAACGTGATACTATGAAACAAGAGAGAATCAATATCGATGAAATTGAAAATTACATCAACAATTTCATCAAGACTAGAAGAATTTACTGATAGGTGAATAGTGGAAAAAAATGATTTTAATATTTTTAAAGAAGTGAAAGAAAAATCATCGATTGTCGATGTCATCTCTTACTTCTTAGGAGCAAAAGAGATTAAGAAAAAGGGCAATCGCTACGCATGCCGTTGTCCTTTTCATGATGACCATTCTCCGAGTATGACAATCGATCCTATAAAAAACACTTTCAAATGTTTTGTTGATGGAGAAGGTGGTGATTCCATCTATTTTGTACAAAGATATACCAATGTAAGTCCTTTAGAAGCCCTTAAAAAAGTGGCAGAGATTTGCAATATTCAATTACCTAATAATTTTTCAATTGTCAAAAAGAATATTCCTGAAGTTGAAAAGCGTTTTTCTAATGAATTAAAAGCCTTGGAATCTTGTAAGGAATTATATTGCTTAAATCTTTTAGCAAACCATGGAAAAGAAGCAAGAGAATATCTCGAAAATCGAAAACTAAGTCAAGAAGTGATCAACCATTTTGGTATCGGTTTATCTTTTAAAGACCCTTCTGATTTGGTAAAAAAGTTGAGAGAAAACAAAGGATTTGAAGTTGAAACGCTTGAAAAAGCTGGTATTTTATCAAATTCTTCGTCCTTGATTGATCGATATACAGATAGAATCATGTTTCCTATCGCTGATAATTACGGTCATGTTGTCGCTTTTTCTGGAAGAAAGTATAAAGAAGAACAAAGTGGTGGAAAATATATCAATTATCCTGAGACTCTCTTATTTAAAAAATCTGAAATACTTTATCATTATTATATTGCTAAAGAAGAAGCTAAAAAAGTCGGATATATCTATGTAGTAGAAGGTTTTATGGATGTCATCGCCTATGTTAGAGCTGGTATTAAATCTGTCTGCGCTCTGATGGGAACAGCTTTGACTGAACAACACATTCAAGCCTTAAAAAGATTGAATGTCGAAGTGAGAATTGCTTTAGATAGTGATGAGCCAGGAAGACTCGGAATCGAAAGATGCCTTCCTTTGTTAAACGAAGCTAAAATCAATGTGAGAGTTCAATGGGCTTTCAAAAAAGCTAAAGATGCGGATGAACTTCTCACTAAATACGGTCAAGAAGAATTTTTTAAAGAGATCAATCGACTTTTTGATCCTGTGATTTTCTTGTTAGGACGTAAAGTCGATAAAAACGGAAGAATGGATGATTCTAATAAAGTATTAGATTTTTTGAATTTAGTCAGTCCATATTTCTATTCTTTAGATCCTCTAAGTCAAGATAAAGATTTGAAAATTATTTCCGAAAAAACCGAATTTGATAAAGATGCCATTTTAAAGGTTTTAAATAAAAGTGAAAAAAGTTTTGTTCAAGAAGAAAAAAGAATTGCTGAAAAAAAGAATGAAGAAAATAAACAATTTGTTCAACAATTGCAGACAAAATATCCTTTTTATCAAAGAAAACCTAAACCTACTTATTTTGATTTATCAAAATTGAAACTTGGAAAAAAATACAATCAAGCTGAAGCTATTTTAAAAATCCAACAACAAATCATCAATTATTGCAAAAATCAAAATATCGTTTTGACTCTCAATGATTGTTTAGAATCTCAAATGTCTAAAAAAACAAATTTTATGCAGATGTTATGTCAAAACGAAGCTGAACTCATCATGGTCATCGGACAAAAAAGAGAAGCTTATAAAGTATGTGAAGCTAATAATGTCAGCTTTATCATCAACCCTCTTTATGAATTATGCTCTCTTTATGGTTCTTATTATATGAATAATATCAACCTTTTAGATATGACAAAGAAAGATTACGATAATTTGCTCGACTTCATCAATTCAGAAAATACAACTCTTAAGAATGATGAAGATAAAGAAGATATCATTTCTGATTCGGATATGTTTAATTTTTTAGATACATCTGATTTGAATTCACTAAAAAAAGAAGAAAATAACGATACTAATCTTGACGAATTAGATGATTTCTTCGATCTAGATGATATCGAAAATGATTCTAAATCTGATTTTAAAGTTCAAAAAGATATTCCTAGTGTCGATAAAGAGCTTATCATCGAAATCATTTCGACAATTTATAATATCGATGTCCCTTTATATGATAATAAAAAGTTTGATCGAAATATAAAGTTGCATAAAAAATTGTCTGACTTATATATCTTTTTAAAACAAATAGTCGAAAATAAAGCTGGAATATTGAGCATCGAAGATAAAATCAAATGTTTAAATTTGATTATTGAAATACAAAAAACTTAATTTTTTTAACTTTTCAGCTTGAAAGTGTAAAATTTTATTACATATTATACGAGGGAGGAAACAAAATGCCATCAAAAAAGAAAACTGAAGAAGTAAAAGAAGAATTGAAAGAAGAAGTTAAAGAAAAGAAAACAAAAGAGAAAAAGCCAACTGCAAAGAAAAAAGTTGAAACAAAAAAAGCCGAAACTAAAAAAGAAGATACTAAAAAAGAAGAAGTAACTCCTTCTACTAAAAAGACTAAGAAAACAAAAGAAGTGGCAGATGTTTCAAAAGAAGAAGTAAAAGAACCTAAAAAGAAATCTTCCAAAACAAAAAAGAAAGTAGAAGAAGATGTTGATTTAGAATTGGAAGAAGAAATTCTCATCGAAGAAGAAAAAACAAGTAAAAAAGCTGAAAAGCCTACTATTGATAAAGATGAAGAAAAAGAACCAGCTATTGCAACTCTTGACCAAGTAAAAGAGAAATTGACAAATGAAGCCAAAGCTCATGATGGCGTTCTTTCCGAAGATGAAATCAATAAAATCTTAAATCGTTATGATTTAAATGATGAAGATCAAGATGAAATCTTCACTTTCTGTCAAGATTTTGGAATCCTTTCAGTTGCGGTTGAAGATGATCTTCTCGACGATGATTTATTAGATAATGATTTATTGGATACTGATGACGATGAAGGAAGAGAAACTGTCGCTATCGAAGTTGAAGATTATTATCCAGCTGCTGATGTTAAAAATGCCGATCCTGTCAGACAGTATTTGCATCAAATCGGTACTTATCAAGTTTTAAAATCCAAAGATGAAGAAGTTGAACTTGCTAAAAGAATCATTGAAGGTGAAAAAGCTCAAGAACAACTTATGCCTGAATATGAAAAATATTGTGATTCATTAGCTGCGGATAAAACTCCAGATGATTTTAAGACTTGGTGTGATAATATGGAATATCCAAGTGATGACAATTTTGAAATCTGGGATTTAAAAGAAACCTATTTAGATGGCGATGAAGCTAAAGATAGACTCATTCAATGCAATTTGAAATTGGTCGTCTCTATCGCTAAACATTATGTCAATAGAGGTATGGATTTCCTTGATTTGATTCAAGAAGGAAATTTAGGTTTGATCAAAGCTGTCGGTAAATTTGATTATACTAGAGGTTTCAAATTCTCAACCTATGCCACTTGGTGGATTAGACAAGCTATCACAAGAGCCTTAGCTGATCAAGCAAGAACTATTCGTATTCCTGTTCATATGGTTGAAACCATCAACAAGATTACTAGAGCTCAAAGAAAACTCGTTCAAAAATTGAACCGTGATCCAACACCAGAAGAAATTTCTGAAGAATTAGGACATATGTGGTCTGCAAGTAGAATTGTTGAAATTCAACAAATCGCTTTAGATCCATTATCACTAGAAAAACCTGTCGGTGAAGAAGAGGATAGTCATGTCGGTGACTTCATCGTCGACAAAGACAATCAATCTCCTTATGACTATGCTAATGAAGCAATGCAAAGACAAAGAATTGATGAAGTCTTAGATCAATTGACCGATAAGGAAGCTAGAATCATTCGTCTTCGTTATGGTATAGGAGAAGATAATCGCACCCATACATTAGAAGAAGTTGGAAAAGAATTCAATGTCACAAGAGAACGTATCAGACAAATAGAAGCAAAAGCATTAAAGAAGTTAAGACATCCTTCAAGAGCTAAATTGCTTAAAGATTTTGCAAACGACTTATAAATTGACTGAAAGGCTTAGGATAGCGTCAAGCTATGCTAAGCCTTCAATTGTCTATATGGACATTGGAGCAGGACACGGATATTTATCCTTAGATTTAGAATCTAAGGGATATAAAATGTACGCTGTTGAGAATAAAAAGGGGCCATATGATATATTAAAAGATATCATCAAAAGTAATTATTCAAATGTTGAATGCCTTTTTGCTTCAGGTCTTGATATTATGCCATCAGATGTCAATGGCTGTTTTTTATTAGGGATGGGCGCTAACACGATGGAAGAAATTCTCTTTAAAGATATGGATAAGTTCAATCATTTAGAATCCATCATTGTCGAACCCCAAACTGATCCGTACAATCTTTTTAAAAGGCTTTATGAGAATGGATTTTACGATGATATCGGATGTTATGTATTTGAAAAACATCCCTATCCGTTGCTTAGATTCACAAGATGTGAAGAGAATAAAAAGTTTGATGAATTTGACTACATGTTTGGAAGTTATCCTTTGCATCATAAAGATATTGTTTTGGAAGAAAAACTTGAAACAAATATTAAAAATTTTAATAAGCTAATTGAAAATGGTATAACTGAAAAAGAAAAAGATTTAATCGTTTATCAAAAGGCTTTAGAAATTTTAAAAGACTGAATAAGAGGTTAAAAATGGGAATTTACAATAATATTGAAGATACGGAAGAATTATCAGAACTTCTCAAGGTTGAAGAAAAAGAGTCGAGCAAGACCCTTCAAGAAATCAACATTGAGAAATTGAATGAATATTACAAGACTAAAGATGAAGATTTACGAAATGAAATTGTGACTGACAATATCAGAATGGTCTACAGAATCGCTAAAGATTATTCTTCTAAATTTCATATTCCAACTGAAGATTTAGTTCAAGAAGGTAGCATCGGACTTATGAATGCTGTTGAGAATTTTGATCCATCTTATAATGTTATGTTTTCAACTTTTGCTTTTCCCTATATCAAAAATAAGATGAATCTTTATGTTCAACAAATCTGCCATATAATTTCTATTCCTAATAACGTTCAATTGTCTTTGAATAAATTGAAACAGACAATCGATAGTCTTACTTTAAAACTTGAAAGAGAACCAACTGATGAAGAGATAGCTTCAGAAATGAAGGTTACAGTCGAACAAGTCTTAGAGTGGAAGTCGTACATGAATTACAAAATCATGAGCGATGTTAAAAAAGATGATTATTCCGATGATAAAGATAGTTCAATAACCGATTTTTATCCTGATTCTAGTCAAGATCCTAGTCAAATAGCTAAGGATAAGGAATTATATGATAAAGTCATCAGTTTAATCGAAGGATTACCTGAGAAGAAAAAAGATATTTGCAAAAGAAAATATGGTATTGGATGTCAAAAAGAGACACTTCAGAATATCGCAAAAGATTACAACATCTCTTTACAAAGAGTTGCTCAAATCGTCAATGAAATCGATAAAGAACTCAAAGATTCTCTAAAAGATTTTCTAAATTAGTTTTGAATTCTAAAACAGCTTCTTTCGAACAAGAAGTCGCTGAAGTCAAATAAATATCTTTACCTTTGAGACTATTTAAATCAATGCTATCTAATGAGAGAGTGATTTCAACATATAAATCACTGAATGCTTGTTGGATAGCATTTTTTATTTCTTTAGCATTTGATGAACTTTTATCACCCAAGACAAAACAGACAGAATTCTTGATGTTTACCGTCTTTAAAAATTCTAAAGATTGAACGACTCTTCTTGAATACAATTGGCAGATAGGAAGAGTGAAAACAACATCTCCTAAACCTTTTAAAATATTTAAAGTCTCTTCATATTTTTCTTTTGAGATTGTAGTTTGCGGAATTAACGATAACTTTTTCGTGGTTTTAATTTTATCGATTTGACTTTTGATATCTTCTTGAGAATTGATGAAATTAAAAAAAGGAAAATTATTCAAAAAACCTAAGGTTTCCTGATGATTCTTTTTTCCTATAAAGAAATAAGTGATATCTTGTTTATCTGATTCTTGAATCAGTTTATATCTATTTAAAATTAAAGGGCAGGTTGCATCGAATAATTTTGGTTTAATTCCAAAAGTTTTTTCTTCTTCTTTACCATGACCGTGAGCTGAAAAAAGAATTCCATCATTCTCATTTAAGTTTTCACCATCATAAATAGATGCTTTATTTTCTTTCATCAGTTTATCATTTTCGATTTTGTTATGAATCAATGAATGAGTGAGATAGATGTGATCAACTTCCTCAGAAGCTTTTCTTAAGGTTTTAATTGCATTTTCAACACCAAAGCAATAACCGTAATCTGAAATTATTTTTACCATAAAGTAATTTTATCACATCTTTTAGTCTTTAAAATTAAAAAAGTGATTGAAAGAATAAATGCGTTAAATCATTTGATGAATTTGATATAAAAACTTTTATTTGACTAGAATTTTAAATAGATAATGTTATAATTTTCTTGAGGAGATTTTTTGTATTATGGATTTAGAAAAATATATCGCTGTTGTTGAAGATTTTCCTAAAAAAGGAATTTCATTTAAAGATATTTCTCCGCTTCTTAGAAACCCAGAAGCGTTCAATGATTGCATCGACCAACTTTGCAAAATCGCCGAGGAATATAAGCCAACTGTCATCATCGGTGCTGAATCTCGTGGTTTCATCTTCGGATCTGCTATGGCATACAAGATGGGAATCGGTTTTGTTATGGCTAGAAAAGCTGGAAAATTACCTGGTATCACTCATAAAGTCAGTTACAATTTAGAGTATGGAACTGCAACTATGGAAGTTCCTTTTGATTCCTTTAAAAAAGGTGATCGTGTTTTGCTTATCGATGACCTTCTTGCTACTGGTGGAACTTTCAAAGCTTTGATTGATTTAGTCAAAGCTAGCGGTGGTGAACCTGTTTTATGCGAAGTTTTAATTCGTTTGAAAGACTTAGAAGGAGAAAAAGATCTCCCAATTCCAACTAGATATTTACTCGACCTTTAATTTTATATGGAAATTCAAAATGCAATTTATACCTTTGAAGATGTCAAAGAAACATATTCAAAATATATTCACAACAAAGATGATTTAGCTCTCATTGAAAAAGCATATCGATATGCTGATAAAAAACATGAAGGTCAAATGAGAAAATCAGGAGACCCTTATATCACGCATTGCATCGGTGTTGCTAAGATTTTAGCTGAACTTCAATCCGGTCCAAAGACAATTTGTGCCGGATTTTTGCATGATACAATTGAAGATACAGGAACTAGCAAAGAAGAAATCGAAAAAGAATTCGGTTCTGAAATTGCTACTTTAGTTGAAGCATTGACTAAAGTCACTAGATTATCTGATTATAAGAATGAAGAGTTCACTGCTGAAAATCATCGTAAAATCTTTGTTGCAATGGCAAAGGATGTTAGAGTTATTGTCGTCAAATTAGCCGATAGACTTCACAATATGAGAACTCTACAATTCCAACCAAGAGCTAAACAAGAAAGAATCGCTAATGAAACTTTAGAAGTTTATTCTCCAATCGCTCATAGATTAGGTTTATTCAACATTCAAACTGAATTAGAAGATCTTTCTTTATATTATTTAGAACCTGCAAAGTACACACTTATCGAAGACAAAATCAAATCTTCTAGTGAAAATGTGCAGACAACTTTGACAGCTTTAAAAAAGCAAATTACATCTATTTTAGAACCTACTAATATTCCTTTTACCATTAAGAATAGAATTAAATCTGTTTATTCTATTTATAAAAAGATGTATAAAAAGCAATATTCGTTTGAACAGATTTACGATGTCATGGCTCTTAGAATCATCACTAAAACTGAACAGAATTGTTACGAAATTTTAGGCTATATTCACGCTAATTTCAAACCAGTTCCTGGAAGATTCAAAGATTATATCGCTATGCCAAAGTCCAATATGTATCAATCTCTCCATACGACTGTTGTCACTGAAAACGGTCAATTCTTTGAAATTCAAATAAGAACTCAAGATATGGATGAAATTGCTGAAAGCGGTGTTGCCGCTCATTGGAGATACAAAGAAGGCACCAATTATGATGCTAAAAAAGAACAGGTAGAAATCGAAAATCAATTGCATTGGTTTAAAGATTTTGTCTCTATGACTGAAGAAAATTCCAATAATTCATCTACAAAAGAATTTGTCGATGAATTATCTCATGAAATTTTTGATGCTAATATTTATGTTTTCACTCCAAAGGGAAATGTCATCTGTTTATCAGCAGGTGCTACACCGATTGACTTTGCTTACCGTATTCATTCTGATATCGGCGAACATTTAAGTGGTGCTAAGATAAATGGGAATCTAGTTCCCTTGACTCAAGAATTGAAGACAGGTGATATTGTTGAAGTTATCACCAATAAGAATTCCGAACCGAATTCAGAATGGTTAAATATCGCTAAAACTGGATTTGCTAAATCTAAAATCAGAAAATATTTGATGAAACAAAACGCTGATTTTGTCAAAGAAAATTCTATCAAAAAAGGTAAACAAGCCCTTGTCGATGTTATGAGAGAGAGTGGAATCAAATCAACTTTAGAACAAGTTGTTGATAAAGCGGTTTTGAATGAATTCAAAGCCAATGAACCTGATGATATCTTTTTGATGTTAGCAGGTAGAACTTTGACTCCGACGATGGTATTAGATACTAGTGATGCTGTCAAGAAAGAAAGAACTGAAAAACAATCGGAAGAAGCAATCGCCGATAAGATTCAAGCTAAAAATATCAAAACCAATACCACTGATTCTATCATCTTGCCAAATGGTGATAGCATCATGTCGGTGATGGCAAATTGTTGTTCACCAATTCCTGGTGATGAAATTGTCGGATTTGTCTCTCAAGGACAAGGTGTTAAGATTCACCGTTGTGACTGTCCTAATGTTCATAAAGAAGGCATCAAAGATCGTTTGATCAAGGTTTGTTGGAATAAAAATGCTCCAAAAACAATTCTCTTCCCCGTTGATTTAGATGTTCAGTGTCACGACCGCAATAATTTGATGATTGATGTTTTAAATTGTATCAACGCAAATTCTGGAAAATGCAATAAGATATCTGCTAAGTTCCATCCTTCAAATAACACCACTACAATTCAGATAACCCTCGTTGTCAGGGATAAAGAAACCTTATCTCATTTCATCACTAATCTCATGGGTATCAAAGGTGTCTTTAGAATTGATCGTATAACTCATTAAATTCCCCTTGTGGGAATTTTTTGCTTGGAGAAAAAAGTTTTGAAAATGCTTTAAAATTTTGTCATTGAACATCAAAATTACAAATTTTTGATCAAATTTATAGTATAATATTTTGAATTTTTATTATTAGGAGATTGATATGGCTGAACAAATTAAAAAACCTAGAGGTACATTAGACTATTTCAACGACGAAGAAGCTTGCTTAAATGGACTTAGAAAATGTTTGATGCAAGTAGCAAGTATGTACGGATGCAACGAATGCGAACTTCCAATGTTTGAAGAGAACAAACTTTTCCATAGAACTACTGGAGAAAGTTCTGATATCGTCACTAAAGAAACATTTGATCTTGTTTCAAGAAGCGATAAAGATTACACATTAAGACCTGAATTTACAGCCTCAGTCAATAGAGCTGTTGTCGAAAATAAATTTTATAACTCACCAGATATGCCACTTAGAATTTCATATTTTGGACCAGTTTTCAGATATGAAAGACCACAGGCAGGAAGACTTAGACAATTCAATCAATTCGGTGTCGAATTCCTCGATTCTAAAGTTGATTTGGATTGCGCTCTTGATGCTTTTATGCTCTCTATCCGTTCAGCTGAAAAAGCTTTAGGAAGAGAGGTGATGGTAAAACTTAATTATTTAGGTTCTTATGAATCAAGAGAGAATTATAAGAAACAGTTATATAATTATTTCCAACCAAAGATTGAATCTATGTGTGAAGACTGTAAGAGAAGACTTCAAACAAATCCTCTTCGTATTCTTGATTGCAAAGTTGAAGAAGATAAAGTCATCGCAGCTTCTGCTCCAAAGATTTCTGATTATTTGACTGATGATGATAAAAAAGAATATCAGACATTATTGAAAGCTCTTGATATGATGAAAGTCGATTATATCATCGATGATGGTCTTGTCAGAGGTCTTGATTATTACACTGGCTTGGTATGGGAAATTTATGATAAAGCCAATATGAATGTCGGAGCTATTGGGGGAGGCGGAAAGTACGCTAATTTGATGGCTCAAATCGGTGGACCTGACTTTGAAGGAATCGGATTTTCATTAGGTGTTGAAAGATTGCTTTTATCTTTAACTCCTGAAAGAAAAGAAGAATTGATGGAAAAGAAGGGTTTAGATTTATTCATCATCGATAATAGAAGAGATGGAAAAGCTCTCGAACTTGCTGATAAGGTTAGAGCTATGAATAAAAAGGTTAATATCTGTTCCTTCACAAGAGGTATGGGTGGGGCTTTCAAAATGGCAGATAGATTGAAAGCTAAAAATGTACTTCTCGTCGATGAAACTATCTTACAACTCAAAAATATGGAAGATAGATCTCAAAGAGAGATCACAGAAGAAGAATTGCTAAAATTATTTTAGAAAGGATGTCTTATTATGTTAAGAACTAATACATGTGGCGAACTTAATGAAAATGACGTTGAAAAAGTAGTTACTTTATGCGGATGGGTTGACACTGTCAGAAATTTAGGCTCTTTAGTCTTCATCGATTTAAGAGATAAATACGGCATTACTCAACTCAATGTTCCACCATCACTTTATGAAAAGGTCAATGTCAGATCAGAATATGTTATCTTTTGCACTGGTAAAGTTGTCTTAAGAAGTCAACCAAACAAAGAGATGAAAACTGGTATGATTGAAATTCTTGCTGATGACATCCATGTCTATAGCAAGAGTGATACTACTCCATTTGAAATCAAAGATGATACAACAGCTAGTGAAGATACTCGACTTTTATATCGTTATTTAGATTTGAGAAGACCTGTTATGGTCAAATATTTAGATATCCGTGCAAAATTGAATAAATATGCTCGTGAATATTTAGATAACAACGGTTTTGAAGAAATTTCAACTCCAACTCTCATCCGTTCAACTCCTGAAGGCGCAAGAGACTATCTTGTTCCAAGCCGTATATATCCTGGTAATTTCTACGCTCTTCCTCAATCACCACAACTTTATAAACAACTTTTGATGGTCGCTGGTGTTGATCGTTATTATCAAATCGCTCATTGCTATAGAGATGAAGATCAAAGAGCAGATAGACAACCGGAATTTGAACAAATCGATGTTGAAATGTCATTCTCAACTAGAGAAGATATTTTGAATGTCATCGAAGGACTTGTTAAATATGTCTTCAAGAAAGTCAAAAACGTCGATTTACCAGATTTCTATCGTATGAAATATAAAGATGCCATCACTTTATATGGTTCTGATAAACCAGATATGAGATTTGATATGCTCATCAATGATGTCACTGAATCTTTAAAAGATTGCGGATTTAAAGCCTATGAAGGAAAAATCATAAAAGCGATTGTCGTCAAAAATCACGCTGATAAAACAACCAGAAAAGAACAAGATAAAGATAATTTGACCGCCAAGAAATATCGCGTTTTCGGTGTTTCTCATCTCAAATTTGAAGGTGGAAAATTAGTTGGCTCCATCGTAAAGAATATCAAAGAAGAGAATTTAAACAAACTCACTTCCCAACTTTCACTTGAAGAAAATGATTTAGTCATCATATGTGCTGATGCTAAAGAAAACTATGCTTGTGCAGCCCTCGGTGCTTTGAGAATCGAATACGCTAAGAAACTTGATCTCATCAAGAAAGATGATTATAAACCATTATTTGTCATCGATTGGCCATTGTTTGAAAAAGAAGAAGACGGACATTATGAAGCTTTATCAAATCCATTCACCCGTCCAATCGATGAAGATTTACCACTTCTTGATACCAAACCAGAAGATATTCGTTCTACCTCTTATGACACTGTCTTAAACGGTGAAGAATTATCATCCGGTGCTCTTCGTATTTATGATTCCAAAGTTCAAGAAAAGGTATTTTCAATCTTAGGATTATCAGATGAAGAAATTGAAACAAAATTCGGTTTCTTAGTAAAAGCCTTCAAATACGGTGTTCCACCAGAAGGTGGATTTGGTATCGGTGTTGAAAGATTAGCAATGATTTTAGCCGATACTGATAACATCAGAAATATTGTCGCCTTCCCTAAGAATTTGCGCGCCTTTGAACCGATGACTGCTTGCCCAAATAAAGTCAGAGAAGAAGATACTGATATTCTCGGAATTAAAGTTGATACTTCTTTAGCTTGTAAGGATGAAAAAGATGTCTGAGAAAAAAGAAGTTAAAAAAGTGGTATTAGACGATTCTTATAAACCACTTCCAATAGGCAGCTTGAATTTGAAGAAAGAAGTTGTTGACTTATTAAAAGAAAATGAATTTCAATATTTCAGCGATATTCAAGGAAAAGCTATTCCAAAACTTTTAAAAGGCGAAAATGTCTTAGGATTAGCTCTTACTGGTACTGGTAAAACTCTTGCCTATGTTCTTCCAATCATCAACTCTCTTGTCGATGATGGACATGTCCAAGCTGTTGTTTTATCTCCGACTGTCGCTCTTTTAGACCAGATAAAATCTGTCTTTGAATTATTCACCATTCCGATGGGATTTTCTCAAGATTGTGTCAAAATCATCAAATCCAATCGTGATTTCTCCCGTTCAAAACCAGAGATCATTTTGACAACACCATCGATGTATGACACTCTTCGCTCTCATTATCCAATCAATGAACTCAAATATGTCATCATCGATGAAGGTGATATGGTCGCCTTTGATGGTTTCGATGAATTTTTAGGATCTTTAAAAGATGCTAGAGATAAAAAATTGATTTCTTTCTTCTCTGCTTCTTTGAACATTCAAGATATCAAAAGAGTAAAAAAAGCTTTCAATATCACAAATTTGATCGATGTCAGAGAATCTTTGATCACTAATTCCACTGTTTTACATCACCTTGTCAATTATCGTGGTATGAAATTGAATGAAGCCTTATTAGCTTTCTTAAAGCTCAATAAAGAATTGTTCAAGACTATTGTCTTCATCTCCAAAAAGACTGATCTATTTGAATACGATAAATATTTAAAAGAGAATAAAGTACCTCATTTTTTGGTCCATGGTGATATGGAAAAAAGAGATATCACCAAGGTCTTGACTGATTTCAATGATTTAGGTCACGGAATATTATTAGCATCTGATTATGTATCAAGAGGTATTGATATACCAGATATCACTGATATCATCTCAATAGATTTACCAAAAGAACTCGATTATTACTATCACCGTGCAGGTCGTGCTGGTAGATTTGACTGCCTAGGTGACTCTTATGTTTTCTACAATGAAGATGATGAGGATAGTTTAAAGAGAGTCAAGGACTTGATAAGACGTGGAACAAGTTTTGATCAATACATTCTTTCTAAAGATAATCTCCGTAAATCAAAAGGCGTTTATCAATTCAAAAATAAAGGTAAGAAAGATCAAAGTAACGAATTACTTCAAAAACAAATTCGCCACGCTGTCAATAAAACTAAGAGCAAAAAAGTCAAACCCGGGTATAAGAAAAAGGTTTCTAAAGCTGTCGAAAGAGTCAAAGAAAAACATCGTATGAAAGTCGTATTGACCAATATCGCAAGAAGTGGTGGTAACACAAGAGACTTCCATATGGAGAAGAATTATTCCAATAAGAAAAATAAGAAATAAAAATCAAAACTATGCTGAATATAAAAAACGGCATAGTTTTTTAACTTTTAAAAAGAAGTTTAGGACATTATTTTGCAGTCCCATGATATTTCCACCTATTAATGAGATGGTCTATTAACTTGAGATTCTTTTAGCTTGCTTTCTTATACATTTATCCATGAGCTCTTTAAGCTATTGACAATTCAAAGGTTTCAAAAGATAGCCAAGAGCGTTGACTTGATATTCTTGAATTGTATATTGTTCAAAATCGGTGACAAAGATGATCATTACTTCTTTATCGTAGGTATAATTTATCTTGGTAGCCTCCATACCATTGGGTATAGGGCATATCTATATCAAAAAATATGATATCGTAAAGTGATTTACACTCATCGAGTATTTCCATACAATTTTCTTTTCTAGTCACTTCAAAAACTTCTTTACCATTCAATTCTTCTTTGTATTTTTCTAGCAAACCCATAAGGGTCTTTGCTTCATTATCAACATCTTCAAAAATGCCTATTTTAATTATTCCTATCAACGTCTATTATCTTTAAAATTATTCAATTGAAAATAAATATTTTCTATAAAGTTCTTCTGTTTTTTCTTTTCCTAATTTTTTATCGAACATCTCAGTTGGTGTTCCACCTTTTATCAAAAGATTATTGACATAATAGGCGTTCATTTTATTCTTGAAATCACTATCGATAGTATCAGATTCTTCGATTATTTTAAAGAATTGTTTGAATAAATCTTTTACAAGAATATCGAAAGTGTTCGCACCTTTTGAGCACACGCTGAAGCTCTCTTTCAATTTGATATCATCAGACCAAGCCGGTTTAAGATCATATTTTTTATAATATAAAAATTCTAATTTGACCTTTTCTAATTCAGGATAATCGACCTTCTTTTGTCTTGTATCATAAAGTTCTAATATGCAGACATCTTTTTTTCCTGCTTCGATACGATCATAACTGAAGATTGGAATGTCTTTTTTATTCGATGTGATGACAACTGTTGTTATTTTCATCAATCCAAAAAGCGCTTTTCAATTCATGTAGGAAACTTTAAAAAGAGATTCAGCATCATAACAAGAAAGATTAAAACTCATAGGTCCGACTTTCATCTTTTTGAATTCACCGACATCAATTTCATTCAATTTATAATTTTCATTTAACAATTTGATTATTTTATCATCCATACATTTTTCCTTTTTTTAATTAAGATTAGAAATTATCTATAAAATCGAATAATTTTTTAACTGCGATGTCCTTAGTGAAAGTACCAATTGGTTGACCTTTTGAAAAGAGAAGATAGACATCTTTCTTTCCACTTCCCGCAATTCCATAATCAGCATCTTTTGCTTCACCAATACCGTTTACTGGACATCCCATACACGCGATTTTTATTTTTTTAAAAACATAATCTAAATGATCTTGGATTTCTCGTGATATCGGTTTTAAATCTATTTGGGTTCTTCCACAGCTTGGACAAACGACTAATTCAGGTAAATCAGTTCTTCTTTTTGAAAGAGAAAGCAAAGTTTTAATTGCTCTTAGTTCTTCTTTTCTTTCATCAGCAAGAGAAACTCGAATAGTATCTCCAATCCCTTCTTTTAAAAGAGGGAATAAAGAAACTGCTGATTTGATAGCTCCTTCAATTCCAAAGCCGGATTCTGTAAGTCCGATATGAAGAGGATACGGATATTTATCATAAGCTCTTTTATAGATATCATAAAGATTATCTGGATTGCTTGTCTTTAAAGAAAGAACGATATGATCGAAGTTTTCACTTTTAAAAATATTCAAAGTGTCATCCATCGCAAAAAGGAAATCATCAATTTGATCTTTTCCTTTTCCACGATATTTATTTAAAGAACCTGAATTAACACCAATTCTAAGTGGTATATTTTTCTCTTTAGCTTTTGAAATGACTTGTCGTAGATTCTCTTCAGTTTGAATGTTTCCAGGATTGATTCTGACTTTATCAGCACCATAATCCATCGCTTTAAGTGCAAATCTATAATCAAAATGAATATCTGCAATAAGTGGGATATTTGTATTCTCTTTGATTTTCTTAAATGCTTCAGCATCATCAAAATCTAAGACAGAGAATCTCATCATATCAAGACCCATCTTTTCTAAAACATTTGTCAAATTGATATTATATTCAACATCATCAGTCTTTCTATCTGACATAGTCTGAATGAGAATTGGAGAATTATTTCCTATTATTTTTTTACCAATATTAAACGATATTCTTTCCATTTTTTTGTCCTCTATAAAATTATACTTCAAAATTGGCAATATTTTAAAAATTATGTCATTTTAAAATTTAAAGAAGTGAAATATACACGATTTTTTCTTTTTTTATACTATTTAAAAGTAAAATTTGATGGTTTTTTTAATAAAATTAAACCATTGATTATTAAAAAAATAGTTACAAAAACAAGAAATTTGAAGAAATCAAGCTAAATAAGACTTAAAAAACTTGAAAATGATTTTCATGATATATATAATTAATAAGTTGCTTTAAGCTATTACTGGAGGTTTTATAATATGGCTGAAAAACGTGCTAACATCACTCTTCGTTGCACAGTCTGCAAGAGCGAAAATTACATGACTGAAAAGAACAAGAGATTACATCCAACTAAGTTCTCTTGCAAGAAATATTGCCCAAAGTGCAATAAAGAAACTCTTCACGAAGAGAAGAAATAAATTTTATTTCTAATAACAAGGAGAAAATAACATGGCTGACATTATTGATGCCGGTGAACTCACACCTGGAAAAGTTTTCCTTTACAAAGGAGCTCTTCTTTCTGTTGTTGATATTGAACACAACAAAACAGCAATGGCTAAGATGAAACATAAGATCAAAGCTAAAGATCTTCGTTCTGGTGCTATTACTGAAATGATGCTTTTTGGTGGCGATAAAGTTGAAGTTGCTTTCTTAGATAAGAAAAATATGCAACTTTCTTATGTCGATGCAGAAGCTGATGGATTCGCTCATTTTATGGATGTTGAAACTTATGAATTCGTTGAACTTCCAAAATCAAGAATTAAATGGGAATTACAATTCTTATCTGAAAATAGTGAAGTTATCATCACCTATTTCGGTCAAGAAATTATCGGTATCCAACTCCCAGCTAAAGTTGTCTTAGAAATCGTTGAAACTGATGATAATGCTACTGCAGGTGATACTATCAACCAAGCAAAGAAAGATGCTATTCTTTCTACTGGTTTCAAAATCAAAGTTCCTATGTTCATCAAGAATCATACGATGATCAATGTTCGTACTGATACCGGTGAATACGATTCTAGAGCTAACTAGTTTTTGATTATTAGACCGGAACATGCCGGTCTTTTTTTAAAAAAGGAGAACCTATGAGTTTTACAATCAATACTATTCTTTTTGTTTTTCTTTTAATCATATGCTTAATCGGTGGAGCTATCGGTGGATTTTTCCTCGCTAGATATGTTGTCAAAAAAGAATTAAAAGAACATCCTTTAATCTCTGAAGCTCAAATCAAAGCAATGTACCGTTCTATGGGAAGAACTCCTTCTCAAGCTCAAATAAATCAAACTATGAGAGCTATCAACGAAGCTGGAAACACTAGCAATAAAAATAGTAACAAAAAGAAAAAATAAACGTGTCGAGAGTGAGAAATAAATTCTCTTCTCTTGTAAATGTTTAAAAACTATGCTATCTCTTCAAGATAGTATTTAAGGGGGGCAAAAGCCCTCTTTTTTTGTGTGTAAAGTTAATTAAACTTTGATTAGAACAGTGAAATTTTAAAATCCTCAAAAAATATTTAAGGATAGCTAATTGATACTTGTTTATCATGTCAAGATAGGATGAAAGAAGTTTTAAAACTTTTTAAGATTGATTTTGATTGAAGCTTTTCATTTGTAATAATCAAATAATATTTAATGGATATAAAATTGATGAATTGACTTTATTTATGGTCAGTTCACTTTTTATATTGTAAGCGAATATTTGTTTTTCTATTCAAAAGCTATGATTTTAATGTAATTGTTTCCCTTAATTTGCGCCTATGTAACAAAATTTAAAAATTTGTAACTTTTTTGTTGACATTGATTACATGAACGTGTAAACTATAGTCACAACAA
>CAVJWL010000009.1:0-53540 GCA_963653505.1 uncultured Prevotellaceae bacterium
CGACTTTTCTATTAATTTTTTATTTATAGTGCTAGATTTTAAATTAACTATGGTTTAATAATTGATATTTTTATTTTTGGGTTCATTTTTAAAGCACTTGAAGTGAAACTAATGTTGAGATTTATTTTTAATAAATATGCCTCTATTATAGATTTTCTTATTATTTAAAAATAATTTATGATTACAAATAATATAAAAATGTTTCTTTTTCAAAATAGGAAAGATACAAAAATATAAAAAATATTTAAAAAAGTATTGCAACTGTTACAAAACTATGTATAATATTGCCATGAGTTACAAAGTGATATAACTTGTAACTCTTAGAAAAGAGAGGCAAAACTTATGAAAAACAAAAAATTATTTCTAGCTGCATTAGTTCCTGCCACTTTAATTGGCATGGGCTCATGGAAAACTAACAATTCTAGCTCTGTCGTTTCCGATAATTCTAATATTTGTGGATATCAAGAAAGTTCTTCTTTCGAAAATTCTATCTTAAAAAAATCTGAAGCCAATCGTCTTTTAGCCGCTGAACCATTCATAGATGATGCAACACAGAAAATAATCGATTCATTGGTTTCTAAAGGTAGTGAGCTTATAACTAGCGGTATTACAACCTATGGAAAAACAGTTGTCATCAATCTTCTTAAGGAATGTGGAATTGATTTCAGAGATGCTACAGCTAAAACTTTGGATAAAATCCAAGAACAGCTTACAGCAATCGAAAATAAGATTTCCGCTTTATCAAAACAAGAAAATCAACACCATTGTGAAACAATTCTTAATCCAGTTCTTGATATAGTTAAAAAAGGTGCAAATTATAGTAATTACTTCGTTTTAAATGGTATATGTGACTTAGTTGAACTTGAAAAAGATGGCACATTGACTGAAGAAGAAATAGAAGCAGAAAGAAAACAATTCTATTATGATGCGATTGAAAAACTCTTTATAGATGGTAAGCCATTTGCTGACTTTGTTACTGAATTCGCTAATAAAGTTCTTGAACCTAATAATGCTGATAAAACAAAAGATATTTTCTATTATTATGATGAAACACTTGGTGTATATGATACTTGGTCAACACTGAAAATCAAAAATACTCAAAACTTCGCTGCTTATATCGATAGTATTCTTGTCTCTTGTGCAAATATTGCTAAATTCCAAATGTATTATTACACACAAGGAATGGGTGATATTGCTTTGAAGAGTTATACTAAGATGATGAACACGATGGCTGCTTCTGTTAACGCTGTCAATGAAAAATTCAAAAATTATCTTAATACACTCAAACCACTTGAAGAAAAGAGAGATAAAGGTATTGTCACCTATATGAGTAGTGGTAAAGATTACTCCACTCGTATGGCTACTTTGACATATGATATTAATGATAAGGTTGGAGATAATGATTCTCGTCAAGCCTTAATTAAAGATGTGCACAAATTCAGTGATGGTGGAAGAGGAAGCTTGGATCACTTTGCTTTACAATATGTTCCAGATACAGAATTCGTCAAACAAATTGCAGACGATTTCAAAACCTATTCTCAAGCTTTTTATACAGATGATTACACTCTTATTGATTACTTGAAATACGCTGGATTCTATGCAGTTAATCAAGATTTATTCGATAAATCACTTGGCTTATATAATGCTAACATGTATGCCGATGGATATGGCTGGTATGGCGAAGACTATGATTATTGTGGAACCTATTACGATGTACATGGTAATTATCAGAGAAAAGTTGACTACAAAGTTGCTACCTATCATAACTGGCTTGGTAATGTATCAAGGACAACTCTTGATAACTGCGATGCAGGTAACTACTATCTTTGCTTCGCAACACCTGATGGAGATAAGCAAAAATTAGATGGCGAATATAAGCTTGTCTATATGAAAGATGTTTTACATACCGTTCAAAAAGCAACTTTCTTCAATGAATATTATGGTGATGTTTCTTCGACTAATAAAAAAGGTTGGTACTTACACGACTGCTGGTAATTACTAAGTGAATTTTAGAGGAATATAAGAGAAATCTTAGTTCCTCTTTTTCTATGTTTAGAAAATTGATAATTAATTTTGATTTCAACAACTTTTATTGCTTATTATTCTTCTATTGAATTGTTAAAAAACATAGTTTTATACTTTGATATTAAACTATTTTTAAATATGAGTTTGTTAGGTTCAAATTAATGTAAGAGCATACATTAATTTTCTCTTTTTTATTTGCTTAAATTGCAATTTTGTTTTAATAACTTATTTATTTGAGTTTTAATCTCGAAAAAAATAAATAATAAGCCTTTATTACTAAAAGTGTTTTTATTCAAATAAAGCAATGTAAAAAATACTGATTTAAAATTTAAAAATCTATGAAAATTTACATTTTTAATAACTATTGATAATAGTTTTACAATGAATATAATTTTACATATGAAATTAATGAATAAAACTTTTTCATCAGAAAATCCACCGAAAAGAAGCGTTGCATTGTTATCGATTGTTTCAGTTTTTTATGAAGCTTTCTTTGAATTTATAACTCTTTTCCTTCTTCTTTATGTTCAACTTGCTTCTCCTCTTACAAAGGTGAGTTCCAATCAATATAAAGCGATGTTGCTTGTGATAACATTAGGTTTAGTAGCTGTGAAAATAATAGTTGGATTTGGTTATACCATTGTTGGATATTTCATCGATAAACGAGATTATCCGCTTGGTAGATATCGAACTTTTATTCTTTTTGGTTCTACTTTAACAACATTTTTCTTTGTATTATTGTTCTTTGTTTGTCCTTTGTTCAGTGGATGGACATATGTTGCTTTATTTTTGGTTTTATATCTATTTACCTATCTTTCATATGCTATCAATGATGTCGCTTTCTTTTCTTATCTAAATACCTTTTCAATTGATGAAAAGAAAAAAGGAGTTTATTCCTCTATTATCAATGGTTTTGGAGTTTTAGGTGCTTATATTACTGCTGCTTTATCTCCAACTATCACAGGTGGAGATGCTAAGAGAAATTTAACTATTTTTGCTTTAGTTTTAGTTATTTTATTCTATGTATTTCAAATGATTCTAGGAATTTTTATGAGAGAAAGAGAAGAAGAAAAGATGATTAGAAATTCTGATTCTCCTTTATCTCCTATCAAATTATTGTTCAAGGATAAGCAAATATTTTTAACGATGTTGATGTTTTTGTTAATATTCTTAGCTCAAGATTTGATCATCGGAAATAGTACTAATTATTTTTATTTTGAATATGGATATGGTAGTTTTACCTCTCCTGGTATTGATGGCACTGGTAAAAGTGGTGCATATATCTCATTTTTCTTTACATTAGCATTTGGTATCGGCAATGCTTTTTCAGGATTCTTTTATCCATTTATCGCTAAAAAAATGTCTAAAAAGAACATTCTTATTTCATTTGGAGCTTTGAGTATTTTACTATATTGTTTATTATTCTTCTTCGGATTTAGAAGAGGAAATGAATATGTACTTTATTTCTTAAGCTTTGGAATCAGTTTTGTTCATGGAATCATTTATACTCCTATATATGTCAATTGTTTTGAACTCAGAGAGTATTATGCAGCTAAAACAGGACTAGATAAAAACGGATCTATTCAAGGTATCAGAGGCGGGCTTCCATCTGTTGCTAACGGATTACAAGTTGCTTTATTTTATGTTTTCTTAAACGCCTCTAATTTAGTATCTGCTAATGAGGTAATATCTTCTTTTGAAGCTTCAAGCGCTAGTCATGATTCAAGTATGAGTCTTACCCTTTTGAATTCTAAACTTGATAATAGTATCTCTTTGACTTCAAAGAATATTTATCTTTCTTCCATGACCTTTTTACCTTTATTCATAACTTTGACATGCATTGTTTGTACTGTTCTTTTTGTAAAAGTGAATGATGAAAGAAACTATGTTTCATATGTTGAAAAGATGTTAGAAAGGAAAAGAAAAAACATTTAATTTTTCTTTTTAGGTGACTTAAAAAGATATAAAATAGTCGAGTTATTGTAGGAGTTTGATTATGGATTCTGTTCTTAAAAGATTCTTGACTAAAATTGGAATCAAAGATTTGTCCCCTTTTGAAGATGGGTATTTTGATAAATTAGTTAATGATAAAGAATGCAATCGCATTTTTGCGTGCATTTTTCTTCCTAAATATTTGCATTATAAAGATTATAAAAATTTTTTTGATACTGTTGATAATTTTGTATCTCATGGTGGTTTTGGAATGACTTTATCTTTTAAATATAAAGATGAAGAAAGTGAATTTGAGACTGTTTTAGCTGAATATGTCGAAGCTAATGGTTGTAGCATGCTCGATGATTACAAAATTATCGAAGAAGATAAGAAAATATTGTTTTATTATCGTAACGCTTATGGTGCAAATGAGATTTACGAAGAGACTAGACGATTGAAAGATTTTTTGGAATCTATTTCTTCTTCGTATAGTGTATTGACACAAGAAAAAGTCTTTATCGACAATGATTTTGTTGAAAAAAGAGAGGAAGAATATGAACAAAAATCATATGAAGCTGCTAAAAAATTCGTCAAAAATTCATCTTATCAACCATGTAAATTAAAGGATATTGAAAATTTCAGAAATGTCATTGTTGAAGGCGTTATCTTTTCTATTCCAGAGGATAAGATTAGAAAATCTAAAAAATCTAATAAATTGATTGAAGTCATTGAATATACTGATGGAACTGATTCAATTTCATCGACCTTATTTGAAGGTAAGTCGATGACTATCGATCAGATTGAAAAGTTTAAGGTAGGTACAAAAATTAGAGTTTCAGGAAGACCAGTTCACGATAAATATTCTCATGATGAACTTGTCATTCAAATCGATAATATTGAAATAGTTGATAATGATCCTCCAAGAGAAGATATCTATCCTAGAAAGAGAGTTGAATTACATCTTCATACAAGAATGTCTGCCTTTGATGGTGTCGCATCCATCACTGATTATTGTAAATTAGCTCAAAAATGGGGACATAAAGCCATTGCTCTTACAGATCATGGTGTTGCTCAGTCTTTCCCAGAAGCTCAAAAAGCAAGCAAAGCAACAGGTGTTAAAGTTATCTATGGTGCTGAATTATATATGATAGATGATTCGAAAATGAAGTTTGTTTATAATCCTTGTGATACCATGCTTTCTAAAGCTACATATGTAGTTTTTGATACTGAAACTACAGGTTTGAGTTGTAGATATGATAAGTTGATTGAGTTTGGTGCTATCAAATGCGATAGTTCTGGCAATGTTTTAGATCATATTGATTTCTTTATAAACCCAAATAGAAAACTTGGAAAATTCTCTACTGAAACCTCTCATATCACACAAGCTCAAGTCGATAATGGAAAACCTATCAAAAAAGCATTAGAGGATATCATCGAATTTTTTGGCGATTCTATCTTGGTTGCTCACAATGCGGAATTTGACTACAATTTTGTCAATGAAGCTTTAAAGAACAATGGTATGGAAACCATCAAAAACCCAGTCATTGATACTTTACCGCTTGCTAGATATTTATTCCCAGAGATGAGAAGTCATAAAGAAGGAGCAATCGCGAGAAAATTAGAGATAGCTTTTGATAGCGAAACAGCTCATAGAGCTGATTATGATGCATCACATCTTGCAACTATTTTTTCAGTAATGCTCTCAAGACTTTGTCAAAACAACCCTAATTTAACACATAGAGATTTAGAAAAACTTGAAGTCACTAAGATGATGCTTTTGAGTTTGCATCCACATCATGTTACTGTGTATGTAAAAAATACTGATGGCTTGAAGGATTTGTATCGTATCATTTCATATTCTAGCACTGAATTCATCTCTGGAACTTCAACTCCTCTTACTCCAAAGAGTTATTTGAACGAACATCGACAGAATCTTTTGATCGGTTCTGCTTGTTTCAATGGTGAAATTTGGAATGCAGCGATGACAAAATCTGAAGATGCTTTGAAAAAACTGATGGAATTCTACGATTTCATTGAAGTACAACCTCCTGAAAATCATTTGTTTGAAATCCATACCGGAAAATTAAACGATATTGAAGAAGCTAGAGAAGTGACAAAAGATCTCATCAAAAATGCTAAAAACGTCAATAAAATCATCTGTGCAACAGGTGATTGTCATTACTTGAATCCTCAAGATAAATTATTCAGAGATGTTTACATTTCTGCTAAAGGTTTAGGTGGTACAAGACATCCATTGAATTTAGCTCCAAGAGAATCAAGTCCAGAATCCAAAAAACAAGTTTGGTATAAAAATCCTCTTCCAAATCCAGATCAACATTTTAGAACTACCGATGAGATGATGGAATGCTTTTCATTTTTGAATGACAAAGCCTTAGAAGAAGAGATTGTCATTGATAATACTAATTTGATTGCTGATATGATCGCTGATGATATCAAACCGACAAAGGATAAATTATATCCACCATTTATTCCAGGTGCTGATGAAAAATTGACGGAATTGACTTATAAGACAGCTAAAGAATTATACGGAGATCCTTTGCCTGAAGTTATTCAACAACGTCTTGAAACCGAGCTCAAAGGTATCATCGATAATGGTTATGCTGTCATTTATTGGCTTTCTTCTGATATTGTCAGATGGTCAAATTCTGAAGGTTATTTGATTGGTTCTAGAGGTTCTGTCGGTTCTTCTTTAGTAGCTACAATGTCTGGAATTACTGAAGTCAATCCTTTACCACCTCATTATCGCTGTCCAAAGTGCAAACATCTAGAATGGGCAGATATCAGTCAATATGACTCTGGCTTTGATTTACCGGAGAAATGCTGTCCTGAATGTGGAGAAAAGATGATCGGTGATGGTCAAAATATTCCATTTGCAACTTTCTTAGGTTTCCACGCTGAAAAAGTTCCGGATATCGATTTGAATTTCCCATCAGACTTCCAATCAAGAGCTCACCTTCATATGCAAGAAGTTTTAAATTCAACCGGTAACAAATGTTATAAAGCAGGTACTATTCAAACAACTCAAGACAAACAAGCTCGTGGTTATGCCTTAGGATACATCGAATCATTAGGAATGGATAAAAGCAAAGTTAGAAGTGCTCATTTAGATTATATCGGTTCAGGATGTATCGGTACAAAAAGATCAACTGGGCAACATCCAGGTGGTGTCATTGTCATTCCAGCTGGTATGGAAGCTTATGATTTCACTCCTGTTCAATATCCAGCTGATGATCCTGATTCTGATTGGGAAACAACTCATTTCGACTTCCATGCCATTCATGATAATGTTTTGAAATTTGATATGTTAGGTCATGTTGATCCTGTTGCTATACGTATGCAATGTGATTTATGTGGTTTCAGCTTTATGGATATGAAAGAGAAAATCCCAATTTCAGATCCTGAAGCTAAATCATTATTGTGGTCAGCTGACGCTCTTCATTTAAAAAATAATGTTCTTCAACAAGAAACAGGTGCCTTAGGACTTCCTGAATTCGGAACTGAAAACGGAAGAAGAGTTCTTCTTGAAACAAAACCACGATCTTTTTCAGATTTAGTTAGAATCTCTGGTCTTTCTCACGGTACTGATGTCTTTGCAGGTAACGCAGAGGATTTAATCACCAAAGAAGGCTTTAAACTAGGCGATGTTATCGCCTGCCGTGATGATATTATGACAGTCTTACATGACAAATATGGTGTTGAAAATGGTGATGCATTCAAGATCATGGAATTCACTAGAAAAGGTATGTTTGTCAAGAGTAAAGACCAAGAACTCAAAGATAAATACGATACAATTTTAAAAGAGCATAATGTTCCAGATTGGTATATCAATTCATGTCATAAGATTCAGTATATGTTCCCGAAAGGTCATGCTGTCGCTTATGTTACTAACTGTATTCGTTGTGCTTGGTTTAAAGTTCATAAACCGCTTGCTTACTATGCTACTTATTTCACCTTAAGATGTGATTCATATGATATTGAAAATATGATGAAAGGTATCAAAGCATGCTTGAAAAAGAGAGAAGATATCTTGAATAGACAAAGAAATAGACTTCCAGTTACAAATACTGAATTAGCATGTATCAACGCTTATGAATCCACTATCGAAATGTATGATAGAGGAATGTCTTTTGCTCCGATTCATGTCAATACAAGTGAAGCTACTAGATTTACAATTGATGAGAAACATAATAAGGTTATTCCTTCTTTGACCTGTGTCAATAATTTAGGTGAATCACTTGCAGTTCAAATTACAAATGCTAGAAAAGTTCATCCTTTCACTTCTGTTGATGATTTAAGAGAAAGAGCTAGAGTTGGTGATAAGATGATTGAAGTCTTACGATCTTTAGGTGCATTAGACGGAGTTCCTGAATCAGATCAAATATCTTTGTTTGAATTTTAAAGTCAAGACTTAATAAATAAGATGTTAATAAAAAATAGACTGCTGATGCAGTTTATTTTTCGGTTTCGTTATTCTTTTCTTCAATAACGTCATTTTTTTCATCAATAGCTTTATGTTTATGTTTTTCTCTGAAATGTTGTAATTCAGATAAATGCCAAAGGACGATGACATAATTAGAAGCCATGATAGCAATGAGGAAATTGAATGCGTAATAAATTTCACTTACTTCTACATAATAGAAGAAATCGAAGATGATGTAGTTGATGGCGTTGAATAAGAAATGGAAGATGACAGGGATGAGGAATGAATCAAAGAAAATAGCTAAGTATCCACATTCCATTGTTAGTAAAGCGACAAATACAAGTCTCAATACCGCAACTTGTGGTGAAAAATCTAAAAATGAATAACAGTGAGCTGCCATAAATATGATTCCTGATATGACTACTGCGATTGCATTTTGATTTTTACATTTGAGATTGTTGAGAAGGAAATAAATCATAAAATCAACAAATAATAAGTCTTCTATGATTGATCCAAAAGCATCAACAACTAAATCATAAATCATGATGTATTCAAATTTTCCATCGACGCCTTCTTCTCTGATTAGCATATAGATGAGGTTTGCAAAGCAAGGAATCAATAAAGGAATCAAATATAAATAATTGATTTGACAAAAAGGCCTATCTAATTCTATATCTTTCTTTTTCTTATAGATGATTGCAAAAATAGACATTGATAGGTAGAGACATAATTTTAGTGTTAAATATTTCCATTCACTATTCATCCATGTTTTAATTGGTAAATAATTGAATAAAACATAAATTGATATCATAGGAATGAGCAATATTAAAACTGTCTTATTTTTTTTGATAAAGTTTGAAATTGTCATTTTGTATTTTTATCTTTCGTATGGGAGTGGGTATTTTTGGTTAAGTTCGTGAACTTGAGCTCTGACATTTTCTTTGATGGTTTCATCATTTGGATTTTTTAAAACTTCAGTTATAAGTTTTCCAACTAAAATAAATTCTTTTTCTTTATATCCACGAGTTGTCATCGCTGGAGTTCCAAGTCTCAATCCAGATGTATAGGCTGGTTTTTCACTATCGTTTGGGATCGCATTTTTATTGGTTGTGATATTGCATTCTTCAAGTAGTTTTTGGGCCTCTAATCCTGTTACATTAAAACGTGATTTTACATCGATTAAAAGAAGATGATTATCAGTGCCATCGGTGATGATACCTACTCCTTCATGTTTTAAAGATTCAGCTAGTGCTTTTGCGTTCTTGACTATTTGACTTGCGTAAATTTTAAAATCATCCTGTAATGCTTCTTTAAAACAAACCGCTTTAGCTAAGATTGTATTTTCAAGTGGTCCACCTTGGCAACGTGGGAATACTGATTTATCAATCGCTTTTCCGATTTCTAAATTATTTGAAATTATAAGTCCGCCTCTTGGTCCACGTAATGTTTTATGGGTTGTTGAGGTTACAACATCAGCATATGGTAGTGGTGAAGGATGTTCGCCAGCTGCAACTAAACCAGCGATGTGTGCCATATCTACCATCAAATAGGAGTTGACACTATCAGCAATTTCTCTAAACTTTTTAAAATCAATAAATCTCGGATAGGCACTAGCACCACAAACAATCAGCTTTGGTTTTACTTCTAAAGCTATTTTATTAACTTCATCGTAATCGATAAGACCGGTGTTTTTATCTACTCCATATGAGAAAGATTCATAATCTCTACCAGAGAAAGAAAATCTATATCCGTGAGTTAAATGTCCTCCGCTATCCAATGACATACCAAGGATTCTGTCACCGTTTTGTAATAGGGCTTTGTAGACTTCCATATTTGCTTGACTTCCAGAATGTGGTTGAACATTTGCCCATTCACAGTTGTATAACTGTTTTAAACGATTGATAGCAAGCATTTCTCCTTGATCAATGAATTCACAACCACCATAATATCTCTTTCCTGGATATCCTTCAGCGTATTTGTTTGTGAAGATTGAACCATTAGCTTCTCTTACTGCATTTGAAACATAATTTTCAGATGCGATAAGTTCGATATTTTCCTCTTGTCTATTTCTTTCTTTAGCCAAAATTTCATAGGTTTCTTGATCTTCTTGAAATAATTCTTTGTTGTCTATCATATTATGTGCCTCGATAATATGTAATAGAATAACATAATAAAATCAAAGTTAGAAAAATAATTCAAATAAAAAATGTAGGATAAGAATAATCTTACCCTACAAAGAGCAAAAGGAATTTTTATGTTAGAATTTATTATCTTTATAATGAAAAGAGGTCATACAAAATTACCAAGCACTCTTTTCTTGACATCATTATAAAAGATAAACTTGAAATTTGAAAGAAAAATTAATAAAAATTATAAAATTTGTTACAAATCTATAAATTTTTAGGAAAAATATTCAGATTTATTTGCTGATGAATTCTTTTAAAAGCTCAACTTTATCTCTCTTTTCCCATGGGAGATTTAAATCTGGTCTTCCAAAATGTCCATAAGCTGCCAAATCTTGATAATGGAAGGTTGGGTGTAATAAAGAAAATCTTTCGATGATACCACCTGGGGTGAAATCAAAAATTTCTTCATTTAATAAGGCTTTGAGAATTATGCTCTTGTCTACCTTTTCAGTTCCATATGTTTCAATATTGATGCTGACAGGTTCGGATACACCGATAGCATAACTGAGTTGAATCAAGCATCTATCACATAAACCCGCTGCGACAATATTTAAAGCAGCGTGACGGGCTGCATAGGCAGCACTTCTATCGACCTTAGTTGGATCTTTTCCTGAGAAAGCACCACCACCATGAGGTGCAGAACCACCATAAGTATCGACAATAATTTTTCTTCCAGTGAGACCGGTATCTCCAAGAGGACCTCCGATTTCAAATCTACCTGTTGGATTGATATAATATTGATCAGTATTAGTTCTATCAAGTTTGAAAGAATCGATGACAGGATAGATGACTTTATTCAATAATTCAGCACGGATATGTTCCATAGAAAAATTAGGTTCATGTTGACAAGAGAAGACAACAGCATTGAGTTTTGGTTCTTCATTTGTGTAATCAATTGTCACTTGAGATTTCATATCCGGTCTTGCAAAATCTAATTTTCCGGCTTTTCTAAGTTCGGTTGCTTTACGAACTAATTTGTGTGACATGACAATTGGAAGTGGCATATAGTTTTCTGTTTCATTTGTAGCATAGCCGAACATAATGCCTTGATCTCCAGCACCGATAGAGTGTTTATCAAATGAAGAATTTACACCTTGAGCTATATCAGGTGATTGTTCTCTTATGTAAACTTCAACACTCATAGAGTCAGCTCCGATTCCTTTTTCACTGGAAGTGTAACCGATTTCTCTAACCACATCTCTTGCGATTTTTTCGTAATCAATTTTGGCTTTAGTAGTAACTTCTCCTGAGATGATGATTTTCTCTCTTGTTGCCATTGTCTCAACTGCAGTTCTTGAGAGTGGGTCTTGACTTAAACAAGCATCTAAAATTGCATCACTGATACGGTCACATACTTTGTCAGGATGTCCTTCTGAAACACTTTCAGAAGTGAAAAGATTTAATAATTTATTCATGTTTTCCTTTCTGATGAATTAAAAAAATCCATCTTTCGATGGATTGAATTTCTTTTTATCCATCGTTCTAAGCTTTAGCACCTTACGATTGCAGGTTGCTGTTGGGTCAATGGGCTTAGTCCCTCGCCAATCTCTTGATGAGCTCAATTATTATAAGGTTTTAAAAATAAATGTCAAAGGAAATTTATATTAATTGCTTTGCTTTCTCTCTTGATTAATATTATGTATTTTTAAATTATCTTCCGTACTGACTGCATTTGAAACCAAAGGATGCAAAAAATAATGCATTTCTATCATCATCATTTCTTTTTCATCATTTGTAATGTTAGAGCTATTTAATAATGATGGAAATTCTTTTAGATAATTTATTTCATCAGGGATTTTATCGCTATCAATTTTTTTATTGAATTCGTTTAAGAATTTATCATAATTTTTTTGATTTAAAATAAGTTGTTTAGCAATTTGTTGTTCTTTTTTATATGAATTTATAATTTTATCATCACTTATTTTTTTAGAAATAAATTTATTTTTAAAGTGTTCTTTTATTGTAGAGATATCTTCGGATCTTTGTTTTTTTCTTTCTATTTTTTCTTTTTCTTTTCTATCTTTTCTTTCTTCTTCATCAATGGCTAATTGATCGTTTATTACATTTAAAAATTCTGTATCTTCATTTTCTTCTTTTAATGAATTTGCAAAGTTGTGCAATTTATCTGAAAAAGATTTATTTGCACCCTTCACAATAAAAGAAGATTCTCGATAATCTAATTCAAGAGCCTTTTTAACCCAATTTAAATACTTATTCAATTCAAATGAGATGAAGATAAAAGAAAATTGGAATACCAATAATATTGCAAGTGCTAAGGTCATAACTTTATCAAAATCACTGACCTTGTTTTGAATGATTGGAATTAAAGAAATTATCAATAGAGATATTTTGCTTATCAATGAGATTATCTTTAAAACACTTCTTTTCTTTTTATGGTCGATTTTCAATTCTTCATTTTTCTCTTTTCTCTTTTTGTATTGGAAAATACATTCTTCGATAAATACCAATATTGAGATTGTTAAAAGTATTGAATAGAGAACTGTATAAATGATTGATAAATGATGAACGTATATTGAATATGAATAATAAAAAAACAAGAAAATTTGTACAATAATAGTGATTATAAAACCTATTTTGTTTAAATCTTCTTTGATTTTGTGATATAGTGCTAAGGTATGTTTATATTCGATAAATTTCATTTCGCTATGATTGTAATTCAAATCAATATAAATGTTAATTGTTTAAATCTAAAATAATTAAAAATCTCTTTTTTAGATTTACATAAAAGAAAGGATATTCCATAATGGAAGAGAAAAATAAAGACCCGTTATTTAAAGAAAAACTGATATTGACAATCGAATATTTAGTCTTTATGGCTTTATTTTTGATATTAGGAATTTTAATTTTAGTCGATATAATACCGATAAAAGGTACTTTTAGAAAAGTTTTAATTTATATCTCGACTGCAGGAAGTTTATTCATAATTTTCGATTTGTTTTGGACTATCTTCAACAAAAAAAGAAGAAAAAAATGGTCTATTGTTGATAAAATATTAGCGTTTCCTGCTGGTGTCTCTGTGTTTGTTGTGAATATCCTTACCTTTATTTGGGGATTTGAAAACACTGTGAACCTTCATGAGACATTTGTAGGTTATTTATTCTGCTATTTAGCTTTTGTCTATCTTTTTGAAAGTGTTTATCATTATTTCAAACCTCAACCGATGCTTCTTGAAGAATTGAAAAAAGAAGAAGAATTGAAGAAAGAAACTGAAGAAATATCTGAAGTTAAAGAAGATGACTTTATGAAAAAATTAAAAGAAGCCAGTTCTAAAAAAGATGAAAATAAATAATTTATTAATATGAAAATCAATCAAAATTAAATGTATATATTAAGGAGGTAAATGTATGTACGCTAAAAACATTTGGTTAGATGCTGATGAGAATAAGAAAAAAGAAATCTTTGATTTCAACGATGAGTACAAAGATTTTTTGAGTTATGGAAAGACAGAAAGACTTGTTGTTAAAGAAGCAATAAAGATGGCAGAAGAAAATGGTTTTAAAGAATTATCTACTTTTAAAACATTAAAACCAGGTGATAAGGTTTATGCTGTTAACAAAGCAAAGAATTTCTTAGCTGCTGTCATCGGTGATGAAAGCATTGAAGAAGGTATGAGAGTTTTAGGTGCTCATATCGATTCTCCACGACTTGATATCAAACAAAATCCATTATTTGAAAAAGGTGGATTCGCAATGTTTGAAACTCATTATTATGGTGGCATTAAAAAATATCAATATACAACCATTCCCCTTGCATTACATGGTGTTGTCTATAAAAAAGATGGTAGCTGTATTGAGGTTTCAATCGGTGAAGATATCAATGATCCTGTTGTTGGAATCACTGATTTATTAATTCATTTGTCACAAGACCAAATGTCAAAACCATTAGGAAAAGCTATTGAAGGCGAAAATTTAGATATCACTGTTGGAAACATTCCACTTGATAAAAACAAAGATGCTGAAAAGTCATACATCTTAAAATTGCTTAAAGAGAAATATGATTTTGAAGAAGAAGACTTCCTTTCTAGCGAGCTTGTAGCTGTTCCTGCAGGTCCAGCAAGAGATTACGGAATTGATCGTTCTATGGTTGCTGGATACGGACATGATGATAGAGTTTGTGCTTTCACATCCTTTAAAGCTGTTTTAGATGCTGGCAAAGCTAAATACACAACTGTTGCTGTTTTAGTTGACAAAGAAGAAGTCGGATCTATCGGTGCTACTGGTGCTCAAAGTATGTGGTTTGAAAATGTCATCGCTGAAATGTTAAACCTTCAAGGCAAGACATCACTTCTTTCTTTAAGACATGCAATGACTAATACTAAGATGCTTTCTAGTGATGTCTCATGTGCTGTTGATCCTATCTATCCTTCTGCAAATGAACCAAATAATTCATGCTACTTCTCTAAAGGTATTGTATTCAATAAATATACAGGTGCTAGAGGTAAGAGTGGATGCAATGATGCTATGCCAGAATTTTTAGCATTTGTTAGAAATGCAATGGATAGCAATGGAATTCATTATCAAACATCTGAAATTGGAAAAGTAGATCAAGGTGGTGGTGGAACTATCGCATACATCTTAGGAAATTACAATATGTATGTTCTTGATGCTGGTGTTCCAGTTTTATCAATGCATGCTCCGATGGAACTTGTTTCTAAAGCTGATGTTTATGAAGCTTATTTAGCTTATAAAGCTTTCTTAAAGGCTTAAAAATAAATATAAAGGCATTCGTTTGGGTGCCTTTTTTGGAAACTGTATGAATTTAATTATTAAAGATAAAAATAGTAATTCTATTTCTTTTAGTCCCTTGATTGTTGGTGGTTCAAGCTATCAAATGATAAATGGACTTTATGATCGAACTTTTTTTGAAAGACTCAAAGAAAATAATCTTTTGACTTTTGATTTAGGAAGAGTCTACGGAAATGGAAAAGCTGAAGAAAACTTTTCTTCATATTTAAAATGGATGGATAGGGATAAAGTAACTATTATCACTAAATGCTGCCACCCACTTTATGGAATTTTTAAAAGAGTGAGCAAAAAAGCAGCATTTAACGATATTGAAGCTTCATTGAAGGCTTTAAATACTAGTTATGTCGATGTTCTTTTATTGCATAGAGATGATGAAAATGTTGATGTCAAAGAAATCATCACATTTATGAATGAGATTCTAGAAAAAGGATATACAAGGCTTATCGGAGTCAGCAATTGGAGTGTAGAACGTATCAAAGAAGCAAATGAATACGCACTGTCCCATTCCTTAGAACCATTCAAAGTGAATGAACCACAATTCTCATTAGCTATTAGAAATAAAGATCCGTGGCATAATGGAAGTAAAACAATCTCAGGTAATTCTCATTTTGAAGATAGGAAATATCTCAAAGATAATGGTATTGTAAATTTATGTTATTCATCTTTAGCTGATGGATTTATGGCTGGTAAATATAGTCATGATGATATAAAATTTAAGAAGAATCTTTCTCATTTTTCTAAAACTGCATATTTCTCTCAGAATAATCTTCAAATATTGGATAGATGTGAAAAATTAGCTAAAGAAAAAGGTGTAAGTGTTGCTCAATTAGCTCTTGCTTATGTTCTAAATCAAGATTTTAATACTAGAGCCATAGTCAATTTTTCAAGTGGTAAACGAATTTTTGAAAACGTAAAAGCAATAGATATCAAATTGGATGATAGAGAAAAAGAATATTTGATAAACGGATAATTTTAGTAAAAAGAAATAGTCAGCAATCAGCTGACTATTTTGGGATGGAATTTGAGAATGAGAGTTTGGAAATTATATATAGAATTTGATTAGCGATTTAGAAAGTATATTCGAATGGGCTAGCAGAGATTGCTTTGACTGGAATTTTGCTCAAGACAATACCTAAGGATTGACTATATTTGACACCATTGACATTGACAGTGTAGTCGATGATTGGTTGATTGCCATCGAATTCTGCTGCAAAAGCGGCATAGTTTAATTCGTTTAGTGTCCAGACACCTGAATCGGTTAAATAATCTGGATCTTCATCGTCAGAATAATGATAATCAAATGAATAATTGACACCAAATGTTTTAAGGAAGGTAGTAGCATCGAAATTTGTTGTGAAAATTTCAGCGCATTTTGGTTGTGTCAAATTGACGTTTTCACCGATTACAACATTTTTGATATCACAGTTTTTCTTCATTTCATCAGTCATTGTATTTACATAGGAAGTGGCTTGAGTTCTGCACCATTCTAAGAATTTAGAATTGAAATTGTAAGTTTGGTTTTCTAATTCTTTTGAGACAGTTTTACTACCTCCAGTTGTTTGAATATCTACATCAACTGTAGGTTTTTTCCCTTGTTCAATTGTCACCGTTTTTGGAAGTGTGACAGTTAATTTTTCCCTAAAATCCAATTTTACTAAACAGTATACTTCAACATTGGATTCTGCATACAGTTTCACTTGAGCTTGTTTTGTGAAAACTCCTAAACAATGGACTTTAACTTTTCTTTCAGTTTTTAAATGTTCCATCTTTAGAATTGTATTATCGACTTCAGAGTTGTCGGTATAAGTCAGTTTGGCTAAGATTTGATCTGTATAAACATCAGGTGTGACTTTGTAAGTGAATTCAAAACAACCATACTTGTCAGCAGTTGAGTTAAAGGCATATTTGATCTTAAAATTATTTCCTTCTTCAATTTCAGTTTGGACTGGAATGTCTGCTTTTGGTTTTGTGACTTTGTCGATTACAAAATAACCTCCGATGAGTGAGCCTACTGATAAAATACCTAATGACAACAATAACGGCTTGTTAAACTTATGGACTTTCATAAAATTTCTCCTTTTACCTTTTGTGCTATCGCTAGCGAGAAAATGATAACATGGGGTTTAAAATTCGGTTTTAAAACTATCATTTTTTTGTTTTTGATGTAATTCTTTTGTGTCTCATTTTTGTTTCAATTTTATTTCTTTAATTTTAAAATAATGTGATAATTACTTAAGAATTCCAAAAACGTAAAAATTTTATGTAAAAATTACATTAAAAATCTCTTGACAAAGATTTAAAGTCCATCAAAAAAAGAAAAAGTTGATGATTTTGATATATAATTAAATCGAAAGAGGCTAATAAAATGAAATGGACATATATAAAAGCAGATAAAGAAACTGATCACAAATTTTTAAATTTCTACACATTGCATTATGAAGTTATAAAAGATGATAATACTAAAAAAGACTATTCTTATTTTTTAGCTTCAAGAAATACTTCTGAAGATGATTTAAGAATAGTTAAACAAGATTTTGATAGAGCTGATGCTGTTTTAATCGGCGCTCATCTTATAAAAGATAATAAATTATTTCTTTTATTAGAAAAACAATACCGACCAGCATTAAATCATGAGGTTTATTCATTCCCGGCCGGTTTAGTTGATAAAGAAGATAAGAGCATTGAAGATGCTGTTAAAAGAGAGTTGAAAGAAGAAACCGGATATAATTTAAACGATATTAACGTGATTGTTCCACCTTCTCCTACAAGTGAAGGGTTAAGTGATGAATGCAATGCTGTTGTTTTAGCATCTTTAGCTGAAAAAGGTTCTGATGAAAAAGAAGAATTCGAAGATATTCAAGCTAAGCTATATAGCAAAGAAGAAGTTAAGAAGTTATTGGATGATAAGAATATTATCTTTTCAAATCCGGCTAGACTTTTGATTTTATTATTGTTAGAAAAATATAAAGATCTTGATTGAAAACAAAAAAGACTAATGAAATCATTTATTGTGGTTCATTAGTCTTTGGTTTGTTTATCGTTTAAAAAATAAAAAAGAAAGTGCTGATAGTGCTGTTAAAACACATCCGATGATTCCTAAAATTAAATAGATGATATTTTTATCAAAGGAAAAATATAACGAAAAACCTATAAAAATAAGTGCAAAAGCGATGATTGCAATCAAACAAACTAATGTCAATTTAAAATTTGAAACTTTAGAATGGGATTTGGCTAAAGAATTTTTATCATTCATGTTTTAAAACTCCTATTTCATAAAGAATGCTAAATAGCAAAGAAGACAAAGTGTCACTAATTGAACCAGTGTTGATAAGATGATAACAATTGAAAAATAGCTTTTATCTGTTTTATGATGAAAAAAGATTCTTCCAATCAATGCCCCTATTCCACCGTTGTAGCAAGAAATTGATAATAAAGTTTTTTCTTTGATTCTATCCTTACCATTCTTTGCTCTTTTTTTATCATTGCCATAAAGACAAAAAGCGATCAAAGACATCAATAAAATCAAACCTAAATAAATAAAGAATATTAATTTTTGTGTAGTCATATTTTCTCCTCAGAAAATAGAGTAACACATTTTAGGATTTCAATAAAGTTTTATTAGATGTGAATGAAATGTTTTAAATTGATAATGCTATTCTATAATTTTAATTTTTTTGTATTTGATTTAAGAAGTATGATTTCAAATTATTTGGAGATAAGATTGAAAGTCATTTAGTTATAAAATGAGCATGAAATTAAATAATCTTAAGCAGAATCAGTGTAGGTATCTCATTTGTACACTTCATATTTTATGTGTTCATATTGTTAAAATATTGCTTATGAATTTGATTAATCGTGATTGAATTTGATTGTTTTTCTTTGTATTATATATAAAAAGAGGTTAATGAATATGGATAAAAAAATAGATTCAAAAAATATGTTTACTAGTGAAAGATTTAAATTGATATCTAATTATTTGAAAGAACATAATCGTGCTACGGTTGATGAACTTGCTCAGAATCTATATGTCTCGACTGCGACTGTCAGAAGAGATTTGACTGAAATGCAGAAGATGGGGATGATTCAAAGAACTCATGGTGGTGCTATTTTCTTAGATTCTTCAGACGAAGTTAATATTTTTGTTCGTATTGAGAAGAATGCTAATGATAAAGAAAAAACTGCATCAATTGCAATTGATAAAATACCAAATTTTTCCTGTGTATTTATCGATAACTCATCAACTTGCTTAGCTCTTGTTGAAAGAATGGATTTTCAACATAAAACGGTCATCACAAATGGTCTTCAACTTGCTATGAAATTAGCTAATAAGAAGGATGTTAAAGTTATCTTTTTAGGTGGAGTTATTCAATATTCGACTTTTAGTACCGATGGTTCTTTAACAATTAATATGTTAGATAAGTTCCATATGGATTTGATGCTTTCTTCCTGTGCTGCAATACGAGGTGATGGAACTTATGAACCAAGTATTGAAACAATGCAAATAAAAAGCGAAGCGTTAAAGAGAAGTGATAAAAGAATTCTTCTTGTTGATAAAAATAAATTTGCAAATTCATACCCGTATCGTACCTGTAAATTAGAAGATTATGATGCTATATATACTAATGCTGATGATAAGGTCATTGATAATTTAGCAAATAGCGATATCAAGATTTTTAATAAATGATTTTGCGATTAAGGCTTTGATTATCGAATTCTAAAGTTTGTTATATATTTATTTGTCTGTGAAGTTTAATTGATTTATTGAAAATAAAATGTAAACGCATTTATCTGATACTAGGTAGATGCGTTTTTAGATGTAAAATGATTATTTGTGATTGAATACTTTCAAAATTGAGTAATTTTATGCTTATAAATCTATTTTTTAATCAATTCGATTAAAAATGTGCAAAATTAAAGTTGTAATGGTAAAATAGGTTCATAAGTTTGTTAGCGGTTTCAAATGTGTCATTGAAATCCCTTACTTACTGGATTAGACGAGACGAAAAAATGAGTTTATAAAAGGGGGAAAACTTATGAAACTCAAAAAAACACGCAATTCCTTAATCGGTCTTACTGCACTTTTTGGAACTGTATTTGCTATTACAACAGTCGGTTATCAAATTGCAGATGCTAATCGTGCTACAATTGATAGCACATTAGGTACATCTAGCAATAAAACATTAGCTAGTACTGCTGAAAATCGCTACAAGTCCAAATATTCATCTTTGGATGAAGTTAAAAAGGCTGCTAAAGAAATTGCAATTGAACAAGGTGAAGAAGGCACTGTCATTATGAAGAACGACAATGATGTTCTTCCTCTTGTTACTAAGAAAGTCGCACTTTTCGGTGGCGCTTCTTATATGCCATATCAAGGCAACAGTGATTTAAAAGCTGGTAACAGTGATGCTGTTGATTTAGTAGGCGCTTTGACTAATGCTGGAATTGAAGTCAATTCTACAATGAAAGCTATCTATGATGAAATCCTTTCAGATAAGACTGAAACCGCAGGTCAATGGGGTGGAAAGACTACTACTTATAACAAATTGTACAAAACTGCTGCTGGCGATATGACTCCATATCAAATCAATGAAGTCAATCCAAATGATTATGGTAAACAGGGTTATGGAAATAATGCCAACTGGAAAAATGGTATCGATAAAAATACTACTATCGGTATTGTCACTTTAGCTCGTGGTGTCGGTGAAGGTAGTTCTTATTTACCTGGTATCAGCAGAAATACTAAGGGAGAACTTGTTGAAAGAGATCCACTTGCCCTTTCTGATGATGAACTTGATTTGATCGATGCTGCAAAAGAAACATGTAGCAAAGTTATCGTCTTACTCAACACTGGTAATACAATGGAAATCAGTGAAATTGCAAAAGGCGGTGCTCACGAAGTTGATGGTATTTGCTATATCGGCATTCCAAATGATTATCAATTCACAGGTATTGTCAATGTTTTAACTGGAAAGGTTAATGCAACCGGTGCTTTACCAGATACTTATGTCAAAGATAATGATTCTCTTCCTGCTATGCAAAATTACGGCGGTAATTTAACTGCTATCAGTGAAAAGACTTACCCAGATGCAAATGATAGAGCTAAATTGCAAAAAGTTTATGATAAGTATGATGGTGGATTATTTGCTGATGCTGAATTGACTAGATCCACAAATACTCCTGATTCTCGTTATCCAAAAGAAGTACTTTCTGAAAGCAGTGCCGAATCTTCTTCCTTCGGTGGTGGTAGCAATAACTATAATACAAATCATTTCATTGTCGAAGCTGAAGGCATTTATGTCGGTTATAAGTATTATGAAACTCGTTATACTGATGCTAAGAATACAACTGGCAATGCAAATAGTACCAAAGGTTCAACTACTGGAAATGCTTGGGATTATGATGATGAAGTAATCTATCCATTCGGATATGGCCTTTCTTATTTAGATTATTCACAAACAATCAAGAGTGTCACTGTTGATAAGACTGAAAACGGCAATGTCACTGCTGTTATCGAAGTCAAGAATAATTCTGATAAGGATGGAAAGTTCTTAGCTTCCTTATATACACAAGCTCCATATACTGATTATGACAAGCAAGCTCTTGTTGAAAAATCAGCTGTCAACTTCTTAACTTCTGGTAAGGTCGAAGTTAAGGCTGGAAAGACTGAAGAAGTCACTTTGACAGTTCCAACTAAATATTTAGCTTCTTATGACTATACAAAAGCTAAGACTTATATCTTAGATGAAGGTGATTATCTTTTCACTGCTGCAAATGGTTCTCATGAAGCTGCTAATAATTTCTTAGCTGCTAATGGAAATATTGTTTCTGGAACTACTGCTGGCAAAGTTGAAAAGTGGAATTTAGCAACATTTGATAAAACAACATTTGCAACCAGTAATGGTACTGCTGTCACTAATGTTGCTGATGATGCTGATATGAATTATTGGCTTCCAGGTAGAGTCACTTATCTTTCAAGAAGTGATTGGGATAAAACTTATCCAAAGAATTATTTAAAAGAAACATTCAAGCTTGCAGATTCTTCTAAGAAAGATGCTTGGATCAAAGTTTTAAGAGGTCAAATTTACGATATCACCGAAACAACTGATGTTGTTGCAAATATCGATGGAAAAGATGATGGCTACAAGTTCAATTTTGAACAATTAACTGAAGCTGTTATTTCTGATATCAACAATGAATATTGGGATAAACTTGTCAATGAGATTTCTGTAAATGAAGCAGTTGGTGCTGTTCTTCACGGTGGTAGCCAAGCTGACTCTCTCAATAACATCGAAAATCCTGTCGTCAATCAACACGAAGGTGTCAACGGAACTACTGGTAGCATAAGTGGCGATGATAATACTCATTTCAATATTTCATCTCAAACAATGCTTGCAGCTACTTTCAATCCTGAATTAGCTCTCAAGTGGGGTCATTTCTTAGGCGATTATTCTGTCAATTGGTTGACTAATGAAAAGTCCAATTCCTACACTGCTTGGGGTACTGGTCTTACTTTGAGAAGAACTCCATACAATGGACGTAACTATGAGTATATCTCTGAAGATCCAATGTTAACCAATCGTATGGGTTATGGAATCCTCAAAGGTAGTGTTGAAGAAGGTTTCTTATGCGGTCCAAAACACATGGGCTTCAACGATCAAGAACACAATCGTAGCGGCGTTGGTGTTTATATCAACGAACAAAAGATGAGAGAAACTGATTTACGTGGTTTCGAAGGTGGATTAAATGAAGGTGGTGGTCTTGCTGTTATGATCGCTTTCAATAGACTTGGTCCGACTAATGCTGCTCATTCTTCTGCTATGATCAAAAAGATTTTAAGAGGTGAATGGGGATTCAAAGGTCTTATTTCTACCGATATGATGAACAATAAGTATTATTTCGATGGCGCAAGTATGATTGCAGCTGGTATCACTCAAGTCGCAGATTTCGCTGGTAATAACTCTTATATTTCTAAGACGAATAACCACACTGAAGGTGATTCTAACTGGTCATATATCACTGTTGAAAAAGCAAGCAAAGATGCTAACTTTGTCAAGATGGCAAGAGAAAACTTAAAGTATCAACTTTATGCCTTTGTTCATACTCCACTTTATAATACTGCTAAGACAGTTTCTATCACTCCATGGTGGGATGCAACAATCAAGTCCTTATCTATCGCCTCTGGCATTTTGATGGGCCTTGCAGCTTGCGGATATGTCGTCATGAACTTCATGTTCAGAAAGGATAACTAATCAGATGAATTTATTTAAAAAATTGAGTGTTTCAACTTATATTAGTCTCCTCTCTTTTGTTGTCGGTTTAGTCGGTTTTATCTTCTATTTTGTCACTTTAAAAACTGCTGGTTATTTCGTTGATAAAGGTGTCACTGCAACAGTTATCTTTACAATTTTAGGACTTCTTATCTGTTTAGGTACTATCGCTCTTCGTCTTGTTGATTTAAAGGTTGAAGGCGTTGTCAAGTTTGTCATCGATAATGTCTCTGCTCTTTTATCAGCTGTTGTCAGTATTTTCTTCGCTTTAGCTGCTATGTTCTATATCTCTCCTAAAGTTGAAGGTATCGCATTCATCTATTTCTCCAATGCTGATGTCTTAGCTACAGTTCAAACTCCAGAAAACTTAGCTTCTTCTAAGCTTGCTATTGCAACTTGCGTCATTATTCTTGTCGCTGCTGTTATTCAAGTCGTCAGCTGTTTCTTCTCATTCAAAAAAGAAGATAATTCTAAAATAACTGCTGAGAGTGCAGCATAATCATTCTATTTGATTGATTTTATTCCAGTCGGTGGTTACGATACTACCGACTGTTTTTTTCTCTAAGGAGGTAAATATGATTAGTATAAAAACTCTTTTAATAGATGGTAATGATAAAAATATTGTCACTGATAATCCAAAACCGATCTTTTCTTTTGTTCTTGAAAGTTTGGATAATGATGAAAATTTAAAAAGCAGTAAGCTCAGTTTGAATAATGGTTGGAACAAAGATAATTGCGATCCAAGACAAACGATTTATGATGGCGTCGATTTAAAGCCATTATGTCAATATATTCTCACTTTAGAAGTTGAAGATTCAAATGGCAATATTGTTAAGAAAGAACTTGAATTTTCAACTGGAAGATTATCCCTTCCTTTTGAAGCTAGATGGATCAGTGATGCTTCATATGAATTTGTTGAAAAAGGTGTCTCACCAAAGGTGATGACATTTAGAAGAAAATTTAAAACAGATAAAAAAATCAAGAAAGCCTTCATTGAATCAACGGTATTAGGTGTTTATAAAATCACTTTAAATGGTAATAAAATCGGAGATACATATTTGGCACCTGGCTTCACTTCTTATACTAGCAACTTACAATATCAAACATATGATGTCACAAATGATATCAAAGATGATAACTGTTTAATCATCGATGTTGCTGGAGGCTGGTGTGTTGGTAGTTTTGTCTTTACTAGAGTTAATCGCCATTATGCGAATAGACAAGCATTGCTTTTAGAACTTCATATCATTTATGAAGATGAAAGCAGTGAACTTATCAAAAGTGATGAATCATTTGAAGTATCATTGAATGGAAATTATAAGCTTGCTGATTTATACGATGGCGAAACTTATGATGCTACAATTGATTTAGATAACATCGATTTTCATAAAGCTAGTTTTGAAAATGTATCGATCAAACCTCAAATTTTAGCTGATTATTCTTCTCCTATAAAAAAGATAAAAGAATTAAAACCAGTTTTCTTAAAATCAGTTGACGGGCTTGATTATTATGATTTTATGCAAAACTTCGCTGGTATTGTCACTCTTAAAATTAAAAATGCCAAAAAGGGAGATAAGATAGTCGTTCATCACGCTGAGGTTTTAAATGAAGATGGAACTTTAAATCTTTCACTTTTAAGAACTGCTAAAGCTACTTTGACATATATTTGTAAAGACGGAGAACAAATTTATGTTCCTGAATTTACATATATGGGATTTAGATATATTACTGTTGACGGCATAAATAAGGATGATGTTGAAATCATCGCTTATCTTCTTTCAAGTGCAGATAAACCATCAGGTAGTTTTGAATGTTCAAATCCACTTCTCAACGGTCTTAATAAAAATATTCAATACTCTGCTCTTTCTAATTTGATGGATATTCCAACCGATTGCCCGCAAAGAGATGAAAGAATGGGATGGACTGGTGATATTTCTATTTTTGCTCCAACTGCTTTTTATCTTTTCTATATGGATAGATTTTTAAGAAAATGGTTGAAAGATGTAAAAACTGAACAATTAAAAACTGGTGGAATTCCAAATACTGTACCGATTCACGGATACAAGTTCCCAGCTACTATGCCAAAGATGGCGGTCGATTTTTGGGGTGATTGTGTCTTGAATGTTCCTTATGCTATTTATCAAGCTTATGGAGATAAAGATATTTTGGTTGAGATGTATGATTCGATGAAGAAATATGTTGAAGCATGCAGGTTTTGGGCTAATATTTGGGGTGTTGGTAAATATAGATATATTTGGCATACTCCTAGCATGTTGCATTTTGGTGATTGGGTTTCACCTGATGTCGATAAAATGTCAACATGGCAAAAGAGAAGCAAGTTCACAGCCACAGCTTCTCTTGCTCATTGTTCCTATCTTTTAAGTGAGATTGCAAAGATTTTAAGCAAAGAAGATGACTACAAAGAATATCATGATTTATATCTCAAAGTCAGCGATGCTTATCAATCAATCTTGATGAAAAAGGACGGAAAATTAAAAGGAAGCGAATTCCAAACTGGTTATGTTTTACCTCTAGCATTTGATATGTTAGATGAAAGGACTAAAAAGTTAGCTCTTGAACATTTGGTCGATTTGATCAAGAAAAACAATTATTGTATCGGTACTGGATTCCCAGGAACTCCATATATTTTATTCGTTCTTGCAGATAATGGTTATCAAGATGTTGCTTATAAGATGCTTTTAAATAATTCTAAGCCATCTTGGCTATATAATGTTACTATTGGTGGAACTACAATCTGGGAAAAATTCGATGGAATGAATCCTGATGGTACTGCTAAGAAGTCTACTGATGGCACTGATAATATGATCTCATTCAATCATTATGCTTCTGGTTCTGTCGGTGAATTTTTATATACGAGAATCGCCGGTCTTAGAATTTTAGAAGCTGGCTATAAGAGATTTGAAGTTAAACCAGTACTCGGCGGAGAACTCACTTACTGTAAGGCTTCAACTATAACTCCATATGGTGAGGTTAAGATTGATTGGAAAATTGAGAAAAATATCTTTGAAATCACTGTTTCTGTACCATTTTTGACCACTTGTCATTTGGTATTACCAAATGGTGAAGAAAAAGAATTAAAGTATGGTATTCACACTGAGAAAATAGATTTTTGATTCAATCAAAGACAAAATAATGACAAAATAAGACAAAATATGTAACCCCTTTACTAGTTTTGTTATAATTTGTCAGATAAAGGAGATTTGTAAGATGTTTTTTAACGATAATTGGATGTTTTACAAAGAAGGAAATGAATCAAATAAACAAATAGTTAATCTTCCTCATGATGCTATGCTATCAGAAAAAAGAGATATCAATAATCCTGGTGGTGCTAATATCTCATATTTTGCTGGTGGCAAATATTATTACGAAAAAGATTTTGATTTGAATGTTGAAGAAGGTGGAAAAGTTTATTTCGAATTTGAAGGTGTTTATATGTGGCCAAGAATTTATCTCAATGGTAAAGAGGCTTGCTATAGACCATACGGATATACCGATTTTATTTTTGATGCAACTGATTTTATTCATAACGGTCAAAATCATATTATGGTAGTTGCCGATAATTCTAGTCAACCAAATTCTAGATGGTATACAGGCTCGGGTATTTATCGTCCAGTTCATTTATATGTCCTTCCAAAAAATCATATTTGTCCGAGAACCTTTAAGATCAAGACTATTGATTACAATAGAGGTTTGATCCAATTAAAAGCCAATTTCTCAAATAAATGCTCTGCGATTGTTCAAATCTTTGATGATGCAGATAAATGCGTATTCACTAAAACTTTTGTTGAAGTCAGTTCTCTCGATGAAAATATCGAAATACCTGATTTCAAATTGTGGAGTGTTGATAACCCTCACCTTTACAAAGCTAGTATCAGATTAGAAAAAGATGAAGCTTGTGAAAAATTCGGTATCAGACAAATCGAATTGAGCAAAGAAAAAGGCTTGCTTTTGAATGGTAAAAGAGAAATCCTTTACGGGGCTTGTATTCACCATGATAATGGTCTTTTAGGTGCTGTTTGTGATCCTTTTGCTGAAGAAAGAAGAGTTAGAATTATGAAAAAAGCTGGATATAACGCTATCCGTTCTGCTCATAATCCTATTTCAAAAGCGATGCTTGAAGCCTGCGATAAATTAGGTATGCTCATCATGGATGAATATGCTGATTGCTGGTATATTCATAAGACTATGTATGACTATGCTTCTTTCGCCCTTGACTGGTATCAACAAGATTTGAAGGATATGGTTGATAAGGATTATAATCATCCATCTGTCATCATGTATTCTGAAGGTAATGAAGTTGCTGAAACAAGCCAAGATAAAGGTATTGATTTTGTCGATAAAATGACAAAATACCTTCATTCTTTAGATGATACAAGACCATGTTCTTGTGGTGTTAATATTTTCTTCAACGCCTTATTCTCTTGGGGATTTGGTGTTTATTCTGATGATAAAGCTAAAAAAGAAGCTGAGAAGAAACCTACTGAAAAGAAAAAGAAAAAATCTGTTGGATCTGAATTTTTCAATAATTTAGCTGGTATTTTCGGCGCTGGCTTTATGAAATTTGGTGCAACCCTTCCTCAATCTGATAGAAAGACAAGAGGTGCCTTTGCTAAGCTTGATGTTGCTGGTTATAACTATGGTATCAATCGTTATAAACATGATTTAAAGAAATATCCAAATCGTTTTATTTTAGGTAGTGAAACATTCTGTGCTGATTCTGGTAAATTTTATGAACTTGCTCAAAAGAATCCTCGTTTGATCGGTGACTTTGTTTGGGCTGGATGGGATTACATCGGAGAAGCTGGTATCGGAAGCTGGGTCGCTGCTGAAAATAGAGATATCTATGATGATAAAGCTGGTTGGTTATTAGCAGGTAGCGGTCGTATCGATATCCTTGGCAATGAATGTGCGGAGATGAAGTATACAAGAACTGCCTTCCGTCAAGAAGTCATCTCCTTAGCTTGTATTTCTCCAAGGGATTATGAACTTGGTCATTCACCATCCAGTTGGAAATTGTCTTGGGCTCATTATTGTTATTATTTCCCAGGTTATGAAGGAAAGAATACTGAAGTTGAAGTTTATTCTCAAGCTCCTCAGGTCAAATTGTTCTTGAATGATAAACTCATCGGTTCAAGAAAGAAGGGGAATAATCCAAATGGATTATATTCTTTCAAAATCAAATATGTTCCTGGTGTTTTAAAAGCTATCGCTTATGATGAAGAAGGTAAAGAAATCGGTAATTGTTTATTAGCTTCTGCAGGTGAAGACACTGAATTCAGAGCTCTTCCTGAAAATGCAACCTTAAATTACAATACTGATTTAGCTTATATTCGTCTTTGGTTCACCGATAAAGATGGTGTTGTCAAACGTTTGAAAAATGATGAAATTGAAATCGTTGATATCAAGAATGGTAAATTATTAGGTCTTGGTAACGCTTGTCCATATTACAAAGGTTCCTATCTTGATAAAAAGACAACTTCTTATTATGGAAAGGCTTTAGCTATCGTTAAACCAGATCCAGTTGAGGGAATTCTTGAATTCACTGCTAGAAGCAAATATGGCGATGCTACTTGTAAGATAAAAATTGTGAATAAAGAGAAAAAAACTGATTCACATATTTAAAAATTTGATATATTAAAAATATGATCATGTTATTTAAAGAACCTCTTCTCATCACTTTCTATGTTTTATCTATAGTTCTAATTCCATGCATTGTATTTTTAAAACACGGATATTTGTTTGCTTTTGGTTTTATCACCACAATTTTAATGTTAGTCGTTTTCTCCTTTTTGAAGGAAACGACTTTTTTAGAATTTATAGTTGAACTTTTAATCTTAGCCTTTATTTTTATAATTATGTATTCAGTGAAGAGGAGAATTAAATCAAATGACTTTTAACTCTCTTGCTTATCTTGCTTTTTTACCAGTTGTTGTCTTTATTTATTTTTGCTTACCAAATAAAATAAGGCCATATTTTTTATTGATTGCCTCATATTTTTTCTATGCTTGCAATAATGTATGGCTTTCTTTTTTGATTTTATTTTCAACCTTTCTGACCTATCTTTGTGCGTTAGGAATTGAAAAAAGTCAAAATAAAAAGATTAAAAAGTTCTATTTGATACTTTCCACTAGTGTTTCATTAGGTTTATTATTTGCATTTAAATATTTGAATTTTATTGGACAATCTTTATTTGATTTTATCAAGTTGTTCAATACGAATGTTTCTTATAAATCAATTGATATCATTCTTCCTGTTGGCATTTCATTCTTCACTTTTCAAACACTCAGTTATGTTATTGATGTTTATAGAGAAGACTATAAACCAGTAAAAAACTTCTTTCATTATGCTTTATTTGTCTCTTTCTTTCCGCAGTTAGTCGCAGGTCCGATTGAAAGAATTGATCATCTTCTTCCTCAATTATTGGAAGATAAGAAATTCAAAGTTGATAATATCATCAAAGCTAGTAGATATTTGATTGTAGGTTATGTTAAAAAGATTGTGATTGCCGATATGTTATCTATCTTTGTTGATAATGTATATTCTAATTTAAATATTTCTTCAGGTAGCTCTATTCTTCTTGCTACTTTATTTTTCTACGGACAAATTTATTGTGACTTTTCTGGATATTGTGATATCGCTAAAGGTAGTGCTTATCTATTCGGATTTGAGCTTATGGAAAATTTTGATAGACCTTACTTATCATCATCGATGTCTGAATTTTATCGCAGATGGCATATTTCTTTAGGCAGTTGGTTTAGAGATTATCTTTATATTCCTCTAGGTGGAAATAGAAAAGGAAAAATCAGACAAATATTTAATGTCTTACTTGTCTTTTTCTTCTCTGGACTTTGGCATGGTGCTAATTGGACATATGTTCTTTGGGGGTTGTATTGCGGTTTGTTTGTGATTTTAGAAAGTGTGTTTAAAATTAAAAATAGAAGCAAATTCATTTATATTCCTTTGACATTTATGATTGTTTTATTCTCATGGATTTTCTTTAGATGTCAAAGCATTTATGATATCGGAATTTGTTTTAATAGAATCTTTACAAGTTTTATTTCTGGTACTAATAGTTCTATTTATGATGATAAGATTTATTTGATATTTGCCATTTTAGTTTTCATTATGATTCCTTTCATCGATAAGTTGCCTTCCTTGAATTTTAAAGAAGATAAAGTTAACGATTCTATTTCTATATTATCTATGTATTCATTATTCATCATTTTGATAATTGTTACTTCGTTCTATCTCACTCAAACAGGTAAACAAGGTGGATTTATTTATTTCCAATTTTAAGTATGAAAAATAAAAAAATGATCATTTCTTTTCTCATCGCTTCTACAATTTTAATCGCTTCTGTTCCTGCGATATATTTTTCATATGCATTTATTTGTCCTAGTCAATTTGATGAGACATATGTTGGTGAATTGCCTTATAAAATAAAGAGATTGAAAGAACATAAAGATGATAAGAAAATTATTATCATCGGTGGATCCAGTGTTCCTTTTTCTATTCGTTCAAAATTGATGGAAGATAATTTAGAGGGTTATTCTGTCATTGATTTTGGATTATATGCATCATTAGGTACTAAATGCATGTTAGATTTTGCTCTTCCTTATATTCAAAAAGATGATATTGTCATTTTATATCCAGAACTTCATACACAAACAATGTCATTATATTTTGATCCTCTTTTAACATGGGAAGCAATTGATGGAGATTATAATCTTTTTTATGAAATTTCTAATGATAACAAAATGGAAATGATTTCTTCAATTCCTAGTTTTTCTAAAGAGAAATATAAATACCATAAAAAAGGCGAAAAACCAAAAACAGATGATATTTATATGCGAAGCTCGTTTGATAAATACGGAGATATTTCTTCCGCTCTTTCAGCTAACAATACGATGAATGATTTATATGATAAGACTTCAATGATCTCTTTAAATGAACAATTGATCGATTCCGATTTTATAAAGTACGTCAATGACTATGCTTTTAAAGTGAATAAAAAGAACGCAAAGATGTATTACCGTTTTGCTCCGATGAACAATCTCGCTATCACTCAAGAATCTGATATTGATGAATTTTATAATTTATTAGATTCTAAAATTAAATTTAATATTCTCGGTAATCCTCATGATTCAGTTATGAATGAATTATGGTTTTATGATACTAATTTTCATCTCAATAATGCAGGTGCAATTTTAAACACTTCAAATTTGATTAAAGAGATAAAATTAGAACTTGAAGATACTTCTAAAACTGAGATTGAAATTCCTGAAATGCCAGAACCATCAAAAAGAGATTTCGTCTATCAAGATGATTCAGATAGTGAATATTTCAATATCGAAGAAAAAGATGATTATTGTATTATCAATTCTTTGAAAGACCCTAATATCGAAAAAGATTCTTTAGTGATTCCATCAACCTATAATGGCAAACCGATTCGTCAATTCGATCAAGAAGTATTTAAAGATGCAAAGATTAAACGCATCACTATTCAAGATAATATCACTGAATTATATGATGGATGTTTCTATGATATAAAAGAGGTGATTCTAACCAATGAATCACCTTCTAAAATCAAAGTTGGATACAATCTATTTGAATCTTCTAATGCTAAAATTTATGTCAAAGATAGTGCTTTGAGCAAATACAAAACTAATTATACATGGTCGTATTATTCAAGTTACATTTATAGTATAAACGACCTTAATAGTTGAGATAATCTTTTAAATCTTCGATGATTTGTTTTGTTCTTTTTATCGCTCCTTCACTTGTTAAGTGATCGTCGATCAAATAGAAGTCTTTAGCTTTATAGAAGTAATTTTCCATATTTGAAATGACTGGAATTTTAATTTTCTTTAAAATGAGTTGTTCTAATATCTGTCTATTTTCAATAGTTGATTCTTTTGTTAGAGAATCGATATTTCTTGGTGCATAAGTGAAGAGAATTTCGATATTTTTAGTAGTATAATTTTTATAGAAATTGTTATAAGAATCAAAAACATCATCAGTAAATCTTTTGATTGTATAATCAATCTCCGGTTGATAAATTCTTCCTTCTTCGACCTCACCATATCTCTCTAAGGAAAAATCCATATATTGATTATAAATTCTATAAGAATATATATTTCCATCATCATCGTAAAATTGTGGTGATTGGGAATATAGATTTGTAGACATTAATTTTTTCTCCTGAGCATATGAAGAAAAAGCATTGAAAACATCAGTGTAATTTTGAATGTTGATATAAGTGAATAGTTGATAATCAGCTTCTACCATTCTGAAGAAGACATTGTTCATTCTTTTATCAGTGAAGAACTGAAAATCAAAAGCGTTGTAATCATATTCAGGAGATACTAATAAAACATCTTCATCTTGTAAATAATGTTCGATGATTTCCAGTTGTGTTGATTGATTTGTATAAGCAAAGACTCCCATATTGATAGGCTCATATTGCGGATAGGCTTCTTTTAAATAATTTGAATCATATCCGTATCTTGTAGTTGAACCTGAAAACAATACTAATTTTTTTGAATTTTGTTTTTCAATTAAAAGATCGATTTTATCCGAAAATAAAGCATAGTAGGTAGTCATATAATTTGGTCTATCACCTGCATTGATTCTCAACTTATCAATCGTACAATTTGAAAAGCAAGAATCTTTGATTCCTGAAAGAGTATCAAATAAAGATAAGGTTTTGATGTTGCAATCAATAAAGGCATCATCTTCGATCTTATACACTGTTTTTGGAATGAACAAGATATCGATATTCTTATTTAAAAAGCAAGAATTTTGGATTTTAGTGACTTTCATTCCGTTGATATATGAAGGAAGAATGACTTCTTTATCATCGCCAAAACAGGATGATATAGTTATTGTACCATCATCATTTTTAAAATAAGAGAATGAATCTTCAGCTATTTCTTTTTTGAAATCAGCATATAATGTTTTTGTATTTCTTGAAAACTTGCTGCCTATAGGTATGCTTGTTTCATCTCCTAAATTTTCTTTATATCCATAAAGTTGGTATCCGTTTTTATAGAGATTATCTTCGATAGGTGTATTTATTCGTTTGTGTTCTCGATAAATCGGATATGAATATGTAGTGTCAGTGGAATTTACAATTGAACCAGTGTTTGAATCGACAGTTACATAATCAGTGGTTGTTTTGATATTGATGATTTGAGGATAACTCACTTTTTTCAATGTCAAATAAGCGAGAGTTTGAGAATATGAAATTGTGTAATCAGAGTAGGATACATCTTGGATGACAACATTGTTTTTTATGCTCAATTGAAAAGTCGCATCTTCACCTCTTTTTACCTTTAAAAGGGGTGTGAATGCTTCATAATCATCTCCTTGTTCTATCATTATAGAAATATAATTGTTTTTCATATTTGAATTAGAACAAGAACATAAGATTAACGGTAGTGATAACAATATCGCTTTATATTTCATATTTAAATTTTAAAATAGCCTAGCAACAAATGCTAGGCTAAATTTACATTTTAGATAATTTTCTTATAATTGACTTTGAAGGCGGTTGCAAGTTTGATGAGTTGTTCATTAGTGATTGATTGTCTTACATGACCTTGAGTTAAGAAATATATTTGAGCTGATTTTTCAACTGTTTCAAGAAGTCCGAAGGTTTCATCGATGTTTTCACCCATTCCGAAAACACCATGAGCTCCCCATAAGACAACTCTATATTGTTCAGCTTTCTTTGCAGTTGCTTCACCGATTTCATTTCCACCGCAAACCATCCATGGAAGATATCCGATTCCTTCTGGGAAGACAACGATACTTTCAGTTGACATTCTCCATAAAGTACGTGCGATTTCATCTTCATCTTCTGGTAAGACATAAGTGAGAGCAAGAGTATGAGTTGCATGGCAATGCATAACTACATGATGCTTTGGATCTACTTTTAAACGAGCGATATGTGACATCATATGAGATGGGAATTCACTAGTTGGAGCCCCTCCGCTTTCAAATCCCCAAAGGAGTTCAGCAGTATGTCCATCTTGTCCGATGCGAACAATTCCTAAGGTATTTTCTGGTTCTAATTCAACATTCTTGAAATATTTACCAGTTCCTGTGACGACAAATACTTTTCCTATGAGGGCGCTTGCATCAAAGGTGAAATGGAAAACACGAATTGGATCTTTTGGTAAGAAGTCTTGATATTCTTCTTTATCCATGATGACAGATACATTTCCACCGTTTCTTTCATCCCAACCTAAACGATACATATTAGTAGTTAAACGAATGACTTCTTGTACTGTAGGTAATTCAACAATTTTCATAATCAATCTCTCTTTCTATCAGTTTCTTTTTGCAAGAACTTCATCTTCATATTTCTTAACATCAACTAACCAATCAGCACCAACTGAGACATTATTCTTATAGCAATAGTAGTCATAAACATCAGCCCATGGCATAGCTTTGAATTCTTCAGTGAGAGCTAATCTCTTAGTGTATTCAAGATTATTTTCAATTTGTTTCATCTCATCAACTGGTTCAAGATATGCTCTCAATAAAGCTTTTTGAGTTGCACGAGTTCCGATGACCCAGGCAGCGATTCTATTGATAGTTGCATCGAAGAAATCGAGTCCGATATGAGTTCTATCGATGAGATTATCTCTTACAAGAGCTTGAGCGATGCGATTGAGTTCATCATCGAGAATAACTACGTGATCAGAATCCCAATTGACAGGACGGGAAACATGGAGAAGCAATTCTGGTGTATACATTAAAACGGAAGAAATCTTATCGGAGATATATTCGGATGGATGGAAGTGACCAGCATCGAGATTATCTGCAATTTGATTTTTGATAGCATATCCTAAATAGAATTCATTGCTACCAACGGTATAACTTTCAGCACCGATACCAAAGAATTTACTTTCAACTGCGAGAAGTTCGTTTTCTTTGTTGTATGGAGTGTTGATGATAGCATCAAGAGATTCTGTGAGTCTCTTTCTTGCTTCAAGTCTTGAATATGGATTGTCCTTCATTCCATCTGGAATCCAAATGTTAGTTACACATTTTTCACCTAATTCTTTACCGATGTAATCACCGATTTTAACACAGGCTTGTCCGTGACGAATCCAGAAATCACGTACTTCTTTGTCAGGAGAAGCTAGAGTAAAACCATCTTTATACATCTTATGTGAGAAGAAAGTAGGATTGAAATCAAGTCCGACTTTGTTCTTCTTAGCCCAGTCAACCCATCCTTGGAAATCTTCAGGAACAAGTTGATCGACATCTCTTCCTTCTAATGGACGTGAGACATAGATAGCATGCAAATTGAGCTTGAAATGTCCTGGTAATAAACTTAAGACTTTTTCAACATCTTTTTGTAATTCGTCGATATTTCTTGCTTTTCCAGGATAATTTCCAGTGACTTGAATACCACCGGATAAAGAAGCATCTGAGATGAATCCTTGGATATCATCTCCTTGCCAACAATGAAGTGAAATTTTAACTTTGTCTAAAGCTTCTAAAGCTTTATCGGTATCAACACCGATTTTACTATAGCGTTCTTTTGCTATTTTATAACGTTCTTCGATTTGATTCATTTTTCTTACCCCCTATGGTCAATAACTTGAATGAATTTTTTATATTTGTTTTCCCAAAGTGTGTCATTCATTGGGAAATAAACATCAGATTTCGTTGAATTGTAGATAGCTTTTCTTGCTTCATTAACATCTTTGAATATTGAGTAATGCAAGAATTGTGCAGTGGCATTTCCAACAACAGTAGCTTCAATAGGTCCCGTTACCACTTTTCGATTTAAAGCATTTGCTGTAAATTGGTTTAAGACAACTGCTTGGTTACCTCCGCCAACAATGATTAGGGAATCAATTTTATTGTCAGTTAATTCTTCAAGTTTGTCGACAAGATATCTATAACTTAAAGCCATCGACTGATAAACCAATCTCAAATATTGTTTTTCATCAACTGGTTTTGTTTGACCGGTCATTTCTAAATATTTATCAATTTTATTTTTCATATCACCAGGTGTTTCAAAACAAGGTGCATTGGTATCTAAATAAGAATCGATATCTGATGAAGAATCTACATATTCTTTTATTTTAGACACAGGAATTTCTTTTCCGTTCTTTTTGAAATCATTTCTCAGTTCATTGATTAAAAACATTCCCATCGTGTTTTTTAAATAACGAACAGTTGAATTATAACCGATTTCGTTAGTGAAATTGGCTTTCATGCTTTCTTTATTGTATCTAGGTTCTTCAAGTTCAGTTCCAAGAAGTGACCAAGTACCGCTTGATAGATAGGCGAATTTATCAAAACCATCTGTTCCTAAGACAGCACTTGCAGTGTCATGAGTGCAAACAGCAAGAACTTCAACTTTATTTCCGTGATAATTTTCGGGATAATATTCTTCTTTTAAATCACCATAGCTTTCATTTGGATAGATGATACTTGGAAAGATAGAGGATGGAATATTCAACTTGGAAAGAATTTCTTCATTTATCTTTTTATTTTTAAAATCATATAAAGATGTTGTTGATGCGTTTGTCTCTTCTAATCGAATAGATCCAGTTAAGTAATATGCGATTAAATCAGGTATCATCAAGATTTTATCTGCTGATTTTAATCTTTCATCTTTGTACAGTTGATAGATTGTATTGAAATGAAGATTTTGAATGCCGACTTTTTTATAGAGCTCTTCAAATGGAATGATTGATAATACTTCTTTTTGCTTTTCAAAGGTGTGAGTATCTCGATAACAGATAGGATTTGATATCAATTTTCCTTCTTTATCGATGACACCATAATCAACTGCCCAAGTATCGATTCCAATACTTTTGATATCTGGATTTTTTTCTAAGGCTAGTTTGATTCCTTCTTTGATGTTATTGAAGAGCAAATCAAAATCCCAATAAAGAGTTTCGTTTTCTTCATATATTCTATTCAAGAAACGATTGTTCTCTTCATAGGAGATTTTACCGTTCTCTTCTTTGACTGTCATAACTCTACCAGAGGTAGCACCAATATCAATTGCGATTACTTTCATAAATTTTTACCATATATAATATATCAAAAAAATTATTAAAAAATTGATTTGTTTATGAAATTGATAAACAATCTTTCTATAAAATGAAATAATCATAAATAATCACAAATAATCATTATTAAGGGCTTACAATTAAGGTAGTATCTAAATTAAAGCTCTTACATGATTGTTTGTGAACAAAAATAATCATAAGTATTATAGTTTTTTCAATTTTATTTGCTTTAAGTTTTTAAATAAAAAATGGCTGCAAAATTTCTTTTACAGCCAATGAATTATTTTTCTAGATAACCCTTAAAATCTTCGGTATGGAGGATTTTATTTGCGTTTTCAATTCTTTCTTTTGAAGGCGGGTTTACACAATCTAAACGATAAGGCATATTGAGAAGCTGATATTTATGAATTCCAAGAGTGTGATATGGAAGTACTTCAACTCTTTTGACATTGTTCAACGTTTTGATGAATTGATAGGTCTTTTCTAAAAGAACATCATCATCGGTGATAGTTGGGACTAAGACATGACGAATCCAGATTGGGAAGTTTTTTTCATTCAAATATTGGAACATTTGAATGACATTTTCGTTTCCTTTACCTGTCAATTTTTTATGAATTTCATTATCTATACATTTGATATCGAGCATGATCAAATTGATATTTTCTAATAATTTATCAAACTTGGCTAACCACTCTTTTTCAAGGGAGAAATTAGCGCCGCTTGTATCGATTGTCAAATTTACGTTATTCTTTTTACATATCTTTGCAAATTCAATCAAGAAATCGAGTTGAACAAGAGGTTCTCCACCGCTTAAGGTGATTCCACCATTATCTTGCCAATAGGTGTGATATCGATATAACTTTTTAAAAGCTTCTTCTGGTGTTATTTCCATTCCTTTTTCTAATATCCAAGTATCTGGATTGTGACAGAACAAACAACGGAATGGACATCCTGTCAAAAAGAGGATGGACCTGACACCAGGCCCATCCACTAAACCGAAGGATTCTAAGGACTGGTAATATCCTTTTACCATGTTCTTATATTCCTTTTAAATTTTAAAGATTAAAGATGATCGTGGAAAGTACGAGAGATGACATCAAGTTGTTGTTCTCTAGTGAGATCGATGAACTTGACAGCATAACCAGAAACACGGATTGTGAAGTTAGCATATTCTGGTTTCTCTGGATGTTCCATAGCATCAAGGAGCTTTTCTTTGCCAAAGACATTGACATTGAGGTGGTGAGCACCTTGGCTGAAGTAACCATCAAGAACTTGTTCGAGGTTCTTAACTCTTTCTTCTGGAGTATGTCCTAAGGCATCTGGATTCATAGTTTGAGTATTGGAGATACCATCAAGAGCATATTCATATGGAAGCTTAGCAACAGAATTCAAGGAAGCAAGAAGACCATTGTTTTCAGCACCATAAGATGGGTTAGCACCTGGAGAGAGTGGTTCGCCAGCTTTTCTTCCATCTGGAAGAGTACCAGTGGCTTTACCATAAACGACGTTAGAAGTGATGGTAAGAATAGAAGTTGTAGGTTCAGAATCACGATATGTATGATATTTCTTGATTTTGGTTAAGAAGGTATGGAGAAGTTCAACAGCGATATCGTCAGCTCTATCATCATCATTACCATATCTTGGGAAGTCACCATCAATCTTGAAGTCAACAGCGATGCCTTGTTCATTACGGATAGCAGTGACCTTAGCATACTTGATAGCACTTAAAGAATCGACAACGTGGGAGAAACCTGCAATACCAGTTGCAAATGTTCTTCTGACATCAGTATCGATAAGAGCCATTTCAGCTGCTTCATAATAATATTTATCATGCATGTATTGGATGAGATTTAAGACGTTGACATAAATGCCAGCAAGCCAATCCATCATAACATCATATTTTGCAATGACTTCATCATAGTTGAGAACTTCAGAAGTGATTGGTTGATAAGCAGGACCGACTTGTTGGAAGGTCTTTTCATCAACACCACCATTGATGGCGTAAAGAAGACATTTTGCAAGGTTGGCTCTAGCACCAAAGAATTGCATTTCTTTACCTGTTTGTGTTGCAGAGACGCAGCAGCAAATAGAATAATCATCAGTCCAGATAGGTCTCATGACATCATCATTTTCATATTGAATAGAAGATGTTGTGATAGAGATATGAGATGCATAGGACTTGAAGTTTTCTGGAAGCTTTGTGGACCAAAGAACTGTGAGGTTTGGTTCTGGAGCAGGACCCATATTTTCAAGGGTGTGAAGGAAACGATAATCACTCTTAGTGACTAAGCTTCTTCCATCGATTCCCATACCAGCGACTTCTAAGGTTGCCCAAACTGGGTCACCAGAGAATAAGGCTTCATAAGAAGGAATACGAGCGAACTTGATCATACGAAGTTTCATGACAAGATGATCGATGAGTTCTTGAGCTTCAACTTCGGTTAAGATACCCTTTTCAATATCTCTTTGGATGTAGATATCAAGGAAGGTAGAAATTCTACCGACAGACATAGCAGCACCGTTTTGTGTCTTAGTAGCAGCAAGATAGCCAAAGTATAACCATTGAACTGCTTCTTTAGCATTCTTGGCTGGGGCGGAAATATCGAAACCATAGCTTTGAGCCATAACTTTCATTTGACCTAAAGCACGAATTTGTTCAGAGATTTCTTCTCTTTGACGGATGACATCATCAGTCATTGTTCCATTTCCGCAATTGGCAAGATCATCTTTCTTCATGGCGATGAGGTTATCGATACCATAAAGGGCAACTCTTCTATAGTCACCAACGATTCTTCCTCTACCATAGGTATCTGGAAGACCGGTTAAGATCTTGTTGTGACGGACTTTCATCATTTCTGGTGTATAGGCATCGAAAACACCATCATTATGAGTTTTATGATAAGTAGTGAAAATCTTGTGAAGTTCTGGATTTGGAGTGTAACCATGTGTGGTCAATGCTTGTTCAGCCATCTTGATACCACCATATGGCATGAAAGCTCTCTTAAGTGGCTTATCTGTTTGAAGACCAACGACCTTTTCAAGATCTTTGTATTCTTCTGAGATGTAGCCAGGCTTGTGTGAAGTGATGGAAGAGACGATATCGGTATCCATATCAAGGACACCACCTTTGGCTCTAGCTTCTTTTTGAAGCTTTTGAAGTTCACCCCAAAGGGTGTTTGTTGCGTCAGTTGGACCAGCTAAGAAAGAACTGTCTCCATCATATGGAGTGTAGTTTTCTTGGATGAAATCACGGACATTGATGTCAAATTGCCAATGGCCGCCTTTGAATCCTTCCCATGCAACAGAATCTTTATTGATACTCATTTTTTTGTATCCTCCTATTTTGATTCTTTTGTAATACTTAATAAGTATAAATGGTAAACAAATAAAAATAAACAAATATGCTTAAATCAATCATTTGAAAGCGCTAACAAAACGCCAAAATATCTTGTTTAACTTTTGTTTAAAATGTAATTACAATCGTATAATTCAATAACTTGTATACAAGTTTACAAAGCTTTTGAGCATTTTAAACAATTGATTTAATTCGTGAGGTGATTATCAATGATGACAACCACAACAGTGAGTTGGTCGATCTACAATTTCCATTTCTCCTTTTAAAAAGCTTGTGACAATAGCATCACAATCGCCATCTTGAGAGGTGTAGCATTTGATATTTGCATCGTTTAAAAGATTATACATTCTATCTCCACATCCACCACAAATGACAACGTTGAAGCCTTGAGAAATGATAAATTTAGCCATTTCGACGTGTTGTTCTCCGTTTGTCTTGATAATATCTGCTGATAAAAATTCTTTAGTATTATCATCGACATTGTAAACTTTGAAATACTCGCTTGTTCCAATATGTTGGAATAATTTTCCATCGTCTACTGAATAAGGTAAAGCAATTTTCATTTTGTTTTTCTCCTTTCACGGGTATATTATAAGTGAGAATAGAGGTTTTTACTATGAATATGCTCATAACCGATTGCGGTGCAAATGAAAAATGTTTAGATAATGCTGAATACATACAAAAAGCTATTGATATAGTATTTGAAAATGGCGGTGGAAAAGTTATCATTCCTAAAGGTCTATTTTTATCTAGCACTATCTTATTAAAAGATAATGTCGAATTGGAAATTGAGAAAGATGGAATATTAAAAGCATGTGATGATATTTCTTCTTTTTCGATTGATAAGAAAAAAGAAGATGGAACACTAGATATTCCTAGTTATCAAAACTGTGATTATGATGGTAAACCGAAATTGTATTTTATAACTGCAATTCATTCAAAAAACATAAAGATATCTGGTGAGGGAATAATCGATGGTAACGAAAGCATATTTTATGGATATCAAGATCGATATTTCATCGATGGAAAATTTTATCCAAGAATGCCGTTACTCTTTTTAGAAGATATTCAAAATTTAAGTATCATAGGTGTAACTCTTCAACATTCTGCGTTTTGGACAGTACACATGGTTGGATGTACATATGTTTTAATTGAAAGTATTAAAATTGATAACAACTTAAAACTTGCAAACTGTGATGGTATTGATCCAGACCACTGCCAAAATGTTGAAATAAATAACTGTAAAATCAAATGTGCAGATGATGCTATTGTATTTAAAAACACCTTTGCAAATCAAAAATATGGAGATTTAGAAAAAATTCATGTCAGCAATTGTGATTTGATGACAACAAGTGGTGCCATTAAATTTGGAACGGAGTCTTTTGGTAGATTCCATGATATTCATATAGAGAATATATCAATTCATGATTCAAATCGCGGCATCACTATTCAACTCAGAGATGAAGGAAGTATCGATCATTGTCTATTTGAAAATATGAGAATTTCAACTAGAGCTTTTGCTAAACCATATTATTGGGGATATGGAGAACCAATTTGTATCACCGCATTAAATAGAGATGAAAAGACAAAAATCGAAAGTGTCTCTAATATAACCTTTAGAAATGTGATGATAGATAGTGAAAACGGAATATTCATCTATGGAGAAGAAAATAGTATTCACGATATAACTTTTGAAAATATGTCACTAAATCTTCATAAGAAGTCCAAATGGGATATCGATAAAAAAGATTTAAGACCACATGATGTTTTACCATTTATTGAAGATGAGAAGGTTCATATTATTCAAGTATCAAATTCTAACAATATCGAATTTAATAATTTTATGTGTATGATGGACCCATCATATCAAGAAAAGGTTGAAGATTTGAAAATCGAAAATTCAACAAACATTGTTTTGAATAACGAAAAAATAAATTAAAATCTAAAGGCAATAAAAAGATATCAATCATCGTTGTAGATAATGATGATGCCAGAAGACATTGTAGATTTAGAAACATAGGATGAATATTTTGAAATTATTTCATCTATATTTTGATTGCATGAATAGGTACTTGCCATATCTTTTCCATTAACAATTGCAGATACTTGTTCTCCTTCATATGTGATTGTATTTAATCCATCGGGGATTAAAGCAATAGGAGTAGTTACATTCTTATTGTTGCAAGTTACGGAACATACATTGTTTTTAGAACCTGCCTTATTAAGATTTGTATAACAAAGAATTTGAAGAGTGTAATAGATATCAATCATCCCAGCTACTTTTCCAACGTAAATATCCCCTTTTGATGAATCAAGATTTGTAGTTAGGGTAATATCACTTTCAATATTTGTGTATTGAATCAAATCGTATCTTTTAGCACCGCAGGCACCACCTATAGCAATTTTAGATTCACCTACAGGTTTGCTTACATCGATATTCATTGTTGATTTTGTACTTGAAGATGAATATTTAATTTCATCATCTGAGTACTTATTATCTTTATTTTCATCATAAGGATTGATTCCAGTTGCTGCTCCACCAATTCCACCAACATTAACATTTAATGACAAATCATCTTTAACCTTTGATTCATCTGAATAAGATAAATATAGATTTACATCAGTTGTCACATGAGAAGATGAAGAATAATTTTCTCCAAATAATCCACCTAAATATATTTCACCACCATGAGAATCTACATTTGTTAGATTCATTTCAATAGTTCCTTTTGTAGAACAATTTATAACTTTTGTTGACCATGATCCTGCTTCTAAACCTCCTGCAACTGCAAAGATACCAGTTCCATTACGGAATTTTTGGTCAGTATCTGAATATGTCATCTTGATAGATATATTATTAGCATATACATCAGTTAATGTTGAACCCATATCAAAGGCAGCTAAGGCTCCTACATAACAAAAATCACCTGAATAAGTGATGTCAAAATCAAAGTCTTTAAGAGTTAAATTTTTGATTTCACCAGAAGAAATAGCGCTGAATAATGCAGCATTTCCATCGCAAGTGACACCATCATCATTCCAAATTGAACCCTTTGTTTCTTTGTAATTTTTATCATAAGTAGCATTAGAAAGTTTTAAGCCAGAAATTGTATGAGCATTTCCATCTAAGGTTCCCCGAAATGCATAGGTCCACCAAGAGGTTTCATAAAATTCATAAGAGCTATAATAAGCACCAATAGGTTCAAAATTGACATTGTTTAAGTCAATATCATCAGAAAGAATATACCAACCATAAAGGTCATCTCTCATATTTTGAAGTTCGGTTGCGTTAGAAATTTCTGTTTTTTCATTCCAACGAGCATATAACGTAAGTACATTATTAACAGCTGCATTTTTTATTAGCATTTCGCTAGAAGAAATTTCACGATTTTTTTTGACTTCTCCTGTCATTTCAGAAAATTTAGCTTTTCCAACGGTAGATAATTTTTTACCAAATCTCCACTCATAAGGTGAAACACCATTTATCAAATCATCTTTATCGACATCAGCTTTTGTTTGCCAACCTGCAAATTTATAACCATCTCTTTGAGGAATATTGGGTGCTGCATTGATATAAGCAACGGATGGTTTCATCTTTATTGTTTCTTCTTTATAAACTTTATCTGTGCCATCGTTTTGCATATATCGGATGGTGTATTCTTCAACTTTTTCAGTTGAATTATCTTTGTTATTTGTTGAAGTATTTGATGTTTTATTTTTACATGAAGCCATTGTTAAAATAGTCATCAAAGCAATTAAATTGTAAATTATTGTTGTTTTCATAAATAAAATCCTTTCATTTTTATAGAGAAAAGCAAATGTTTAAAGGGTGATGTAAAAACATCACCCTGAAATTTTTTGATATTATTCTTTTTCTTTAGATATTTTACCTAAAATTCCAAAAGTAATTAATGCTATAGCTGCAACTCCAAGAACTGCATCGCAAATATATGTGATAGTTCTCCAAGTTATGTTATTGCTTGAACTTTGAGTGTTGCTAGTTTTAGTTGAAACGCTAGCGACTGAATAAAGGATATGTTTACAAGCTTGTTGCATATAATAGATTCCAGCAGCAGATGTATCAGTTGGTTTTAATCCAAGTGTTGATAACATCAAGTCATTGCCAGCTCGAATGGCTTTATCTGGATTCATATAATTGTATCCACCATAACCATAATCGGTGATAACAACACCTTTAAATCCCCATTCATTGCGCAAAACATCTGTGCAAAGTTCTTTCATTCCACCAGTCCATTGATTTCCGATGAAATTGTATGAAGTCATAACGCCTAAAGAACCGCCTTCTTTGACAGCAATTTCAAATGGTTTTAAGTAAATTTCTCTTATCGCTTGTTCATTTGACCAAGTGCAGACTTGATTGGTTCTATTATCCTCTTGATCATTTAAAGCAAAATGTTTTACATAGGTGACAACACCTTTTTCTTTTGCTCCTTTGATGACATTTGCAGCCATTTTTCCTGAGAGTAATCCATCTTCGGAATAATATTCGTAATTACGTCCACCAAATGGAGTGCGATGAGTATTAACGCCCGGTGCATACCAACCAGTGAATCCCCAAACATTTGCTTCATCACCTACAGCTTGTCCGTATTTATAGGCAAGATCTTTATTGAATGTTGAAGCAACTACAACTTCAACACAGAAAGAGGTTGTATCAAAATTAGCAGGATTCATATAGTATGATAAACCAGCAGGACCATCAGTATCGAGGTTCTTAGATTTATCGATTGAAGATACTTTTTGAGTTGCATAACCGCCGTATCCGATCAAGGTTTGCATTTCTTTGACACTCATTTCTGAAATCAAAGTATCCCAACGTGAATCGTTATAATCAGCACCATAAAGATCTGAGAATTTTAAATCCGAATTAACACCTGTAGCAAGTGGTGTAACATTATCTTCATTTGAATAAGAAGAAGTTGATTTAGACGTTAAAGCTGTTACTGTGTCTTCAGATGCAGTAGTATTTATTGCTTGAATAGCTTGGGTGTAATTACTAAAACCATCTTTTCTAGAAAGATATGTTAAGTCACCTTTTGCTCCGCTGAACTTATTTTCAACTTCAGCTTTGTCAGAAGAACGTTTATTATCTTTAGAATAAACCACATCATCATTGACAACAAGGCTGATTGAATCGATTACTTCATGAGAATTTTTCTGGATTGAGATATTATAATTTCCCTTTTCAAGTACATAAGCACCTTTTCCATTATTAGCTGTAACATCATATGACGCCATATCTTCAGCATCGAATGATAAAGTTACAGTTGCTTCATTATTTGATTCAACTTCAACCTTTTCAAAAGCGATTAAACTCTTATATGATTTTTCAATTCCATTATTTGTATATGGACTTGTTACATAAGCTTGGACGACTTCTTTACCTTTTAGAGAACCTGTGTTTTTAACCTTAACATCAAGGGTGATTTTTTCTTTTCCGGAAATCGCTGTTTTATCTTCAGTTCCTCCAATGATTGTTTGTTCAAAAGTTGTATAGCTCAAACCATATCCAAATGGATATTGAATCGTTTCGTCATAATTGATTAAGTTTTCTATAGCGGCAGTTTCATAATAACGATAGCCTACATAAATGCCTTCTGTATATTCGATTGAATAACCATCGGCATTGTCGTATTTCACTGGAGAAATATCATGACTTGCAGGTGCTGATAAGGCATCAAAGGCATATGTATCAGTAAGTCTTCCAGAAGGATTTATTTTTCCACTTAAAATCTTACCGACAGCTTCACAACCGGTAGAACCAGGCTGGCCAATCCATAAACAAGAAACATTATCATAGTTCTTGAGAAAACCTAATTCCATTGCATTTGCAGTATTTAAAAGAACGATAACTTTATCAAAAGTAGCACTTGCTTTAGAGACGAGTTCATCTTCTTCTTTTGATAATTCTAGATAATGATGGGATGAATCACCACCATATTTACTCATATCAGTTGGAAGATCGTTTCCTTCACCACCACCTCTACCAATTACAACGATAGCAGTATCTGAAAATTGTTTTTGATTTTCAAAAGAAGTGTCTCCTGTATATTTTGATAAGCTATATTCATTAACTGTGAAATCAGTATTTCCGACACCACCATCTGCTGAAGAAGTTTTATCGCCTCCATAAAGAGAAACTAATTTATCATTGACATTAAAACCAGCATCCTTCAATCCTTGGATTAGGGTGATATTGTTTTTAGTAGAAGCAGAGCCTGAACCTGTACCACCATAATAAATGTTAGTAGAACGATATCCTAAAACATTGATATTAGAAGCAGTTAAAGGTAATGCATTTTTCTTATTTTCTAAAAGAACAATACCTTCACCTTCAATTGTTTCACACAAATCTCTAGCATTTTGTTTGGCTTGTTCTTTTGTGATTGTATTATTTGTTGAAACATTTCCTTTTTCAAAATAAGCATCAAGAACATATCCTAAAAACCCGAAAGCTGCAACATTTGCTGCAATAGTTAATGTCGCAAGTGCACATCCACTTATGAGTAGGATATTGCTTTTTATTCGAGACATTTTTTTCATATTTATAAAGGAAATTAAGCAACAGTCAAAGTGGCAGTTGTTGTAACTGAAACATTATCGATACAAACTGAATCTGTACAATGCCATGTATAATCATTATATTGTCCAGATTTTTCAATAGTGTAGAATTGAATATCATTCTCTCCAGCAACTAAGGTGACTTTAGTTGTGACATCAACCCATTTAAGAGATTCAGCTGTGACATCATAGGCTTCACCTAAAGTAGAATCCCAAGCGGTAACATCAATAGAATTATTATTGAATTTAACTCCATACATTGCAGAAAGTATACTTCCCATATTTCCAGAAGAAATATCAGCAATTGGAGCTGCGAGTTTGAAGGTTAAGGTAGCTTCTTTAGCTTTATCGGCAGTGAAGATGAAATCTAATGTGTATTCTGGATTAGTTGGTTGCCATGCATCTGAAAGACGAACATAGGTTCCGCCTTCATCAGTCTTGTCAGCAACTTTAGCAGCAACACCAGCCTTTTTCAAGGTAGCTTTTTCAGCTTCCAAAACAGTAGTTGTTTCTTTAGCTCCGCAAGAAACAATTGCTAAACTAGAAATAGCAATACCAGCTAATTTAACGACTCTCATAAAACTTTTTTTCATATTTTTCTCCTATTTCTTCGGCTTTGATTTTTGCCGACTAAAAAATTTATAAAGCAAAAAAAGAGAAAAATAAATCAACAAAAGCAAAATAAAAATCGTAAAACTTACAAAATATATTAAATATGTCTATTTAAAAACATTTATTTTAAAAATGTTGTGAGCGCTTACATCGTTTCGCCATCTACTTTTACTATCGCTTTATTAAATTCGAAAAGCTTATGAGCGATCTCTTTTGTTTTTAAATCAAAGCCATTATTTATCCATTCTTTAATTGTTTCTAGTGAGCCATAGGCGATAAATGTGTGGAGATAAGATGTGTTTTTGTAATTAGATGACATAACATAATTTGTCATATCAAAAGTTTTTTCAATGAATAAATCTCTAAAATATATGCATGATTCACCAAAAAACATAGGCTCAAAATAATCTATATTTGATTTTATGTAATCTAAATATCTAGCAAGGCTATCTTCGTTGACAATTGGATCTTCTATCAATTTCAACTTTAATTTCTCAGAAGCCTCTTCTTCTAAATGGTTGAGCAAATCTTGTTCATTATCAAAATAATGATAGAATGTCGAGCGATTGACATTGGCGATTTCACAGATCTCTTTTACGGATATTTGATGAATATTTTTTTCAGAGATAAGTTTTGCCATTGTTGATTTTAATTTTGTTAAAGCTAGTTCTTCTCTTGTATTCATATTTTTACCTCAACATTTTATTTGCTATTTTAGTTAGTAATTCTGCTATTTCTCCTGTCGAATATCTATCTTGATTTTTAACCCAATTTTCAATTATTGCTAACGATCCAGAATATAAGAAATATGCATTCATTTCATTTTCCGTTTCATCATCTTCGTGAAATAATGATGAAATAGAAGTCATTATTTCCTTTTTTATTTCCTTTATTTCTTCAGGAATTATATTTTTATCTATGAAAATATACTGAAAAAATAAATTGTTTTCACGCACATAATTAAGGTATGTAATTAAATCTTTCTTTAAATTTTTAGATTTAAAAAGAGGTTCCATTTTCAAAAGTATGCCTTCTTTTGCTTTTGAATAAATTTCAGAAAAAACATCATCAATACATTGATAATATTTATAGAATGTATCTCTAGATACTCCAGCTGTTTTACATAATTCACTGATTGTTATTTTATTTTTTGATTTTTCTTTTACCAGTATTAAGGCTGCATTCCTAATCAATTCTTTTGAAAAAATGATTTTTTGATTTTCTTTTTTCATTGGATACCTCATAGTTATTTATAGTGATTTTAATTTGTTTTTTATAGAATATCAAAAAATAAATCAATTGAACACATTTTTAAGAATATATTTTTTTGGTTAAGGTGATGGACTATATTTATTGTCTCAATGTAGTTTAGTCTTTATATTTACTAGATTTAACATTAAATTGGGATATACCAAATATAGATCTAAATATGACAGCTTTGATATCTTCTAATTGTAGTGACGATAATAGAGAATTTATATTATGCTCAATTTTGATTGCTTTTGTTTATTTTGACCATTTTAATTCTTAAAAAATGATTATTGTTCAATGTAACCGCTCAATCGAGCATAAATGAAAAACAAATGTACTAAATTCAAAATTAAAATTTTATAATATTCATATATTTAGAAAGGAGCCAATATATATGGCAAATCGTTTCGTCTTAAATGAAATTTCCTATCATGGACATGGAGCAATCGAAAATATTGTTCCTGAAGCATTGAACAGAGGTTTCAAAAAAGCTCTTGTTTGTTCTGATCCTTCTCTTGTAAAGTTTGGAGTTACAGCTAAGGTCACTGATCTTCTTGACAAAGCTGGTATCGCTTATGAACTTTATACTAACATCAAACCAAATCCAACTATTGAAAATGTAACTTCCGGTGTTGATGCTTGTAAAAAAGCAGGTGCTGATTTCTTATTAGCTATCGGTGGTGGTTCTTCAATGGATACAGCAAAAGCTATCGGTATCATCATCACCAATCCTGAATTTGCAGATGTTCGTTCTTTAGAAGGTGTTGCACCCACTAAGAAACCATGCCTTCCAATCTTTGCTGTTCCAACTACTGCTGGTACTGCTGCTGAAGTCACAATCAACTACGTAATCACTGATACTGAAAAGGTCAGAAAGTTCGTTTGCGTTGATGTTCACGATATTCCAGTTGTCGCTTTTGTCGATCCAGATATGATGTCTTCTATGCCAAAAGGCTTAACTGCATTCACTGGTATGGATGCTCTTACTCATGCAATCGAAGGATATATCACAAAAGGTGCATGGGAAATGTCTGATATGTTCCACATCAAAGCTATCGAAATCATCGGAAAGAGCTTAAGAAAAGCTGTTGAAAATGATCCAGATGGAAGAGAAGGAATGGCTCTTGGTCAATATATCGCTGGTATGGGATTCTCCAATGTCGGTTTAGGTATCGATCATGCAATGGCTCATACTCTTTCTGCTTATTATGATATTCCACATGGAAAAGCTTGCGCGATGCTTCTTCCTATTGCTATGGAATTCAATGCTCCAGTTTCTGGAACTAAGTACAAAGATATTGCTATTGCTCTCGGTGTTGAAGGCGTTGAAAATATGTCTCAAGAAGAATACAGAGCTGCTGCAATTGCTGCTGTTAAGAAACTTGGAAATGATGTTGGAATTCCAGATAAGTGTCCAGAAATCAAAGCAGAAGATCTTGATAATATCTCAAGAGATGCTTTAAAGGATGCTTGCTATCCAGGAAATCCAAGAGAAGCTACTTTAGAAGAAGTTAAAGCTCTCTTCATGAAGTTGATGTAATAAAATTAGGACTTATGAATTGACTTAATAAGGTCAGTTCAAAGTCCTTTTTTTAAAATGTAAACAAAAAAAGACTGCTAGCATATGACTATTTAAGCCAATTACTAGCAGTCTTTATTTTATTCGATAGCTATAAATTTATCAGAATCTTCTTTGGTCTTATTCTTTGGAACAGTGATGAAGAGTATTCCGTTTTCCATCTTAGCTTTGATGTCTTCTTTCTTGACATTATAGCCTACAAAGAATTCACGTTTGTAATAACCAGTGATTCTTTCAGAATGAATCTTTTTCTTTCCTTCTTCTTTAGTGTTCTTTTCTTCAGTCTTATAAGAAACCATCAAATAACCGTTATCTAATCCGACTTTGACTTGTGATTTCTCAACACCTGGAACTTCGATTTCGAATTCATAAGAATCATCTTTTTCGTTGATATCGGTTCTCATAAGTCCTGATTCACTTGTGGCTTCATCGAATAAATCATCTCCGAATAGTGATAAGAATGGTTTCATCAAACTCTCATATGGGCTGACATGATTGTTTTGATTTCTTCTATCATCACTTCTCTGCTCGACTTTTTTGTTATTAGTAGTAACTTCTTTCTTTTCGTTTAAATTTTCCATAATTCATTTCCTCCAATTTTATTTTTAGCACTCTCATTTCTTAAGTGCTAATTATATTATAGTCAAAATTTAGCACTTTTCAAGTATAAGTGCTAAAAATATTTTAGTGTTTTTAAATTTATCGATAATATCGGAGTTTTTTAAGAAAAAAATATTTAAAAAAACGACTCCGAAGAGCCGTTTTAATAAGAAATTTTGAAGTTATTCCATGTAAATAACAACCCAACGATCGTTTTCGATGCCATTGAGATTGTCATAAACTCTGACAAACAAGGTATATTCTCCAGTTGGAGCTGTATATGTCAATTCGGAGTGATCATTGATATATACATATTCTTGATCATCACCAGATTCACCGTTTGCAATAAGAGCTTTCTTACTTGAGAAAAGTCTTTGTGCTTTTCCAACAAGGGTGTATCCACAATTTGGTGTATCATGAACTGGTACTTCATTACCATTTCCATGAGCAAATTTGATGGAATCACCAGTTTTGAATTCTCCTCTATACCAAAATTCTTTTACATCATATATCTTGGAAAGTTGAGATTTAAATTGATGCTTTACGCCTCCTAAAATGACATATAAATCTTCACCGGTATCTACTTGTTTTGTTACTTCTTTTGCTGCTTTGGAAACTTTTTTTGATGGCATATTTTTTATCCCCTCTCTTTATATAAATAGTTTAACATATTTTTTAATTTATATCACAATATTTTAGTATAATTAGGAACAGGAGGCTTGTACTATGAATTTCAGTGAATTATTGACTCCATATTGTTCTAAAGATATCATCAAAAAATTTGATGAAAACATCAATAAAAGCTCAATTTCTTCCTTATTGTTGAACCCTAATAGAGATAATCCCTTTATTTCTAATATTGACAATATAGCTAAAGATGTCAATGATGACATTCTTTTTCGTTTCGATAAAGAAAATAATCATCTTGGAAAATGTGTTGAACATTTTGCCGGTGGATTTTATTTATTGGATCCAAGCAGTGCTACTATTTCTTATTATTTAAAAGATTATATTAAAGAAAATCCTTTAGTATTAGATATGTGTGCGGCTCCTGGAGGAAAAAGTATTTCTTTTTCATTCAGAAGACCTGATTCTTTGATTTTGAGCAACGATATTTCCTATACTCGTGCTTTGGAGATAACTAAAAATACTGATAGATTGGGTTTGACAAATATCATCTCACTATCAATAGATCCGATGAATATCAGTGCTTCTTTTAATTCTTCATTTGATTTAATCATCTTAGATGTTCCTTGTTCTGGTTCTGGAATGATCAGAAAAGATGAAAAAATGTTGAATGATTGGTCGATGGATAAGGTCAATAGACTTCTTCCTATTCAACAGAATCTTTTAAATAAAGCATATCAATTAGTTAAGAAAGATGGAATTATTTGTTATTCTACCTGCAGTTTAAGCATTGAAGAAGATGAAAATCAAATTGATGAGTTTCTTAAAAAACACAATGATGTTGAAGAAATAAAAGTTCAACTTAAAGATACAAATATCATTTCTGGTAAATATGGATATCATATGATTCCTGGTGTATTTGATGGTGAAGGAATTTATTTTTGTATTTTAAAAAAGAAATCTGGTGATATATGTTCTTTGAAAGAATCCAAGTATAAATTGAAATCATCTATTAATAATCTAAAAACTATCAATTATAAAAAGAATACTTATTATATAGATAGATTCTATGATGAATTTGAAAAACTACCTCTTATTGTTCCTGGAATCAAACAATTTGATTCATCTGAACATCCAAAATGTCAATATGACCATAGCTTTTCTAAAATCATCGAAAATGAAACTATCTCACTTACAAGAGAACAAGCTATCAAGTATGCAAAGGGTGAAGAAATTGTTATAAACGATCCT
>CAVJWL010000010.1:0-53312 GCA_963653505.1 uncultured Prevotellaceae bacterium
AAGAAGGACAAAATAACATAGTAATTGCTAGGGACAAAATAACGAAATAACAACATAATCCTTCTATAGATGTTGACTTTTTCATTATAAATGTTTAGAATTCCCATTAGGTGCACAAGGTATATGTCAAAATGTGCAGTTAAAATGAGGAAAAATATTGCATTTGAAAAAAATCGTATTTTGATGTTTGATTTTCTTGAAGATTATTTCAAAGAAAATGACGAGGATTCACTTACTATTACTATTTTATGTAATAGTCTTAAAATTCAACGTCATACTTTTTATTATCATTATAAAAACCTTTCTGATTTATATGAGGATTATTTAGAATACAATAAAATTAAATTCAATAGTCTTGTTAAATCGCAAGTTGATTTTCCTGAATTGTCAAGAATTCAAATTATCACATATAACTTAAAACTTTTATATACCTATAGATATACAATGAATGTCATTTATAAATTAAGCAAAAATTATTTAAGTGCCGATAGAGATTATCTAGCAGAAAAATTATTTCTAAATTTTTCAAATTACGAAAATAAGGATGAAATGACAAAGTCTGTAGCCTTAAAAGGTGTTGAGGAAACAATCAAATTGTGGAGTCTACAATATAATTATGATGACTTTGAAAAAGTTATTCGTATCATTTATTCGATTGGATTATTTTACCAAAATGAAAAAATCCTTCTCAGAAATTTCTAAGAAGGAATATTTGTTTTTATTTTTGTTTATCTAAGAATTCCAAGAATTCTTCGTATGTCATTTGTCTATCGATATAGCTACCATCAGCTTTGATATAGATAATTCTATTTGCAATAGAATTTACGAGTTCTCTATCGTGTGAATAGAATAAGAATACTGATTTTGGTGCTTCAGACATTGCTTTATTCAATGATTGAATTGATTCAAGATCGAGATGGTTAGTAGGATCATTTAAGATCATTACATTACCTGGATCTAACATAATTCTACAAAAACGAAGTCTTACTTTTTCACCACCTGATAAAACAGAAACACTCTTTAATGCTTCTTCACCAGTGAATAACATTCTACCTAAGAAACCTCTGATATAGGCATCTGTTGTCTCTTTTGCATATGGTCTTAAATAGTTGACTAAGGAATCATTAACGTTGTCGAATTCTTTGAAATCAGCAGGTACATACATCGGTTTTGTTGTGATACCCCATTTGTAAGATCCACTATCTAATTCATCTCTTCCTGCGATGATATCAAATAATTTTGTTATTGCAAGTGAGTTATCTGCGATGAAAGCAACTTTATCAGTGTTTCTAATTGTGAATTCAAGATTTTTGAAGAAACCATCTTTTGTTGCTTCTTTTACTTCGAGAATATCGTTTCCAAGTGGATATTCACTTTTGAAAGAGATAAATGGATATTTTCTGCTTGATGGTTTGATTTCATCAAGTTGGATTTTTTCTAATGATTTTTTTCTTGAAGTCGCTTGTTTTGATTTAGCAGCATTAGCAGCAAATCTTCTGATGAAGTCTTCAAGTTCTTTAATTCTTTCTTCTTTCTTTTTGTTTTGATCTCTCATTTGTTGTTGAATGAGTTGAGAGGATTGATACCAGAAGTCGTAGTTGCCAACAAATAGATTGATAGCGTTATAGTCGACATCTAAGATTCTAGTACAAACATTATTTAAGAAATAACGATCGTGAGAAACAATTAAGACTGTATTTGTGAAATTGATCAAAAATTCTTCTAACCAACGACATGCTCTTTCGTCAAGATTGTTTGTAGGTTCATCTAAAACTAGAATATCTGGATTTCCAAATAATGCTTGTGCTAAAAGAACTTTAACCTTATCTCTTGGATCGATATCTTTCATCAACATGTGTTCGTTATCTAAAGAAACACCTAAAGAAGAAAGCAATGTTTCTGCGTTGGTCTCAGCATTCCAACCATCCATCTCTGCGAATTCATTTTCGAGTTCAGCAGCTAAAACGCCATCTTCATCACTGAAATCCGGCTTTGAATAGAGCTCATCTTTTTGTTTCATAACACTGATGAGGCGTGGATATCCCATCAAGACTGTTTCAAGAACTTCATGTTCATCAAAAGCGTGTTGATCTTGTTTTAAAACTGAAAGTCTTTCTTTTGGATCTTTGCTGACAAATCCTTCTGTTGGTTCTAAATCACCAGAGATAATTCTAAGAAGTGTAGATTTACCGGCGCCATTAGCACCGATAATTCCGTAGCATTCACCTGGAGTAAAGGAGACATTTACTTCTTTAAAAAGCACTCTTCCACCAAATTGCATTGCAATATTATTTAACTGTAACATTTATAGGCCCACCTTTTCGCAAAGTATTTTAACAAGAAAGCCATTAGAAAGAAAGAATAACACGCTTCCAAATAATAATTCATCAAATCTAATTAAATAATATTCTTAAGAATACTAATATTCGAATTTAAAACAGTGAAAAGAGTGATGATAAATCAATACCAACCTCTTCTATGTTTTGGTTCATAATCATCAGAATAGCCATCTCCATCAATCGACATTAATTTGAATCCATTTTCTTTACACCATTTTTCAACTTCATCACTTAGATTACTTGAATAATCTTCTACATATGGTTCATAATACTCCTCACAGGTACAATAATCGTCAAAATCATCATCTAGACATTTTGTAAGTGAGTTTTCAAAATAATCGTGAATTTCTTTTTTAGTAAGGAATGAATTCTTTTTTAACATCAATGAAAGTTTTTCATGTTTTTTGATTGCGTCAGTAGGTTTTAAAATTATCTTTGCTTCATAATGACAATCGACAGTTACTTCTCCAGGATCCCAAGTTGCAAATCCTTTCCATGTAATTATAAAATCTTCATCGAGGAATTGTTTTAATCCTTCTTGTTTTCTCTTCTTCCATTCTTTTTGATTTAAAGTTGAGAAAAGAGAAACCACAATTAAAGCTATATTATCTGCCATATCTTTATTGAGACTGCATTCTTTTTGAATTGAATCAGAAAGGCTTTCTGAACTTTTATTAGAAGTTAACTCTTTTATAGATTTTGTATTCACTAAATAATAAAGCAATGAAGCTGCAATTTTTCTATCTACATTATTATGTTTGATCAATTCAGTATAAACAACAAATGGATTATCGATTAAATAGTTAGAACTATTTTTATCTATCATTTTCTTTAGATAGACGATTATGTTTTCGATTTCTTCTTTCATTTAAATTATTCCTTTCAAATTAATCTTTGAATATACTAGCACAGTTTAGATTTTTATTTTCAAAAAAATAAATAGAGATTTTTTAATTAAAAGCGTTTAAAACAATGCATCTACAAATAATTTTTAATAATTAACCATAATACAGTTAAGAGTAATCTAATTTAATTCCCCTTTAAAATTTAATGTGAAATTAAACTTTTTAAGTTAAACATCTTTAGTATTATGTATTAAATGTTTTAAAAAATCTATTGATTGATCCATAAACTTTTTAAAATAATATTTTTCCTAAGAATTACTGCTTCTAAATTATGATTTGTTTTATTATAAAGATATAGCTGATTTCAATTATTTCTTATTTTTACATGATACCTAATAGTTATTTCAAATTCTTATTATTTATGGCTTCTTTAAATTTTAGTTTTTAATTAGATGATGATTTTAAAAAACAATCAGAAGCTTTATATCACGAACTTGGTATTGACTTAACAACAGCAATCAATGTATTCTTACACAAATCTCTTGCAGTTTGTGGATTTCCATTTGATGTTCGTATAGATGAACAAAACAAAGAAATATTTCAGCTCTTTTAAAAGCTGAAAAAAATATCTAAAGATCCAAATGTAAAAGGATATTCAGATGTTGAGGAAGCTTTAAATGAACTTAAGAAATGAGTGAGTTAGAAGATAAGTGGACGTCTCAATTTAAAAAAAACTATAAAACTGCTCTTAAAAGAAATTTTTATATTGAATTGTTGGATGATGTAATTCGTGCCTTGCAAGAAAGAAAACATAGACTCAAAATATAAAGATTATCATCTTTCTAGTAAGTGGCACTCATTCAGTGAATGACACGTTCTTTCAAATCGGTTGTTGATTTATTAAATTGAAAATAACCAATTGAGATTTACATTGGCTAGATAGAACTTGTATCCATAGTGTTTATTTTATTGTCTTCAAATAAAAAAGCCCTTAATAGTTATTTAGGATTTATTTAATACCTATTAGAAGGGCTTTAACTGTTTACTTATAAATTTTTAGTTATTATTTTTCAATTTTATCTACATTTTCTTCGAGTAAGGACTTGAATTTTTCACTGTCAGAACCGATGACAAAGACTATTTTATTTCCCATGAACATGCATGATTCAAATATTTCTTTAATTCCATCTTTATTGACTAGTGATAAGTCTTTAACTACAACTGTTACTCTAGATAATGATTTTTGTATTTTTTCGATGTTATCTTTACCACCGAATTTATCAGCTAATTTATCAGTTGATTCTTTAAGTGTTTTATCTACTTTTTCTTCTGCTTTTTTTCTCTTATTATTTTTTACTAATTTTAATATTACGATGATGAGTATCACTAATATTACTGCTATTAAAACTCCAATTAAAATATATTTTAAGATATTTGGATTTGTATCTTGTGTGTTTTGAATATTGTCGTTCATAAATATGCCTCTTATTATTTGACTTGAATTGATTTTTTAATTCGATTGAATTGATTCATCTTTTTGAAATGGATGAGGTTGAAAACATTCTCTGGGTCATGGAATATTTGATAATAATTTGATGTTGTAGAATGTTCGTACATCATTCCATCGACACAGATGGTGTAGTCTCCTCTTCTTATTTTTATTTGAAGAGAATCTCTTTGTGAGATGAGAGCTTTATTTATCGGATTTGGAAATAATCTATTGTAGACAGGTGCGATCATTGAATATTGATAACAATAGAGATTGTTAGTCATGACTGGACAATCAAGGCTCAATGAAAAACCAGTTGATCCAAGACTTGTGGATACAACAATTCCGGAGCTTCTAACTGCCGTAAATGGTTGATGGTTGATTTCTAGATTGATTTCAAGACTTCGATAAGTTTGGATTGCAATATCATTTATAAATCTTATTATTTGTCCGTTTATTTTTATTGTATAAATAGGAGTTCTTTCGATTTCATAATTTCCATAAGATAGGTCTTGTATAAAATCCTTATAGTTTTCAACTTCATAATCAGAATAATATCCTAAATGTCCGGAGTTGATGAGGATGAAGTTTCCTTTGAAATTGAATTCTCGAGCTGCTTTTAATAAACTTCCATCGCCACCAAAAACGACAATGAGCTCTGGCTCTTTTTCAACCTTAGTATAGCCGATTGAGACTAGTTTAGTTGAGATTTCGTTGATTTGATTGCTAAACCATTCAGGATGGTTTGCGAATATGAGAAATGTCTTTTTTTCCATGATGTTCACTTTAATTTTATCATTTGTTATTGTATCATATTGTATGAAGAAAAGAGGCTTAAATTTATGGCAAGTAATAATATTGAAATTGAAGCGAAGGTTTTACTCAAAAGAACGGACTACGAAAAATTGAAGAAAAATCTAGAATTTATTCCTGCTGTTAAAATTCAATCTAACTATTATTTAGATAGTAATGATCGAGTTTTAAAGAAATATGGAATGATCGTTCGTTTACGTACTAGAGAAGGAAATGCTAAGTTGACATTAAAAGCTCCTCTTTCAGAAGGACTTTTAGAGAAAAATCAATCGATGTCGTTACAAGAAGCTACTGATATGATTCGTAGCAATAAGATTCCTGAAGGTGAAATCCGTGACTTTTTAGAAACTCTTCATATCAATCCAGAATCACTTTCAATTCTTGCAGAGCTCATCACTGAAAGAAGAGAAGGCGTTTATAATGAAACAAAGATCAATATCTCTAAAAACACCTATGGTGATACTATCGATTATGAAATAGAATGCGATAGCGATAGCAAAACAAAATCAGAAAAAACATTAGAAGAGATTTGCGTAAAATTCAAAATTCCATTCCAAATCAATACTGTTTCTAAAGAAGAAAGAGCAATTTCGGATGCTCTATTAGCAAAACAAGACTAAATGTTAACTTTTTGATTTAAATGGTTATAATTTAAGAGATAAAAAAGGGGGAAAATATGAATATCTTAGTTTCTGGCGGTGCAGGTTATATCGGATCACATACTTGTATCGAACTTATCAAAGCCGGTCATAATGTTGTAGTTGCTGATAATCTTTACAATTCTTCTAAAGAAGCCATCAGAAGAGTTGAAGAGATCACTGGTACAAAAATCAAATTTTATGAAGTCGATTTAAGAGATTATGAATTATCAAAGAAAATCTTTGAAGAGAACAAAATTGAAGGCATCATTCATTTTGCTGGTTTAAAAGCGGTTGGTGAATCTGTTTATAAACCACTTGAATATTATCAAAACAACTTAGATACAACTTTTGTTCTTTTAAGATTGATGAAAGAATTCAATGTTAAGAACCTTGTTTTCTCTTCTTCTGCTACTGTCTATGGAACTCCAGAGCGTTTGCCTCTTGATGAAGATTGTAAAACTGGTGGTACTACAAATCCATACGGAACTACTAAAGTCTTCATCGAACAAATTTTAAGAGATGTCTACAATGCCGATAAATCTTTAAATATCGCCTTACTTCGTTATTTCAATCCTATCGGCGCTCATCCATCTGGATTGATTGGTGAAGATCCTAAAGGAATTCCGAACAATCTTTGCCCATATGTCACTCAAGTTGCTATCGGAAAACGTGAAGTAGTCCATGTCTTCGGTGATGATTATCCAACTGCAGATGGAACAGGAATTCGTGATTATATTCATGTTTGTGATTTAGCTTATGGTCATGTTCTAGCTCTTAAGAAATTAGCTACTAATTGCGGTCTTGTCACTTATAACCTTGGAACTGGAAAGGGATATTCAGTTTTAGATGTCATTCACGCATTTGAAAAAGCTTGCGGACATAAGATTCCTTATGTCATTGAACCACGAAGACCTGGCGATTTACCAAGTGTCTATTGCAATCCTGAAAAAGCATATAATGAATTAGGATTTAAAGCTCAATTCGGAATTGAAGATATGGCAAGAGATTCTTGGAATTGGCAACAAAAAAATCCAGAAGGCTATAATACAAAATAAGTTTTCAATCAATTTATGATATAAATGTCTTTTTCTAATAGAAAAAGACATTTTCTTTCGTATAATAATATAGTTATTAAATTAAAATTATGAACAACGTATTTGAATTACTCCTTTTAGGGTGTGAAGATAATCAAGATAGAATCCTTTTCAGTGATGAAAAAGGAGCTCTTACATATAAAAATGCAAAGAATATCATTCTTTCTATTGCAACATATTTGAAGAATAAAAATATATCAAATCAACCGATACTTGTACAAGTAACCCGTTCTAAAGATGTGTTGTTGATGTTTTTAGGTATTGCATTATCAAATAATTATTATGTACCGATAAGCGATGATACAAAAATAGAAAGACTAAATGATATCATCGAAATCGGAAATATCAAATTCTCTTTTGATTTTGAAAACCCAAAATTAGAATCATTATCTTTTAGCGATGCATGTAATCATCCATTTAAAGAGAGTGATTATGATGTGATGAAAGAAAAATTCGATAAGAATAATCCTTTATATTTGATGTTCACATCAGGATCGACTGGTAAACCAAAAGGTGTTTTAAAATCTCACGATAATGTCTTAGCTTTTGTTGAGAACTTCAAAGAGACATTTAAAGATATTGAAGAACATCAAAATATCGCCAATCAAACTCCGTTTTATTTTGATGCTTCAAGCAAAGATATCTATTTGACATTAGGACTTAAAGGAACCCTATATATTCCAAGTAAAGAAGTATTTGTCTTACCGAATAAGTCTGTCGAATATTTGAATGAAAAAAAGATATCGATGATCATGTGGGTGCCTTCAGCTTTGATTATGATTGCAAAAATCAGAGTATTATCATTCATTAAACCTAAATATTTGAAATATGTATTCTTCATCGGTGAGGTTTTCCCAAGCAAATATTTGAATATGTGGTATAAAGCTATGGAGAATACTAAGTTCATCAATTGGTATGGATCAACAGAAACTGCCGGTGCTTGTCTTTATTATCCACTGACAAGAGAACTGAATGATAGTGAGATAGCTCCGATTGGAAAACCACTTGTTAATAATTTAGTCAAATTAGAGGATGGAGAAATCTGTATTTCATCAAGACAAGTCGCTCTTTGTTATGTGAATGATGAAGAGAAAACAAAGAAAACTTTTGTTAAAGAAGGTGAGAGAATCTATCTTCACACTGGAGACTTTGCTCAATATGATGAAGAAGGAAATATCGTCTTTAAAACTAGAAAAGATTTTCAAATTAAACACTTGGGCTATCGTATCGAATTACAAGATATCGAAACAAGTGTGATGTCGATAAATTACATCACATCTTGTTGTTGTCTCTATGTCAAAGAGAAGATAATATTGGTTGTTTGCTTAAGCGAAGAAAAGAAAGTCAGCGAGATTTTTGCTGATTTAAAACCGATACTAGCAGACTATATGATGCCGAATAAAATTGTTATAAAAGAAGTTATGCCATTGAATGCTAACGGAAAAATAGATCGTGTTTCATTAAAACAAGAAATGGAGAAGTGATATGAACAAAATAAAAGAAAAAATCTTAGAGATTCTCAAAGAGATTCATCCTGATGTTGAAGATTTTGAATCCATCAAGGAACTAGTTCATGGTGGTACTTTAAACTCATTAGATATCGTCATGCTTGTCGGCGAATTATCTGATGCCTTCGATATTGAAATTCCACCATCAGAGATCGTATATGAAAATTTTGATACAGTCGATGGACTTGTTAAAATGGTAGAAAAGCTTTCTGACTGATATGAAGTTTTCGTTTTCATTTGCAGGATACACATCTTTTTTATTCATACCATTTTTTATTTTAACCTTCATCTCATATTGGGTGACGCCAAAGCGTTATAGATATATAACTCTTTTAGTTTTTTCGTTGCTCTTTTACGGACTTATCAGTTGGAAATCTCTTTTCTTTATCGCCTTTACAATCGTATCGATGTATTTCTTTGCTAGAGGTATCTCTAAGAATTTAAAAGAGCAGAAAGAATATATTCAAGCTCATAAATCAGAATTATCTTTAGAAGAGAAGAAAAACTATAAAGTAAGGCAAAAGAAGAGAAGAAAAACATATTTAATCTTAGCTATTGTATTAAATCTTTTGATGCTTGGTGTTATGAAATATACTGACTTCATGATTGGTAATATCAATGGCATCATTCATTGGTTTAATAAAGATGTTTCTTTAGGTGCTCTTAATCTATTTCTTCCTTTAGGAATTTCGTTCTTTGTATTTCAAGCAATTGGATATATCGTTGATGTCTATTGGCAAAAGATAGATGCTGAAGAGAATTTCTTTAAATTTGCACTTTTTTTATCATATTTCCCAAAGATAATGCAAGGTCCGATTGTCAGATATGAAGAGATGAAAGAGACACTATTTGGCGAGCATGATTTCGATTATAAAACCGTAACTGATGGTCTTAAAAGAACTCTTTACGGGTACATGAAAAAGCTAGTCATCGCCGATACTCTTGTTGCCTTTATTCGTTTTGGTTTTGGAAGTCCAAGTTCTTTATCTGGACTTGAAGCATTCCTAGTTGTCTTTTTCTATTTTGTACAAGATTACTGCGATTTTTCAGGATATATGGATATATCTATCGGTTTATCTAATACCCTTGGTATAACTCTTCCTGAGAACTTCAATCATCCGTATTTTGCAATCGGAATCGATGATTATTGGAGAAGATGGCATTCTACCTTAGGTGCTTGGTTTAAAGACTATATTTTCTATCCTCTTTCTATTTCCAAATTCTCTTTGAAATTGGGAAAGGGAGCTAAAAAGGTCTTTAAAGAATTTGGAAAGAAAATTCCAGCAATCTTCGGTCTTATTGTCGTCTGGTTTGTCACTGGCTTATGGCATGGTGCTAGTTGGAATTATGTCTTATGGGGGTTATATTACGGATTCATCATCATTTTATCTGTCTGTTTCCAACCATTGATCAACAAGTTCTACGAGAAAACTAATTGTAAGAAAAATGTCTTCTGGATCATTTTCCAACATATCAGAACATTATTCTTATTGTTTGTCGGTAAGATAATCTTTATGGCTCCTTCTTTAAAAGATGCTTGGACTATCTTTGTCAAATGTTTCAGTTTCTCTTCAAGTTATATCGATATCACCAATCTCAATAATCATTTAGGTTATATCTCAATGATAGCTGCTTTAGCTCTTTCTATCGTTGTCTTTGTTATTGATCTCATTCAGGAGATCAAACCACAGACTACTTTCCTTGAGAAATTCGATTCTAAACCATTATGGATTCAATGGCCGTTATTGATTCTTCTTATTGTCGCTGTCATTTGGTTTGGTTTCTATGGTTCTGGATTGCCTCATTATGATTTTGGATATATCCAGTTCTAGGAGGGTGAAATGAAAAGTAAAAAAACTAAAAATATCATTCGTTTTTGTTCTTTCTCAGCTATCGCTATAACTGTTATCGCCATCATCGCCCATTACTTCTTTTTCAATCTTGGACCAGAGACTACTTCTTATGGAACATTTTATAAAGAAGCAAAAGATTCATTGGATTTAGTTATGATCGGTTCGTCGACTGTCAGAGATGGCTTCATTCCTGCTGAAGCTTATAAACAACAAGGAATCACATCTCACTCTATTGTCTCTTCTCCTACTCATTTAGAAGTCATTGAAATTGCAATCGATGAAGTTGCAAGAACTCAAAAACCAAAAGTTGTCTATGTCGATTTAAACGGACTCAACAATCAGACAAAAGCAAATGCTCAAACATTCGTCAAAGATTATTATTCTTCAATGCCAGATGATGATGAGACAAAAGAAGTTAAGAAAAAACTCAGAGAGAAATATTCCTATTTAGTTTCTGATGAAGTTTGGGAACCATTCTCCGGACATAATTCTTTCAGACAACAAATATATTGGGAATCTTTTGTCTATAACAAACAATTCTATACTAAAGGATATAATCCTCAAAAAGGAGTTAAAGAAGCTAAGGTCTGTGAAGTTGATCCTGATAAAACACTACCACTCAGTGATGATGCTGAAACATATTTAGAAGAGATTTTAGAAATCTGCAAGAAGTATCCGGATATCAATTTCATCTTTGGTCAAATGCCAAGATATCTATCCGATGAAATATCATCATTTGATATGTATCAGATTAATTCACCACTTGATGCTATGTATATGGTTAGATCAGCCAAAGCTAGAGTTGAAGAATGCGGATATAAATTTGTCGATTTCTCAAGTCTTGATTTCTTAGAGAACACTTTAAAACTCGATCCTAAAAAAGATCAGTATGATGCAGAACATTTAAATCATCGCGGTGCTTATAAATTTACTACATATTTCTCACAGTATTTGATCGATGAATACTTCAAAGAAAAGCCAACACATACTAAAGAAGTAGAAGAAGATTATGAGAAGTGTTATGTCAAATATAAGAAGATAGTTAAAAAGATTGAAAAGAAATTAGGGATGGATGAATAGATACTAGCTATCGTTGACATAAAGTCGGCGATAGCTTTTTAAAAATATAAAAAATCTGGATACCGAAGTATCCAGAAATATCTATAATTCGAAGCTTTGGGGTTTGATTCCCTTATCTGCATAACGATGATCGCAAGAATCGTACTGTTCGCATGAAGATTGACTGCATGATGTTTTGATGATTCGCTTTGCTTTTTCGAATATTTCGATTTCATCGGCGTTATATCCGACTTGTATCTTCTCATCATCGACGATGATCGGTCTTTTTAAGACAGTTGGATTTTTGCTGATGAATTGACATAATTCATGAAGAGACATCGAATCGACATCTAAGTTCTGTTCTTTGAATATCTTGCTTCTTGTCGAGATGATTTCATCAGTGCCATCAAGTGATTTGTTCAACATCTCTTTTAAATCTTCTTCGGTGATTTCATGTTTTAAGATGTTGATTTCTTCAAAAGGAATTCCTTGTTGTTTAAACCAAGCTCTCACTTTACGACAGCTAGAACAACTAGGAGACATATATATTTTAATCATTTGATTTATTCTCCTCATCTTTATCTTTTATATCAGTTGAGGGAACTTCATCAACACCAGCTCCATTCATCAATTTGATATGAAGAATGATGTAATTGATGAATGCGAATAATTCTAATAGGATTGCAAATGATGCTAAACCATCTAAGATGAGATGGCTTACGAGTGGATTTTCATCGACAGGGAAGGTCTTTGTGATGAAAGGACCACAGAGTAATGTTACACCTAAGACAACATAGACTAAGAAAGTTGATACTTTACCATACCACTTAGCACCACCGAATGTTCGATTATGTCTTGCAAGAAGAACAGTAGCTATAAACATCCAACTCTCTTTTACAAATATCAAAATCAAAAGAGCTAAAATTGAAGGATAGTTTTGGAATTTTATAGTGATAGCAAGGGCGATAGAAAACTGCGTTAATTTATCAGCAACCGGATCTAGTGCTTGACCTAGATTTGATGTCAAATCAAATTTTCTAGCGATGAAGCCATCAAGGAAATCGGTGTAAACAGCGGTTGCCATAATGGCGGTTGCTATATAGAAGCCTGCATTTTCATTACCAGCAATTGTTATTGGCATCAAATACATCACTAAAAAAACAATGATTAAAATGATGCGCAAATAACATAAGATATTCGGTAGTTTTAACGCATCTTTCATATTGAAATATTTTTTAAATGTTGCTTTGAAATTATTTCTTGCTTGTTGTTCGTTTTTCATATTTAATTCTCAAGTAAATTGACTAGATGTTATTATAATACGAATGATTAATTATATAAACGATTTTTAAATTTATATCTTAAAAAAATCCGGTTTCCCAGTTGGAAAATTCTCATCATCGCCTAATGATGGATAACATATTTTTTCAAGAGTTAAGGCATAAGGTTCTGCTTTTAATTTATCCCATTTAACAGGTGATGAATTCAACATTTTGTTGATATCATCTTTATTTATTTTTCCTTCTTCGTATCTAAGACATGCACCTACCATAAACCTGATTTGATAACGCAAAAAGCTTTTTCCGATGAATCTGAAATATAGAAATCCGGAATCTTCGATGAGTTCGCATTTTGAAACTGTCAACTCTGTGTTTTCGTCTTCTTCAGGAGTTGAAAAATATCTAAAATCATGTTCACCTTCAAAAAGAGAAATAGCTTCTTCTAATTTTGAAACATTAAGTACTCTTTTAGACGGAAATGAAATAGAATTGAATAACGGATTTAAATATTCTTTATTTTGGATGGTGTAGACATATGATTTATATGTGCAGTCATATCTTGGATGGAAGGCTTCATCTACTTCTTTGACATCAAAGATAGTGATATCTTTTCTAATCATTCTTTTGAAATAATATTTTAATCTATCGACACTGATTCTATTATCTGGCGCTTTAAAAGTTAACACATAATCATTTGCGTTTACATATCTATCAAGTCTTGAACAGAGATATACTTTGACATTTTGTTGATAGCATAATGAAAGCATCCATTCAAATAATGATTGAATTGTTTCATCATTTTTCTGTTTTTGAGTTCCGTAAAAATCCCTTCCAAAAAAAGAAAGTCTAACTAAGATATTCATCATTTCACCTCGGAGAGCTTTGGAAGCGAAAGCGATGGGAAAATAGATGTATAATCAAATTTGATAATAGCTAGGGTTATCATTCCAGATAAGAAACAAGCTAATAAGATAACGCTGACTGTATCTTTTAATGTCCATTTATTGCTTCTATATCTTGTTCTTTTAGCATTTGGATCATATCCTCTTGCTTCCATAGCATCAGCTAGTTCTCCAGAAGTAATGAAGGCTTGCATGAATAATGGAATGATCAAGGCGATGATAGCTTTTAGTTTTTCTTTGAACTTTCCTTGCTTATAATCGACACCTCTACTAGCTTGAGCTTTCATAATTCGATTTGTCTCTTCAATAAGAGTAGGAATGAATCTCAAAGCTAATGATATAGCCATCGCTAATTTATGAACAGGTACTTTGACTAGTTTTAATGGATACAATAGCCATTCCATTGCTGAAGTTATCTCCATCGGTTTTGTCGTTGATGTGAAGATATTTGTAAGCATCATGATCAAAATCAAACGGAGGAAGATATACGCTAAATTGATGATAGTTGAATAATAGATATCTCTATTAAAAATATTAAAGGCGACATCACCGCTGACATTTGCACTGGGTAAGAATATCTGGATGATGAGCAAAAATAATAACATCACCCACAATGCTTTTAATGATTTGAATAATTGTAAGAATCTTGTTTTAGATATCAATGTAAAAATAAATAGAATGACAAATAAAACGATATAAACAATGAGATTTGAATAAGCACCATTTACTTTTGTAAGTCCGTAGTTTAAAAAGCTTGCGACCATAAAAATGATAAGACCGATCAATTTGATTCTGCAATCCATTCTATGGAAAATGGTGTTATAGGCTTGATATTTTCCTAAGGTGATATTCATTTTGTCACCTCCTTAGCCTTGATGATTTCCAAAGCTAGTGATTTAGTATCTTTGACATTTGCTAAATCGATGTTCAAACCTCTATCTTTTAGAGATAATGCAAATGAAAAGACCTTTGGCGGTTCAATAGATGAATTCTTTAAAAAGTCAACATTTTGAAATAATTCTAATGGTGTTGTATCACTTACAACTTTACCGTAATTTAAAACAATGGCTCTATCACAATATTTTAATACTAAATCCATATTGTGAGTGGCGATGATGATGCTAGTATTTGAAGAAGATATTTCTTCTAATAATTTCATCAGATTTTCTTCGGATTCTTTATCTAGACCGACTGTTGGTTCATCGAGGATTAAGACTTCAGGTTTCATCGCGATGATTCCTGCGATTGCAACTCTTCTTTTCTCGCCACCGCTGAGTTCAAATGGTGATCGATCATAGAATGAATCATCAAGTCCAACAAGAGATAAAGCTTCTTTTGCTAATTTTGTAGCTTCTTCTTCACTTGAACCGAAGTTTTTAGGTCCAAACATAACATCTTTAAGTACGGTTTCTTCAAATATTTGATATTCAGGAAATTGAAATACTAGTCCAACTCTTTTTCTGAGTGATTTGATATCTTTCAATTTCTTTTTGTGTTTTTTAGCCATCTTTCTTTTATCGATGACTTTAGTTCCTTTTTTCTCTTTGAATTCTAAAGACATATCGATGATGTAGTCATTGACTGTTATCTTTCCAGAATCCGGTAATAATAGTCCATTTAGTTGTTGGATCAGAGTTGATTTACCACTACCAGTTCTTCCGATAAGAGCAGAAAAACAGTGATCAGAAAAAAGGAGTGAAATATCATCTAAGGCTTTTCTTTCACTCGGTAAGCCGATATTATATGTGTAATTGATATTCTCTATTTTGATGGACATAATAAATCTAATAACTCCTTCTCATTGCTGATCTTATCGATTTCTAATCCATCTTTTCTCAATTCGTTGACTAGTTTATGACAAAATGGAATATCTAAAGAGATGCTTTTTAATAATTCATCATTTTCGAAGACATCCTGTGGTTTTCCATCTAATACTATTTTCTTATCATTTAAAACAAGAACTCTATCAGAGTCATATGCTTCATCTATCTCATGAGTGATATTCAAGATTGTGAGATTTGGATTGGCGTTTTTCTTTTGTTTGATTATCTCTCTTATCTCTCTTTTTCCTTTAGGATCAAGCATAGCACCAGCTTCATCTAGAATCAATATATCCGGATTTCTTGCAATCATTCCAGCGATTGCAACGCGCTGTTTTTGCCCACCAGAAAGATTGGATGGTTCTGCTTCTAAATAATCTTCCATTCCAACTGACTGAGCGCATTTTTTGATGATATCATCCATCTCTTTTGGATCAACTTGATCATTTTCAAGTCCGAAGGCGATATCATCTTTAACAGTAGCACCGATGAATTGGGAATCTGGATTTTGAAAAACCATTCCTATAGATTTTCTTAGTTTTAATGCATTGTTATCAGTCATCTTGATACCGGAAATATATATTTCACCGCTATTTTGAATCAAGATGCCATCGATCAATTTTGCCATCGTCGATTTTCCACATCCATTATGTCCGATGACAGAGACATATTCTCCTTTTTTGATATCAACAGTGATATTTTCTAAGTTGAGAATTTCGCTGTATCCAAAAGAAAGATTCTCAAGATAGATTGCGCTATCTTGAGGTATCTTTTCATCTCTTTTTAAAAGTTCATCATCTAATTTATTTTTCATCTTTTCTTATTCCGATAAATTTTACTATTTGGTAAATCCAATAACCGATTAATAAACAACCAAAAACTGATACAAAAACAATCATCAAAACAAAGCCGATACTATCATTTGGTTGGCTTTTTGTGATTGATAAAAGAAGAGTTAATACAATGCTTGCAACGATGAGAATTACGACTGTTGCAATCATACATTTTTTTAATGGAAACTTAGTATGTTTTTCGTAACTCATATCATTTATCACCTTCAAAACTTATGGTTGGAATTTTACCTTTATATTGAACATATTCAACTTTAGCCATGTCCAACATACGTCTGGCTGCTATTTCTTCATCAGTATCATGATATTTATCAGAGATGTAGATGATCTTTTTAATTCCAGCTTGAATGATTGCTTTTGTACATTCATTGCATGGGAAAAGAGTGACATAGACAATCGATCCTTGTAAGTTGTGATTTGAATTTAAAATTGCATTCAATTCAGCATGACAGACATATGGGTATTTGGTATCTAAGAATTCTTTGTTATCTTGATGACTAGCCCAAGGTATTTCATTATCATCGATACCAAGAGGCATACCATTGTATCCTAAGGATAAGACCTTATGTTCTTTTGAAACGATACAGGCTCCGACTTTTGTATGAGGATCTTTGCTTCTCATTGCTGAAAGAATTGCGATAGACATAAAGTATTCATCCCATGTGATATTATCAAATTTCATAGTACACCTCCGATTTAATTGACTATTAGATTATATGATTTTATTATAAATTTCTCTACAATTTAGAAGATTTTCATCAAATATCTAGTTTTTTAGTAAAAAAAGAGTTCTACGCAGGTAGAACTCTCATAACTATATATCTTTGCATTCATTTTTGATCTTGATTCTATTGAGAGCGCGTTTTATCTGTCTTTCTAGTTCAATAGATTCACGAGGTGTTTTCACCTCTCCAATCATTTTCTCTGCTTGGATTTTACTTTCTTTAGCTCTTTCTAAGTCGATTTCATCAATTGATTCTATGGAATTGACTATCAAGACGACTAAGTTTTCTTGACTTCTGATTTGAATGACACCACCACCGATGGCATAATAATTTTTATGTCCGTTATTTCTTATAGAAAGCGGTGAAATATCTATGTTAGCGATGAAATCTGCGTGATGAGCATAGATAGTTGTTTCACCTCCTTCTGAAGTGTTGAGAGTGATGCCTTCTACTTCTTGATCGAAGTAGTTCTTATCAGGAGTGACAATTCTAAGTTTAAACTTATTCATAATTAAGTTTAATCTTTCTTGGCTTCGGTTTTATTATTAGCTTCAGCTAAGATCTTTTCACCTTTGGCTTTAGCTTCTTCAAAGGTTCCAACATAAGTGAATGCATCTTCTGGAAGATAATCGCCTTCACCTTTTAAGATTCTATCAAAGGAATCGATGGTATCTTCAAGATGTACGAATTTTCCAGGAATACCGGAGAATTTTTCAGCGACATGAGTCGGTTGAGATAAGAAGTTACGAATTCTTCTAGCTCTGTTGACAGCTAACTTATCTTCTTCTGATAATTCATCCATACCTAAGATGGCGATGATATCTTGTAAATCCTTATATCTTTGTAAGGTTGATTGTACTTGTCTTGCTACTTGATAATGCTTTTCACCAACGACATTTGGATCAAGGAAGTTAGATGATGAAGCAAGAGGATCAACAGCTGGATATAAACCTAAGGATGCGATATTTCTTGAAAGAACTGTCTTAGCATCAAGATGTGAGAAAGTAGTAGCAGGAGCTGGATCTGTAAGATCGTCAGCTGGAACATAAACAGCTTGAATGGAGGTGATAGATCCGTTTTTAGTGGATGCGATACGCTCTTGGAGTTGTCCCATTTCAGTTGCTAAGGTAGGTTGATATCCGACAGCGCTTGGCATACGTCCAAGAAGAGCAGAGACTTCACTACCTGCTTGAGTGAAACGATAGATATTATCGATGAATAAAAGAACATCTTGATGTGCGACATCACGGAAATATTCTGCCATTGTAAGTCCAGAAAGAGCAACTCTCATACGGACACCTGGTGTTTCATTCATTTGACCGAAGACTAAAGCAGTATTTGCTAAAACACCGCTCTCTTTCATTTCTCCGAATAAGTCATTACCTTCTCTTGATCTTTCACCGACACCAGCGAAGACTGAGATACCGTGATTTTCATAGGCGATGTTGTGCATCAATTCTTGAATCAAAACAGTTTTACCAACACCGGCACCACCGAATAAACCGACCTTACCACCTTTTATATATGGGCAAAGAAGGTCGATGACTTTTAAACCTGTTTGATAGATTTCAACATGGGTTGATTGATCTTGAAAACGTGGCGGGTCATTGTAAATGGAATGGAATTGGTTGGCGTGGAATTCTTCTCCATCATCGATTGGTTTACCAAGAACGTTGAACATTCTTCCTAAAACTTCTTTTCCGACAGGTACTTCGATGGTCTTTTGAGTGTTTAAAACCTTTAACCCTCTTCTGATACCATCACTTGATCCCATAGCGATACAGCGAACTGTATCATCACCGATGTGTTGTAAGACTTCAAGAGTCAATTCCTCTCCATCGTCTTTCTTCACTTTTAAAGCGACTAAAAGAGGTGGAATCTCACCTTCGTTGAATCTGACATCGATGACTGGTCCAACTGCTTGAACTAGTGTTCCATAAATTTCATCATTCATGTTGTTTATCTCCTTTAATCGTCATTCTTGCCACCATTTGCACCACCGACAACTTCAGTGATTTCTTGTGTGATGGTTTCTTGTCTAGCTTTGTTATATTGTATCTTCAATGTCTGTAAGATTTCATCGGCATTGTCAGTAGCTGTTTCCATCGCATTTCTTCTACAGGCGTGTTCTGATAATTGACTTTCCATCATTTTGATATACAGTTGACTGTCTGCATAATGTGGAAGTATCAGATCAGCTACTTTATTAGCATCTGGTTCAAATATCGGTGGATAGGAGTAGTTGTATTTGAATTTGCTTTGAATCTTTTCAAGTGGTAGTGGTGCGATTTCTAAAATCGTCGGAACAAATGACATTGAATTTTTATAATTTGTATAGACAAGTTGAATAGAGTTGTATTTTTCTTCTCTATATAATCTGAATATAAAATGTCGTAAAGCTCTGACATTATCATAATTGAAATTTTCAAGCAGGCTTGTGTATTCATCGTATATTTTATACTTTGAATCATGATAATGGACATAAGCTTTTTGACCGATAGTTATAATCTCATCTTTATCCTTTAAAATAGGATCTAATTTTCTAAATACATTGTAGTTATAGGATCCGCATAATCCTAAAGTAGAAGTTATGACGATATAGAGATTTCTTTCCATATTAAAAGAAGTGAGATATTGACTGTATTCTGTCTTTGATAAATCGATATTCATCAAAACTGAATACATAGTCTTTTCCATTTCGTTAGCATAACTTAAAGACTGATCAAACTGACGTTTAAACTTTTGAAATTTAACACTGGCGACAAGCTTCATCGCCTTAGTTATTTTCTCAGTTGATTGAATAGTTTGAATACGACGTCTTGTTTCAATAAGACTTTCAGACATATGTGTTTCCTATTAATTATCGAATTTCATACCAGCTAAGACGGCTTTAACACTATCCAAAATCAACGATTTAGTATTATCATCAATCTTTCTAGTTTCATGTAAAACTTTTATGACTTCTGGATGATTGCTTTCAATATGAGAATGCGCATTCTTTAAAACATCTTGAACATATTTTAAAGGAACATCATCGATACTCTTACTTTGAGCGATATAGATATCGATGACTTCATCTTCCATGGACATAGGAGAATATTGTTTTTGCTTTAAAACTTCTTGTAAGACAGCACCATGGTTGAGAATTGATTTTGTAACGGCATCTAAATCAGAACCAAAACGGGAGAAGTCTAAAAGTTCGATATAATTTGCAAGTTCGATTTTCAAAGAAGATGCAATTGATTTCATAGATTTATATTGAGCAGATCCACCGACACGGCTGACAGAAAGTCCAGTATCAATAGCTGGTCTTTGACCGACATTGAATAAATCAGTGGATAAGAAAATTTGACCATCAGTGATGGAAATGACATTGGTTGGAATATAAGCAGAAATATCTCCTGCTTGTGTTTCAACGATTGGAAGAGCGGTTAAGGAACCACCACCTAATTTATCATTGAGATGGCAAGAACGTTCAAGAAGTCTTGAGTGAAGATAGAAAATATCACCAGGATAGGCTTCACGGCCTGGGGATCTTTTTAAAAGAAGTGAAAGAGCACGATAAGCAACAGCATGTTTGCTTAAATCATCATAGATGACAAGGACATCTTTGCCTCTCTTTTCCCAATATTCACCGATGCTTGTTGCAGCATATGGAGCGACATAAAGCATTGGAGCTGATTCACTAGCAGAGGCGTTGACAACAACAGTATAGTGCATAGCATCATTGTCTTTTAATCTTCCTACAACTTGAGCAATTGTTGAATTCTTCTGTCCAATAGCACAATAAATACAAATGACATTCTTACCTTTTTGGTTGAGAATAGTATCGATTGCGATCGCTGTTTTACCAGTTTGTCTATCGCCGATGATGAGTTCTCTTTGACCTTTTCCAATCGGAATCATTGAGTCGATAGCTTTGATACCTGTTTGAAGCGGTTCATTGACAGGTTGTCTATCCATAATTCTAGGAGCGGGTGCTTCAATAGGAGCTTCAGCAGTATCTTTTAAATCTCCAAGTCCATCTAGCGGTTGTCCAAGGGCGTTGACAACTCTTCCTAAAAGACTGTCACCGGTTGGAACTGAAACAACTCTTTTAGTTCTTTTAACAGTATCGCCTTCATAGATGGATGCATCTTTTCCTAAAATGACACAGCCAACGCTGTCTTCGTTGAGATTCATAACCATACCGAAAACACCATTTTGGAACTCCAAAAGTTCGCCATACATAGCTTGATCTAAACCGAAAATTGTACAAATACCATCACCGACGGAGATGACAGTACCGACATCATTGGTTTCAATCTTACTTTCGTAATTTTCAATCTCTTTACGAACGAGGTTTGTGATTAAATCATTATTATTTTCTGGCATCGTAAGCCTCCTAATCACTTGTATAAACAAGCTTTTTCTTGATGTTTTCAATCTTTGAATCTATCGAATAGTCATACAATGTATCATTGATATTTATCTTCATACCAGCGATAACTCTACTATCAGGTATAACTCTAAAAGTAACTTGTTTTTTGTATTTGTCTGAGAAAATATTTTCTAATTTATGAACAGTTTCCATTTTTAATGGATATGCCGAATATATAAGTCCTTCGATGATTCCTTTTTTATGGTTGTACATATGGTGGAAATCTTCTTTCATAATCGGTAAATATTTTGTCAGATGTTTTTTGGTTATTATGAGAAGATAACCTAAAGTTATCGTCTCAACTTTATTTTTGAATACTGAATTTAAGACACGATATTTAGCATCAAGTGGCACTTGTCTAGAATCGAGAAATGAATCCAATTGTTCTTCTTTCTTTAAACTATCCACAACAAAAGAAAGATCTTTATAGACCTGTTCTAATTTGTCTTTGCTGACACTTTCTTCAAAAAGTGCCTTGGTATAGTGCTTTAAAAGAGATCTGTTCATATTTATTTCTCGTTATCAGTAGTTTTCATTTGGCTGATGAAATCATCAACGATTTTATCGTTGTCTTCTTGTGTGAGCTCACGCCCTAAAATAGCTTTGGAAGCATCTAAAGCAGTAGAGACGATTTCGTTATGAGCTTTTCTTTCAAGAAGAGCTTTTCTTTCTTCGATTTCGATTTCTCCTTGCTTTTGTTTTCTTTCAAGTTCTTTTTGGGCATCTTCCATAATCTTTTCACTTCTAAGCTTGGCTTCTTTTTCAGCTGCTTGAACGATTTCATTTGCTTGAGTACGAGAAGCTTGAATGTTGTTTTCAGCTATTTGTCTAGCTTTTTCGGCTTGAGCGAGTTCTTGCTTAGATTTTGTGATGTTATTCATCTGATATTCACTTCTCTCTTTGAGTTTCTTTTTGATCGGTTGATATGCGAATTTAAAGAATACGAAAACCATTACTAAAAATGCACCTAACTGAGCTAAGGAAATCCAAAGATTTGGAATAGCGCTAGAGACAGTTTCAGAGATAGAATCGCTAATGCCTTGAGAGTCACAGGAAGTCAAGACAAATAGAGTTGATGTGAATAAAAGAAGGGAAAACTTCTTCTTCATGTTAAGCCTTTCTTTAGGCACCCATGGTTTTTGGACCAGCGACAAAGATCAATAAGATTGCGAGAACCAAACCATAAATAGCGACAGTTTCACAAAGAGAAACGCCGAGAATCATGGAAGAACGAAGTGTAGAACTAGTTTCTGGATTTCTAGCCATTCCCTTAATAGCGGAAGAACAAACAAGACCTTCAGCAATAGAAGAAACGGACATGCCGAGTAAAATGATACCGACACCAATGTAAAGATACTTTGCTGCAGAATAAGCGTTATCAGCTGCACCTTCTGCTAAAACTACTAAATTGTTTAATAAATTTGTCATAATAGCCTCCTCAATTAAAATAAATGGCTAACATATTACATCTGCGCTTTAAGCGTTATGGCTTTTGCTTGTGTTTCAAGATAATTCTCTTCTGGAGCTTCCTGTGCTAGATCCATCATCGTGATCATCGTGAAAACCAAAGCTTGTATAAAACCGCTGAATAAGTCAAAGTAAGCATGTAAGAATGGCATAATTAGCGGAGATGCAATCAAAGCGAATCCACCACCTATAGAACCCATAGCTCCATAGATGAGTGTCATAATACAATATCCAGCAAAGGAATTGCCAAATAAACGAATACCAAGGGATAACATCGGTGTGAAGTTAGTAACAAGTGGTAGTAGTGGTGGGAATGTGAATACGAATTGTTTCCAATAATTGAATTTCTGAGTTCTCAATTTTGTAATTTCAATCATAATAACAGTTAATAAACTGATTGTAAGAGTGAATGCGAGGTTTGTGAATGGATTTGGAAGTTGTGCGAATAACTTATTTTCATTCCAAACATATCCTTCAGAAGCGGGACCGATGTAGAAAAGAATTGGTAAGCCCATCATTCCTAAAAAGAATCCGATAAAGATGAATGAAAATAAACAGATGACATAAGCTCCAAAATTAGAAAAGTATCTTGGACAATGCATCAATGTTGAAACTTTTTCATCAGCGAATTCAATGATGGTTTCGGCGATATTTACAATGCCTTTAGGTTTATCTAATGCGCTGTATTTCTTTTGTTTAAAATAAACGACAAAAGAAAAAATACATACTAATGTCATTACGATGAGACTGCTGAAGAATTCAACAGGGAACATTTTTAAAAAATCGTTATTTAGTAAGTTATCTAAATTCATTATTTCTTATCTCCGTTTATTCTTCCAAGTCTTGTAAAATGGACCATAACTAATGTGTATACAAATAAAATTTCGACTGCAGGAATAACAAGTAAATATCCTTGTGTGCTCTCCTTTATCCACGGAGTATAATTCCAAATACAAGCAGGAACAATAATTCCAATGGCGATTAAAAGAAAACGGAAAAAATTACAAAAAATCATTGCTTTAACATATGATTTTCTTTCTTTGTATTCAAATAAAAAAGTGAGATAAATAGGGAATAATACAATACCAGGAAATCCGATAAGTAAAGCCTCACCATAATACTTAGTAATGACAAGAATTATCACTAATAATGCGATGACTCCGTATATGATAGGAAAGATAGTTTTTTCAAATTTATAATTAATTTTCATACGTAGAAAGTATAACATAAAAAAACAAAAATATGTCAATAAAACCTTAATAGTTTTTTAAATAAATTTATTCGATTTTAACGCAATTTTGATAAAAATTACAATTTTAATGAAAACGTTTTCTAATCGTATAGTAAAGAAAAAAATATAAAAATGAAATATTGAATAAAAACGATATAATTGTCTAATAAAAATATCAAAATATAAAATAAGATTAAAAATAAAATTTATAATATCCGCATTTGATTGATTCTTCTTATAGATTGTCTATTTTAAAACTAAAAATAACGAAATAACAACAATTTAAAATAAAAGTGTTGACAATCATTTTTCTATGGCTTATAATTACTCTCGCTTTGGGCGTTTAGCTCAGCTGGGAGAGCATCTGTTTGACGTACAGAAGGTCACAGGTTCGAGCCCTGTAGCGCCCACCATTAAAGCAAAGCAGTCATCTCTGCAAAGAGATGATTTTTCTTTAAAAAAGCAATCCATTGTTATATAATGGATAAGCTTACTTGGAGCAGTACTCAAGCGGCTGAAGAGAACGGTCTTGAAAACCGTCAGTAGGCGAATAACCTAGCGGGAGTTCAAATCTCCCCTGCTCCGCCATCGCAATTGTTTCCAAATAAAAAGTTTGGATTAAAAATCTTCCAAAATATAGGAAGAAACATAAGAAATCGGCTCAATGCCGGTTTTTTTAGTGTGATGCTAATTTCATCTATTAGGTGAAAGAAGAGTGTAGCAGATAAACTTGGTAACGGATAGAAACTTGATAAAAGGCGATTAACCTGTGATGAAATAACCCAACATATCAAAATCACTAACGACTATAAAAGTTAGTCAGTAAACTATTCACTTGATATCTTTAAGTCATAGTCACACTTATTCAAGTATTTTCAGAGTAAGCTTGAATAGTTTATTGCTTGGAAACAGTGGTAAAATATGTTATAGACTGTCAAATTATTTGAGGACGTTATTAGCACAATAATTTAAGCTATTAATAAAAGTTGTTTACAAAAAGCAAATCGCAGATTATTTGTGTCTGCGAATTCTTTCTTTAAATTGTCAATTGTGATATTGCGTTACTGTTTCATATGAAGCTCAGGATAGTATAAAAGAAATATCAAACATTGATCCTACTAAATAATTTACTCCTGGTAAAACCCTAATATTTTTTGATGTAGTTCAATCTTTTCCTGATATATGTATATCATTAAAATCTTTTTGCGAAGATAAAAGATTTGATGTTATTTGTTCTGGGTCTTTATTAGGATTGAATTATTCTTCAATTTATTCTATTGCTGTTGGATATCAAGAAGAGTATCAAATGCATGGGTTAGATTTTGAAGAATTTTTGATAGCAAAAGGATATACTCCAACAATTAAAGATGAACTATTAGAAAATATGAAGAACATAAAAAAATATACAAGAATCTCTTTATATTACATTGCGTAATCTTTTTTTTGATTTTGTAGTTCTTGGCGGTATGCTAGAGGCTGTCTTTTCCTTTATCAAAAATGGTAACTTCTCAGGAATGACTTTGATACAACAAGAAATTATCAATGGCTACAAAAAAGAAATGTAGCAATATGCAAATGTTTTAGATAAAACAAAGATTCAATTGATTTTTGATGCTATACCAGGTCAACTAGCAAAAAACAATCCAAAATTTATGATTTCAAAAGTGCGACCCCATGCAAAAGGCAGAGATTTTGAAGGTGTTAAAGAATGGCTAGTAGATTCTGGAATCATTTTAATTTCCAAAAGGTTAAACTTTCCTGAACTACCATTAAAAGGCAATGTTTCAATAGAAAATTTTCGTTTATATCTTGCTGATACAGGTCTATTAATTGCTTCTTTAGATGAGGAATCTCAAGAAGATTTAAGAGCAAATAAAAATTTTGGGGGTATATAAAGGCGCAATATATGAGAATCTTGTTGCAGATGTTTTTGTGAAAGAAAATTTGCCATTATATTTTTATAAAAGGCAGGATGGAATGCTTGCAGATGATTTTTTGCAAGGACAGAAAAACAATATTATTCCGATAGAAGTGAAATCAAAGGAAGGTCGTTCTAAATCACTACGCACTTTGATTGAATTGAATAAATATCCTGATGTCTCCTTTGGTGTTAACCTTGTAGATTCTAATATTACTTATCAAGATAATATATATATATATATTTCCTCATTTTCTAACATTCCTTAAAAAAGATTGGCTAAAAGAAATGTAAATAGGAAACAGAATTTTGCGTTATGGTATATTTCAATCATTGAGAATAATTTTCTTACTGCAATGATTTTTAAAAAATATATGTTAACTAAAAAGACTGTACTGGTTCCAATATTTTTATCAAATCAGTTTGCGTGATAATATTCTGAATTAGATTTTATACAAATTTTAAAACAGATACAGTAAAAAAGAATTAAAATCTATTAAATTTAACGAATTCAATATTTAATTAGAGATTGTTAAATCTTTTTTATTCATTTATATATGTATTTTTTAAATTATTTTAATAAAAAGTTAATATATGTTTTAATTTGATTATATTTCTAATTCTTTTAAAAAGTTAGGCGGTAAAATTCAAATATTTAACTTTTAGAATGGACTATATGTTTTTGAATTATCAATTTTTTAATGCAGTTATCGGAACGACAAATACACCATCTTCACGCTGATAAGCTGCATTTGTAAGTCCGCATATGACACAACAAACTGCAGGTGTTTTTCCACCTTCATTACTTATGCTTTCTTTAATGTTGAGCAAATTTTCTGCAGCTTTATCAATTTGATTTGCACCTAATTTGATTTCAAAGGCACACCAATTGCCGTTTTCTAATTCGATAACTGCATCAATTTCTTTTCCTTTATAATCTTGATAATGATAGAGTTTTCCGTTGAATGATTCCGCATATATTTTTAAATCATGTTCACAGAGTGACTCGAATAAGAAACCAAAAGTATTTAAATCGTTGATCAATCTTTCGGAATTACAATTCAATAAAGCGCAAGCTAATGCAGGATCGCAAAAGTGTCGTTTTTCTGCTTGTTTTATTCTTGTTGAAGAGCGTAGATTTGATGAAAATGGTAATTGATTATCAATTATAAATAGACGGTTAAAAACATCTAAATATGATGTTACTGTATCCATATCTAGTTGTTCATCATCATTCTTTTTGATATCTAAAAGGAGTTTATTTTTAGATGCCGTTGTGTATTCATTTCTCGCAAGAGATTTTAATAGCAACAGCATTTTTTCAGTGTTGTATTTTTTATCATCTATTCTTTGAGAGTCATCTTTTATTATTGATTCGATATATGATTATGGCAAATATAATGCATTTTCTTTTTCAGTATTTATGTTTCCGGGCCATCCACCGCGTACGATGTAATCAGCCAAATCTCTTAGGTCAACTTCCCCTGTTAATTGAGTCTTGACTTCTCCTTTACATAGGGATTCTAAAGAGATAGATCCACTTGAAAAACCGGCTTCATATAAGGACATTGTGTTCATTCTAAGTCTTGCAATTCTTCCAACACAGCTATGCAAAATACCTTTTATTTTTGGGGTAGAAGAACCAGTTAGAATAAATTGTCCTTTTCTATTTCTTCGATCTACTTCATATCTTACAGCATCCCAAAGCGAAGGGACTTCTTGCCATTCATCGAGTAATCTAGGTGTTTGACCATCCAAAATTGTGTAGGGACTCATTTCGGCTAACTTTCTATTTTGAAATTGGTTTTCAGGATTTCCAATTAAGAATTCACTATTTGAATGATAAGAAGATGTCCAAGTTTTACCACACCATTTTGGTCCTTCAATACATACTGCGCCAAATGTTTTGAGATAATTTTCAATTTTTTTATCAATAATTCTTGGCTTATATTCGGATATATTAGCTAATTTTTTCATATTCTCTTCCCCTTAATATGATTTACATATTATAAATTATTCCTTGAGATTTCTCAATTTCGTTCCGTCATATTTTAACTTTTTATTCCTTAAGATTTTTGAATTTTATTCCATCATATTTTTAAAATGTGATTGGAATTAGAAATATCTATGAAAATATTATTGTTTTTTAATATTGAGGATTGGTTAAAGAACATCTCCGTTTTTTGATTTTACTTTGATTCATCTATGTTACGTTCCTTTTATATTTATAGGGAAATTTATAAAGTGCTGAAAATATTCGGATGTTTTTTGAATTAAACCCTTTATATATTGATTATTATATATATATGTTTAATATAGCTTATATTTATGATACAAAAATAAGAAATGTATCTAATAAATGTTTAAAATTTACAAAAAATAAAATTCTGTAACTTTTTTATTGACATGAGAAATATTTTTGGTAAAATATAGTCAAGAAGAGAAACATATTCATCTAAAATGTAACTCTTCTTAGAAAGATTAAGGAGGTAAATCTTATGAAAATGAAAAAATTATTAGTTGGATTATCCGCTTTCACAATGTTGGCAGGATGCTCTTCAAAGACAACTTCAAATAATTCTTCTTCCACCAACTTAGTCAAAGTCGATATGAGTGTCAACAATCCACCAACCAAACTTTTAGGTGCTAGTACTACTACTGAAGAATTAGATTGGTTATCTAAAGCTATATTAGAAAAAGGTATGGATTTTATGAAATCCGGTATTTCTTCATTAGCTACTTACGCATTTAAGACTGCATGTATGGAAATGGGTATTGATGTTAGAGATGCTACTACTAAAAAAATAGATCAGATTATTCAACAGTTGAATGAAATGGCTGCTCAAATTCAAAAAGGATTTGAAGATATAACTAAGAAAGCTCAACAAATACAAGATAATGATTGTATGAAAGGTGTTCTTGCAAAATTGAATGATGTTAGAAGTCCTATCGTCGGTGAAATGAAAACCCTTGAGGATATCGCTATTAAAGAAGAAAATCCTGACTATGATAAAGACTTCCTTGCTGGTGAAAAAGAAAGATTTATTCTTGGATTTAAAGAAAAACTTAACTTCTATACTCTTAGTAATCAATTATGGCATACTGCTGAACTTCTTGCTGAGAATTTAGTAAGACCTAATGCTACTAAACCAAGTCAAACTTTGATGGATCTTTATGATAACACCTTAGGTGTCAATGAAGTGTGGGATTATCAAGGATATGCTCCGAGAATGCGTTTCGTTCAAGAATGTACATTCCTTGTCAACTCACTCGCTCTTCTTGCAAAAATCGATATCGCTTATAAAATTAGTCTACTTCCAGAAGGCGATTCTAATATTGAAGGTTACAAACAAAATATCAAAGATATGTGTGCAGCTGTCAATGAGTTCAATGGAATGTTCCAAAAAGAACTTGAAAAACTTGAAGCTATCAAGGAAAGACATGATGATAATGAAAAACCAACAATGTCACATCTTAAGAGAAGCTTCGACTCTGAGGGCTTTGTTCATATCACAACTGACTTCACAGTTTCTGCATATCTTGCAACCATCACATTAGATGATGTTGTCTGGACTAATACTGTAGATGATTTCTACAATGATAGTTACAGTCATTGTTTCAAATCATTCTCATCTAATGAAACATTCTATCAAATGATTTATAGCGATTATGACTTCTATGTAAATAATTACCAAGTAGAAGATGGCTATAATTTCAAATATTATTTGAGAGATTTAGGTTTCAGAGTTCCTGAAAGCAGACAAAATGATTTCGATGAAGCAATCGGTATCTATAAAGATATTGAATGCAGAACAAAAGATAGAGGTATCTTCAGAGGCAACGATTATTATGAAGCTTATAGATATTATGATTTGAATGGTAAACTCTGTAGTAATGATTTCTGTAGAGTCGGTGAAACATTCTGGCATAACTTCGATGATGTTGATGTGAACAATGACAATATTTCAAAGAAGATGATTGCATTTGTTAATGAAGATAATGAACACCTTTTAGGAGATGTTCGTTGGACAATCGGACATCGTAATGGTGATAGTTCATCTAAACTTATCGACCACTTCTATAAAGGAAAAAATTCAAACGATACCTTCTATGCTAACTACAAAGTTAATTAATAAGATTACTTGTTGATAATGACCTCCACTTCCCAAGTGGAGTTTTAAATTGGTAACAAAAAAGACAACCGATTAAAACTCAGTTGTCTTAATTGAATTACATATTATTTTCTTCAAAGTTTTTCCTGAATTGAGATACCGCTTTATTTATTGGTGAGATGAAGAAATGATTGAGTAATAATCCATAGGGGATTGTTATGATTAGTGCGAATAAAAAGAAGAGAAGAATATTTACGGATACAGTTGTTTCACCATCTTTTACATTATATATAAGAATCAAAAAAGAGAGCGCAAATTCTAATAAATGAATGAATAATATAGAAATAAGTATCAATATGAATTTCTTTTTATCATTGATCAAAGGGAGATTCTTTTCTTTAGCTTTAAAATTAGTTAAACAAATTATCGTAATACCATAGAAGAATAGTGCTATGAAGAAAGAAATTGTAATAGATAAGTCAGCAAAAGGTTTTATTCCATAAAGAGATGTTGCCACAGAAGACAAACATGTCGCAAAGAATAAACTTATCATCTCAACATTCCATGACTGCATTTCTTTATCAGTCATTTTGGATAAACAAGTATTATCTATAAATGAATATTTATTTTTCATATAAGTTTTGTTCCTCATGATATTTTTCTGTAAGTTTATCGCTTGCTTTTAAAAGTGGTGAGACGATTTTAGAATACATAATTGCAATGTATGGAATCAAAATTACTGATAAGAGAAAAAATGATGCTACATAATTGATATCAACTGAATTTACATCATATTCAGTCTTATAATTTATGATAAGAAATGAGGATATAAAGCCTAAAATGATTACTGAAATAGATATCAAAAAGAAAATGAAGAGTGATTTATTACTACGGAATATTTTGAATTTCTTTTCAGAATGAATTATCGAATAAGCATGTCCTATAATGATTAAAAGTACGAAGATTGCAATAATTGATTTTATCTTTGTATAAAGGCAAAATAGCGGTTGATATCCAATTGTTGATATTAAAATAGTAAGTATAGATATAAAGAAAATATAGGCAGAAATCAATGATGCTTTTGAAGAAATTTTCCCATCAGTTTGTTTTACATTATCTAGATTTATAAAATTATTCATAAATTGATTTGATATCCTTTTATTGTTTGGCTTTCTTTATTATACTGACCTATCATGAGAATAATCAACATATTTTTTTGTTCGTTAAACTTTTTATAATTTACAAAAATGTAATTATTACATAATTTTGTTTGTTAAAATGTAAATTTAACATAAATATAGTTGTGTTAAGTTTGAGTTCTTTTATAAGATACTAGATATTTATGTTTAGAAATAATTAATTTAAAGTAACCTTTTATATTTAGATATGTATACTTTCTTTGCAAATATTGTTAAAATTCCGTATAAAACAACTAATCCAAATAATATTAAGATGTATATCGGAGTTATTGATGTCAATTCAAATGATGTATTCACTTTTGGCACGTAGACAATGAAAAAACCTATCAAACAAGAAACGATAATTCCGAGTGATAATGTGATGGAAGGTCTTGATTGTATAAAAGGGATTTTATCCGTTCTTAAGAATGAAAATACTACATTTTGTGTTATCAATGATTCAATGAAAAATCCAGTTTGGAAGATAGAGATAAATAGTAATTTTCCTTCTTGGATTAATGACTGATAACTTGTATATTCAATGCCATTTGTTTTTAACATCATCGGACAAATGAAATACAATAGGATAGCAAATGTTGTCATATCTAATAATGTTGATAGAGGTCCAAATATAAACATGAAGTTTTTGATTTCTGATAATGAAAAATTCAATGGTTTTTGAATATCTTTTTCATCAATATTATCAAATGGAATCAATGAACAAGATACATCAGATATGATATCTAATAAGATGATATGTATCGGCTTAAGCGGTGAGAATGGAATCCAAATTGCACCTATTGATTGAGATATCATATTTCCAAAATTAGATGATGTTTGGCATTTCACATATTTCATCATGTTGATATAGGATTTTCTTCCTTCGATAATTCCATCTTTTAATATAGAAAGATCGTTCTCTAGCATGATTATATCTGCTGCGTTTTTAGCGATATCGGTTGCATCTTTAAATGATATTCCTACGTTAGATTCTTTCAAAGCGCCAGCATCATTGATACCATCACCCATGAATCCAACTGTGTGATTATGTTCTTTTAATGCCTCTACTATTCTTTGTTTATCATTCGGTGTTAATTTGACAAAGAGATTATGTGTTTCTACTGCTTTTTTAAATTCATCTTCATTCATTTTTGCTAATTCATAACCAGAAATTGAATGGATATCATTTAAACCTATTGTTTTACAAGCTGCTAATGATGAAGCTAGGGAATCACCAGTGAGTATTTTTGTTGTAACTCCATATTTTTTTAATGATTCGATTGCTTGTTTAGCTCCTTTTTTAGGTGTGTCTTCAAATGAAAGAAAACCGATGAATATCATTTCTTTTTCATCATTTGCAGTTATTTGATTTAGCTCTGTATCTTTAGTTGCTAATATAATTGTTCTTCTTCCTCTTTCTGATTCTTCGTCAGCAATCTTTTTGATTTTGATGATATCTTCTTCTGTGATTTTTCTTATCTTACCATCGATTTTTACATAGGAGATAATCTCTAACATTTTATCGACAGCTCCTTTTGTGATTATGAATTTTTTATCATTTTTATCTTTTAATAGAACTGATAATCTTTTTCTTTCAAAATCAAAAGGAATTTCATCTAATGAAGTCATACCTTCATTTAAGACATCTTTAATGGCGTGGTTACTTTTACTATATGCAAGTATTGAATTATCGATGATTGATTTGATACCACTTTGATAATAAGAATTTAATAACGCAAGTCTTAATAGTTTAATAGAAGTGTTGAGGTTGATATCAAAATACATGCTCAATGATGATGAGTTTTCAGTAAGGGTTCCTGTTTTATCAGTGCATAATACATCCATACATCCTAAGTTGAAAATTGTATTGATATCTTTGACAATGACCTTTTTCTTTGACATTTTCAAAGCACCTTTTGCAAGATTCGATGTCACTTGCATCGGTAACAATGATGGAATTAAACTTACTGCCACTGAAATTGAAAATATAAATGCGTTGATCCATGATGATGGTAAATAATAATCACCTATGACAAATCCAGATGATTGAATATGAATATCAAAACCATCGATTAAAAAAATAAACGGCACGATAATAGCTATTAAAATCAATAATAATTTTGTGATGGAATTTATACTCATTTGGAATGTTACATTTTCTTTCTTTTGAATGACTTTATCGTTCAATTGACCAAAAATAGTATTGGAACCGATTGAGAAAACAACACCAGTTCCTTTTCCAGAGACAACACTTGAACCATAGAATAAAATATTATCTAAATCGAATGGATTAATATTTTCTAAGTTCTCAATTGAATTATTCGGTTTCTTTTCTACTGGTTCACTTTCTCCAGTGAGAGATGATTGAAGAATGTATAAATCCTTTGCATCTAAAAGTCTAATTTCTGCTGGAATCATATCTCCAGAAGAAAATTTTATGATATCTCCAACTACCAAATCATCATTATTGATCTCTTGTAATTTTCCGTTTCTAAGAACGGTAGATGTTGATGCTGTCAAATTCTTTAAAATTGAAGCTTGTCTTTCAGATTTTAAATTTTCTTTATAGGTTATTAAAGAAGATACGATGATAATCGTAAAAAGAATCAATGGAGTGATATAGAACGTGTTCTTATCATTTTCGGAGTCAGGAAAGAAGTAGGAAATAAATCCATTTAAAATAGCTATAGCGAATAATATGATGTTAAATGGAGTTAAAAAAGATTTGAAAAGCTTTACGATTTTCCTATCTTTTTTAGCTTCATTCAGTTTGTTATGCCCATATTTTTGAATCGACTCTTCAATTTGGACATCATTCAATCCTTTGGATAAATCAAAATTGATTTCTTGATTTAGTTCAATGAGAGATTTTTTTGAAAATTCAAAAATTCTCTTATTGGTGAATTCTAAGTTTTCTTTTTTTAACGTCTTTTTCATAACGTTACCTCCTATAGTTGCTAACTATGGAGTGCAGTTCCAACTGAAAAAAGTTATCGATAAACCTTCGACGCTTGAGCTTACACTTCTAGAGTATTTGAACAATATTATCTTTTACCTTGGCTTCGATAAGAGATGTTGACCAGCTTTTAGAAAGTCTCCTTTCTAAAAGGGTAATTGTCCGTGTCTACTAGTTAGCATGGCCTTGCTTAAGGCTCAACAACTATACTCCCTTGTTAAAAATAAATCAATAAGAAAATTTAAAAAATACAATTTTATTTTTAATAGATTATGAAAATAAAATGGGTGTATTTTTACACCCATAAGATATTATCAATTAAATTTTTTTGAGTTCAGGATATTTCTCGTATGTAACTTGTAAATCATGTTCAGAAATTTTATCTGTTGAACAGTCATAATAAATATCTAAGACATGATCATAGAAACCATATAGCTGATAATTTGTTCTATCCTCATCTTTTGTCTTTTCAAATTTACCGACATCTAAACACATAAGTCTATCATCGGTATGGTCTTTGTGAATACCATCATATGAAATGTTGTAGCTAACCCAAATGTAACATTCTTTATTTTCTTCTATTCCTTCAAATTGTGAAGTGTATTTAGAGTAGTCGTTGTTTTTATAAATTCTAGTATCTTCAAATACTGAGCAATGATATATTGAATTAGAATCAACGAAATAATATTTATTATTTTCTTTAATGATACTGCCTTTGAAATTATAAAAATTTCCAGTTTGGAATATTGTATTTAAATTTTGAACTAAATTTCCTTTTTGTACAAAGATAGAATCATTTGGTAACTTACTATTACTTTGACAAGATGTTAATATCATTAATGATAATATAGAAGAAGTAATTATTTTTTTCATATTATTTTCCTCCTTTTAAATAACTCGTAGTAATAAAATCTGCATTAGTACCGTATTCGACATGAAGAGAACATAATAGAGTAGCAATTAGAATTAATTTAACCATATTCAGTTTCCTTTCCTATGAGATTAGTTAAATAAATCTCATATTATCAAATATTATACTCTTATTAATTTGGTGTGATTATTTTTAACCAAAATTTAGCAATTTAATTTTTAAGAATGCAATTTAACTAAATAATGATTCTGACAATGATAGAATTTAATTTATTAAATTGAAGACAATATTAGAATTTTAATTTATAAATAGTATAGTAAAAAGATAGGTACAATAGTTTTTAAGCTGTAATCTAAGAATTATCGAAAATTTGTTCCTAGACTTGGCAAACTATTATGATCTACGTTGTCTATATAGTTAATTTTGAGCAAATCATTTGTTTTTATTTTTATATGTTTTTAAAATATTACTTAGTTAAAAAGGAGAATCAAGATGAAAACATTAAAATTAAAAGAAAATCTCTATTATGTAGGTGTTCAAGATAAGGAATTAAAAGTATTCGATGCTATTATGCCAACAAGTCATGGAACTACTTATAATTCTTATCTATTGAAGACTGATGAAGGAGGCGTTGTCTTTGAAGGTTCTAAAGCGGGTTTTGAAAAAGAATATTTAGAACATATTTCTTCAATTATCGATTTTAAGGATATCAAATATGTTGTTGTCGCTCATACAGAACCTGATCATTCAGGAGCTATTGAAGCATTGATTAAAGAGAATCCGGAGATCACAGTGATTGCTTCACCAGCTGGTGGTAATAATTTAAAGAACATATTAAAATTCCCATTTAAGTTGATGACTATGACACCAGGTAAGAAACTCACTGTTGGACAATATACATTATCTTTCTTGTCTGGATTATTCTGCCACTGGCCAGATGTTCTTTTCACATATATTGAAGAAGCTAAAGCATTAGTTTCTTGTGATGCTTTTGGAGCTCATTATGCAAGTGATGAAATTCTTTTATCAAAAGAAAAGAACATTCACTTATATCATGAAATGTTCGACTATTATTTTAAATGTATTATGTCACCATTTGCTTCTTATGCTATCAAAGCAAGTGAATTAGCATCTAAATTAGATTTAGATTTAATTCTCACAGGTCATGGACCAGTCATCGATAAAGATGTCTATTCAGTTATCGAAAGATTTAAAAAAGAAGGTGAGAAATATCTTGTCATCAATGATGAGAAGAAAATTACTATTGTTTATGCATCTTGTTATGGATATACAAAAACCATGGCTTTATATTTAGCAAATAAATATAAAGAAGAAGGAAAGGAAGTGTTATTACATGAAATAGATGCTTTGAATTATGCTGATGAAAAACCGAAGATTTTAGAAGATATCAGAGTTTCTGGAAAGGTTCTATTTGGATCTCCAACAGTTATCAATGATGCTGTTTCCTTGTTCTATGATATTTTGATATCAGCTCCAGTCACTATGTTTGCTAATAAACAAGCATCTGTTTTTGGAGACTATGGATGGTCAGGCGAAGCAGTATCTAATTTATCAACATTCTTAACATTGAAGAAATTTAAAGTTATCGAAGGATTTAAATATTCATTTAAGATAGATCAAAAAGGATATGAAGCCTTGGATGAATATTTTGAAAGAATAAAATAAAAATTTCGCTTAAGTAATAATTTCTTGTCTTCATGTACTAGTTTTTGGTGGTCATATTGTACGTTTAACTAACAATTTTGATTGATGGCACAATGCCTTATTTTTAATGAAATATCGTGCTTTTATAAGTGTCAATGACATTATTATAAGCGGCCAACCTCTTTTAAACTAGCAAAGATTTCAGGTGAAAACAAAGTATAAATTAAGAAAACTTTAAGTAAAGCACTATATAATTTGTGCTAAAAGCATGAACTAGAATTAACAAGCATATAATTGCTAATCTTTTGATTAAAATTATATGCTTTTTTGTTTAAAAAATACGATAAAAATGGTATAATGTATAGTGGTTAAAAGCTCTATACAAGGATTATTAATATGGCAATACCTCAAGAAATACTAGATGTTGAAAGACCTTCTAACACTAGGGTCAAAAAGAATGGAAATCATTATGATGTTATCAAAAGAACTTGCGTATATAAAAATGGAAGAAGAGTTCCTAAAGAACTTGGTAAAATAGGTGAGATCATCGATGGTAAATATCATAAAATTACTAAAGAGAAGCTAGCACCATTATCTTTTTCTAACATTGATATCAAAGAATATGGTAGGACTGAATTATGCCATAAATTAGGTAATAGTATCTTAGATTCATTGAGAACATGTTTTAGTGAGAAAGATTCTCAACAAATATATGTTATGGCTCTTTTAAGAAGTGCATATTCACATATCACTGATAGAGATATGAAGTATCGTTATGAGACTTCTTATATCTCAAATCATTTTCCAAACATTCATTTATCTGAAGCATATATATGTAATTTTCTTGAACTTCTAGGTAGAAATTATAATAAACTTAATGAGTTTATGCAGAAGAGATCAGATGAAAGAGATACAGATTGCATCACTATCGTTGATGGTATGTTAAAAGATACTACTGGAAGAGAAAGTAGCTTTGTTCAATGGTCAAGAAAATCAAGAATTAAAGGCACAAAAGAGATATCTCTACTATATGCATTTGATGCAATCAAAGGAGAACCTATTTGTCATAAAGTATATCCAGGAAATATGCTAGATATGTCTTCTTTTGAAGATTTTATCGATAAATTCGCATTAAAAGATTGTATAGTATTAGGAGATAAAGGATTTTTGAGCAGAGATAATGTTGAATCTTTGAAAAAGAAAAATGGTGTTCGTTTTATCTTTCCAATAAAGAGAAATGATAAAAGAATCAATGAATTAAATCTTCTATCTTATCAAGGGACTTTTTTAGATGGTGATGATATTATTGAATTTTCTAAAGTTCAAAATAACGAGATTTATTATTACTGTTTTAAAAATAATACCGATGCATCGAATGAAAGAAAAGGATATCTTTTAAACCTTCAAAAAAACGGAAATTATAGCAAAGAAAAAATCGATGATAAAGATGAACGATTTGGAGTTATATGTTTTGAATCAGATCAAGATATGAATCCAAAAGAAATCTATTCAATGTATGATAAAAGATGGGAAATAGAAAATTTCTTTGGATTTTATAAAAATATAGTAGGATTGAATAATGTTAGAGTAGAAGGCGATTTGAGTATTATAGGAACAGAATTTATCAATATGATTTCGACTATAATTTCTTTAAAATTGAAAAAGAAATTCATGGAAAAGAAATTGGATAAAAAATATTCATTTTCACAGATAATGAATTATCTAGATCAAATGAAAAAGTTCAAAGATTTAGATGGGACTTGGAAAGATACAACAACATTGAAATATATCTCCGAGCTCAAGGAAACCTTAGAACTTTAAATGTATAGTGGTAGGATTTAAAGTCTTCTTAGTTTACTTAAAAATGGTTAGAAAATATGATTAAGCTCATATCTCTAACCATTATTTTTATCTAAGTTTTAGCTGTATTATTTTCCAGAAACAGCCAAAGAATCTATCACCATTGAAGGATTGAATTTTCTATCTTTGATACTGACATCATTTGCAAGATATGTCACATGATTGAATACATCTAATAGATTTCCAGCAACTATCATCATTGAAAATGCTTTATCTTTCTTACCATCTTTGATCAAATATCCTTCACATGGAAGGGAAAAATCTAATGTTTGACCATTGATTCCTGAATTCAAGCCAGAAATAGAAGTTATATATAATCCATCACCTATTTTTTGATATAGAGATTCAAGATCGTCATTCCCAGGTTCGACATAGATATTTATTGCTGCACCATTTCCATTTCCGCTTGCACAACCATTGCTTTCTCTATGTTCTTTATTTGCTGTTTCAACTGAATAGAAATAGTCTTTGAGAATTCCGTTTTCAATGAATGTGAATTCTTGAGTTGGATATCCATCAGCATCATAACTAGAAGCTGAAAATGATGTCAAATGAGGAATATTTTTAATAGTCAAACAACTTGATGCGATTTGTTTTCCTTTTTTTCCTTTGAAGACTGAAAGATTTTTCTGAACATCTTTTGCGTTTAATTGACTGATGAAATATGCAAGAAGACTTCTTGCACAATTTCTATGAAGCAAGACCTTATACTTATCAGTATCTAATGGTTTTGATTTGAAGAAATCAATAGCTGATGATAATAATTCAGGATATTTTTTTTGAACATTTTCTTTCAATTCATCCAAGGATAAGAATGATGAACAAGAAATGCTACCACTTCTTGGCTCTCCATCTTTATCGACAGCTACTATTGAGATAGAACAGATGTAATTACTAGATTCATTTTTACATCTGACTCCATAAGAATTGAATTTCTGAGAAAGAGAATCTTGCATCATGACATCGACTGTGACATTTGTAAGTCTGTCATCTAATGCTTTGACTTCTTTGTAGATAACTAAACCAAATTCTCTTAAATCTTTTAAAGTCGATTTCTTGAAATCCTTTGATTTTGTATCAAGTTTTTTGTATTTTAATCCACCTTTAAAGTATGTATCAGCAGATATTTTCTTTCCATATGTAGAATTTTCAAACACTTTTTCTGCTAATAAGCTAGGTGTATCTTTATCGATTGAATCAGTCGAAAATGCACCTTGCTTTCCGTTATAAATACCGCGAGCTGAAATATCTTGTGTTGTACCTATTTCTTGAACTTCTACTTCACCATTGTGGATTTCCACATTTGTTTCAGTAGCGGTTGAATAACCTATTTGATATGGTTCGATATTTCTCTTTTTTGCTTCTAAAAAATATTTATTAATAGCTAATGCCATTATTCATTACCTCCAGAACCACCGACAAGCATTTTAGATATCAATAGTGTCGGTTGACCAACTTCAACATAACAAGAACCAGATGAAGCTCCGCAAATACCGGCTGATCTTTCTAAGTCATCAGCGATCATCGTAATTCGATTTAAAATCTCATATCCGTATCCAGTTAGAGAAACTGGTTTGATCATATGATCTATCTTTCCGTCTTTGATCACATAAGCGATATCAGAGGTGAAGATGAATTGATCAGTTGATGGATCAACTTGACCACCGGTGAATCCTTGGCAATAAATACCATCTTTAACTGAGGAGAATATTTCTTCAACTTTTGAAGTTCCGTTTCCGATATAAGTATTAGTCATTCTTGTTGTTGGAATATAACGATAGCTTTCTCTTCTACAAGAACCAGTCGCTTTTAAATTTGGATCAATTCTGCGAGATGTATATTTATCAAGCATGTAAGAAGTTAAGACACCATCTTTGATGAGTTGATTTTTTGTCGGTTCATTTCCTTCATCATCGAAGTTTTCACTTCCCCATCCATTTTCAATAGTACCATCATCATAGGCATTGACAATATCAGAAGCTATTTTCTTACCTAATTTATCCGAGAATGGACTTTCTTTTCTTGAAATAGCACTTCCTTCAAGTGGATGTCCACAGGCTTCATGGAATAATACTCCTCCAAAGCTATTTCCTAAGATGACTGGCATTTCACCACTTGGACCTTCAGGAGCAGTGAGTAAGGTTAGAGCATCATTTGCAATAGAAATGCATGCTTTTTCAAAATCTATTTCTTTAAGAAGTTCGAGACCTTTAGAAAAACCAGGACCATAGAATCCTTGTTGGAACTGTTTTCCATCACTTGCACTTACAAGGGCTGAAATTCTAGTTCTAACACGATTATCCTGTACCATGATTCCATCTGAATTATAGACTTCTACATGTTCATCTTCTTCAAAAAGGCTTGTTATGACATCTTGTACTTGTTTAGATACTGAAAAAGCTGCTTTTTCACCTTTTTCAAGATAATCAAGCTTTTGCTTAGTTGTCCATTCTGAATGTTGAATTTTGATAGGATTGATATTTTTAGAATTTTTCTTTTCTTCTAAAGAAGTAACGGTTAAAACTCTATCACCATCAAAACCAAGAGACAAATTAGTAGCTAATGCTAAAAGAGATTTCTGACTTAAGTCAGATGTGAATCCGTAAACTTGTTTTTTACCTTTTAAAAGTCTAATACCGATACCACATGTCTTACTTGAATTCGCACCTTGAACTTTCTTATATCGTCTACTATAAGAATGATTTATCACATCTTGAAAATATATTTCAGCATAATCAGCGCCAGTTGCTAAACCGGCATTTAAAATTTGAATTGCTTTATTTTTAGTTAGTTTCATTTTTTTTCCTCGCATCAATATTTTATATCAAAAATCGTTGGTGAGATATAAACTTTTAAAATGTACATCTAGATACACGACAGATGAAATTATAAAGAAATAAATGAATTCTTAAAATATGTAAAAATTACGGATAAAATATGTAATTTTTACTTTAAAAAAATAAATTAAAATTATTGATTGAAATGGTTATCAATTGTATAATAATTTTGAAATCTGAAAGAGAGGCTAATGATTATGTGTTTTGAAGTTTTGTTAGCTATGATAACATTAGGTTCTACAATATATATTGGTAATATTTATGAAAATATTACTCAAACAACAAGCGCAGTATCAGTATCTCCATTGGAAGGCGCAAAATATATTTGTGATAATTTTTCCGCTTTCAAAGGCTATTATAATGAAATATATGATGATAAATTAACTGCGACAAGCATTGAGAATTTGATTCCATTATCAATTGAAAATGAAGGCAACTCATTTGATGGCATATTATTAGATTTAAACGATAGTAATGGGTATATAACAATTGGATATGATTATGAAATATATGATGTTGAAGTTAGTGGCAATCAACCATTTGGGGATCATAAAAAGGATAAACCTGTCTTTTCTACTACTTGTGGATATTTCTATTATGATGATAAATGTTCTAATTGGATATCTGTTATTAATGGAAATAACAGTTTAGAAGTTGATTGGGAAAATATTGAATTAAATCAAAAAACATACGCAGGACAAGAAGAAAATAAAACAGGATGTGGAGAAATAAACGATCCTTATTTATATGTGAACGATAAATATGGTTCTGGTTTTAAATTAGATGAATCAAATAGTTTAAAAATGAAGGGTTATAAACAAACTAATCTTTCTGCATATTGGAGTTATAAAAAAGATGGGGAAGATCAATATTCTGAGGGAAACTGTTGGATGGTATCGGCATATAATGTTTTAAATTTTTTGGCGCAAGAATATTATACAGATATGTATAAACCGGATGAGACTAAATATGATGCTCAGAATGAAGAACCGAATATTTATAAAAAACATTTTGATGAAGATAGAAAATGTAAAGAAACAATAAAAACAAATGATGGAAAGATTATAGATAAATGGAAGTTGACTAATCATGAATTTCCAAAATTATATGCAGAAGAAAGAGAACTTGTAGATTCATTATATGGGAAATGTGATGGTGGAGCAACATGGCAGACAAATAATATCATCCATCAAATGACACAAAAATATGGTTATAAAACATATGAAAACAGCACATATTTATGGGGATTTTATGCAAATCAAGTTCCATCAAAAATAGATAAAAACCTTCCTTGTCTTTGGTCAACAGCAACAGGTACTTATGGAAGTCATTCTATGGCTGTTTGCGGTTATAAATACTATAAGAAAACAACTAGTTTTTGGTTTTTTAAATCATATAAATATAAATTATTTTATGAATTAAAAGATGGCTATTCTGAAGTTTCTAGATATTATGATGTATCTGGTAATTTTGGATTTGCATGTATAACTTTTATTGATATAAAGGTGAGTTAGATTATGAAACATAAAATATTAAGTTTAATTATTTCTTCATTATTATTGGCTTCTTGTTGCGATTGTGCAATACCGGTATATTTTCAAAACATGTGGAAAAGTTTCTATGATGAAAAAGTTTGGGTGAATTTTAGCACATATTTTGATGATGATTACTTAGTTATTGGCACTATTCTAAAAGAAGAAAATGAAACTTATGCAATCAAAAAAGATTTTATAGGAGGATATAATTCCGAAAAGATTGATTTAGATTTAATTGAATATTTAGATTCAGCTGGTGAAGAAATAAAGTTTGATGATAATGGCTATTTTAGAATAAAAACATCAAGAACTATTAAAGTTGATTATAAAAACCTACCTGAAGAATCTAAAACTTTATTAGAAAAACAAAATTCGTTTTCAACTGCTTCTCATTCGTTTTTTCATTTAACCGAAGAAGATGAACGTTATAAAAGAGTTGATTTTTGTGATGATTTATCTAAAGTAAATGTCTAATAATACTTATTTGTAAATATATTCTAAAAAGATTGATGCTTTTTTACGCTGATTAATTGAGATAGAAATTTTTTGTTTTTTTATTCCTTCTTTTTTACTTTTTATTTAAATTAGAAAAAAGATTTTTATCACATAATTTAGACATAAGATATCCTTTACATTGAAATTTATCTTACTATAAATTTAGATTTTATATTAATTGATAAAGATTATTAAAAAATGATAATGATGCCCGCATTTTTACTCGGACATACATATAATCCTATTATTTTCATACAAATTTAGGCTATGTGAATTGAATTTTCTTTTTATGATATTTATTCATGATAGTTTTTTGGTGGACAAGATAACTCAAAAGCTCTATTAAAATATGAAAATATAAAGAAAATTTTATGTTCTATGAAAATGATTTTTTGATTTAAAAATACTAATATTTGTTTTTTAAATTGGAATTATTTTTAATTGTCAATTTTATAATCTATGAAAAGTTTTTTCTAAACTTATGAAAATATGAAAAAAATATTTCACTTTTTACTTTAAATAGTCTATATTATTTCCATACATTTTCATCCTTAATGACGTATGGCACATAGGGGGTTATAATATGCCAAGTTCATTCGACATTGCTCAAAATTACGGTATTGACGTATTCGATGATGAAGAGATGAGAAGCCACCTTCCTGAAAAGGTATATAAAGACCTTATGGATACTATCCATAATGGTAAAGAATTAGATCCAGGTTTAGCTGATGATGTTGCCCATGGTATGAAAGAATGGGCTATTTCAAAAGGAGCTACCCATTACACTCATTGGTTCCAACCATTGACTGGTGTCACTGCTGAAAAGCATGATTCCTTCATTTCTGTTCCAGATAAAAAGGGAAAGGTCATCATGTCTTTCTCTGGTAAAGAACTCATCAAAGGTGAACCTGATGCTTCAAGTTTTCCTAATGGTGGTTTAAGAGCTACTTTTGAAGCTAGAGGTTATACAGCTTGGGATTGTACATCTCCAGCATTTGTCGTTCATGATGAATATTCTAATGTTTTATTCATTCCTACTGCTTTCTGCTCTTATACTGGTGAAGCTCTTGATGGTAAGACACCACTTTTAAGAAGTATGGATTATGTCTCTGAACAAGCTAAGAGAGTTCTTTGTATTTTCGGAGATACTGAGACTAAGAAAGTTGTTCCAATGGCAGGTCCTGAACAAGAATATTTCCTTGTTGATATCGATCATTTTGCAAAGCGAAAAGATCTCATCTATACCGGTAGAACTTTATTCGGTGCACCAGCTCCAAAAGGACAAGAATTGGATGACCATTATTTCGGTCCTATCAGAGAACAAATCGCTGGTTTCATGACTGAAGTCAATCAAGTTCTTTGGAAACTTGGAATTCCAGCAAAGACTGAACACAATGAAGTCGCACCATCTCAACATGAATTAGCTGTCATTTATTCATCAGCCAATGTTGCTGCTGATCAAAATGCTCTTGTCATGTTAGTTTTGAAGAAAATTGCAAAGAAACATGGTTTCATTTGTTTATTTGCTGAAAAGCCATTTGCAGGTATCAACGGTTCTGGTAAACATGATAACTGGTCACTTGCAACTGATAAAGGTGTCAATCTTTTAAAACCAGGTAAGAATCCACATGAAAATACTCAATTCTTAGTCTTCTTAGCTGCTGTTGTTAAAGCAGTTGATGAATATGCAGGATTGATGAGAGAATCTGTCGCTTGCTACACCAATGATTTCCGTCTTGGCGCTAATGAAGCCCCGCCAGCTATTGTCTCTATTTTCTTAGGTGATGAGCTCAATGCTGTTGTTGAAAAGATTATCCACAGCGATGCTCCAACTAAATCAAGAGCTAATACTCTTCTTCAAACTGGTGCTAAGACACTTCCAGTCCTTCCAAAGGATTCTACTGATAGAAATAGAACTTCTCCATTTGCCTTTACAGGTAATAGATTTGAATTCCGTATGGTCGGTTCTAGTCAAAATATCGCTGGACCAAATATTGTCTTAGATACTATCATCGGTAAGACATTAAAAGAATTTGCTGATACTGTTGAAAGAAGTGAAGATAGCAATGCCGCCATCGACAATTGGATCAAGACAAGTTTGAAAGAACATCAAAGAATCATCTTCAATGGTGATGGTTATTCCGATGAATGGGTTAAGGAAGCTGAAAAACGCGGCCTTTTAAATCTCAAGACCTCAGTTGAAGCTACTGATGTTTTAGCTACTGATGAAGTCAAAGAACTCTTCTCTGAATCTGGTGTTTTAACTCCAACAGAACTCAAATCCAGAGCTGAAATCAAATATAACAATTATGCAAGCCAAGTCTTCATCGATGCAAAGACAATGTCTCATATGGCTCATAAGCTTTATATCCCTGCAGTCAATAAGTTCTTCACTTCTCTTGTTAAAGAAGTCAAAGGATGCAAAGAAATCGGTTTAGATGCTCCTAAATCAACTGTTAAGCTTATCAAAGCTATCTCTTCCCTTCTTGATGAAGTTGAAGATGCTGTTTGTAAATTGGATGATGCTGTTTCTTCTTGCTCTGTATCAGGAAGAGACAAAGCTGTCTATGCAAGAGATGTATTAATTCCACTTATGGAAAAACTCAGAACTCCAGTTGATGAACTTGAAACCATGGTCAGCAAGGATGTATGGCCGGTTCCATCATATGGTGATCTTCTCTTCCATATCAATTAATTAAAAAATATATATTCTTATTTACGGGACTATATTATAATGTAGTCCCGTTTTCTATAGAGGTGATTATGAAAAAAAGAATAGAAGCAGATTCGATAGGTTCTCTTGAAGTAGATGAAGATGCATATTACGGAGTTCAATCTCTCCGTGCAAAAAGAAATTTTCAAATAACAAATAGACATGTTATAAGTGAATTCAATAAGAATTTAGCCCTTATCAAAAAAGCAGCTAGCTTCACCAATTTTGAAGCTGGTATTTTAAGCGAAGAAAAATCAAGAGCGATCATTCAAGCTTGCGATGAAGTCATCGAAGGAAAATTTGATGATGAGTTTATCACAGATCCAATTCAGGGCGGTGCTGGAACTAGCTTTAATATGAATATGAATGAAGTGGTTGCAAATCGAGCAAACGAAATCTTAGGTGGCGAAAAAGGAAGCTATAAATACGTGCATCCAAACGATCATGTAAATATGGCACAATCGACAAATGATGTCATTCCTACCTCTGGTAAAATGACAGTTCTTGTCTTATTACAACCTCTTTTTAAAGAATTAAGTCGTTTACACACTTCCCTTCTTGAAAAAGCATATGATTTTAAAGATATTGTTAAGATGGGAAGAACTCAATTACAAGATGCAGTTCCAATGACACTTGGCAATACTTTTGAAAGTTATTCAACTATGATCGACAGATGCGAAACAAGACTTGTCAAAGCTAGTGAGGAGATGAAAACTGTCAATCTTGGTGGTACTGCTATCGGAAGTAGAATCACCGCATCTAAATATTATGAAGAACATGTTGTCTCAAATCTTTCCTCACTTTTTGGATACGAATTAAAACAAGCAAAAGACTTATTTGATGCTACTGAAAATCTTGATTCATTTGTTGAAATCTCAGGTTCTCTTAAAGCTCTTGCAGTTTCCTTATCTAAGATGTGCAATGATTTAAGACTTCTTTCTTCTGGTCCTAGATGTGGATTTAATGAAATCAATCTTCCAGCCATGCAAAACGGTTCTTCTATCATGCCAGGAAAAGTGAATCCTGTCATTCCAGAAGTTGTCACTCAAGCATGTTATTTAGTTATCGGAAATGATACGACTATCTCACTTGCTTGTGAAGCTGGTCAAATGGAACTCAATGCTTTTGAACCAGTTATCTTTGATCGATTATTTGAATCTATCAAGGTTATGACTAATGCTATTTATACTCTTATTGAAAATTGTATCAAAGGCATCAGCGCTAATAAAGAACACTGTCTTGAACTTGAAAAATCCAGCCTTGGAATTGTTACTGCATTAAGTCCTTATTTAGGATATAAAGAATCAGCTAGAATTGCTAAGAAAGCATTGAAAGAAAATAAGAATATCGAAGATGTTGTTTTAGAAGAAAAGTTGATGGATAAAGAAAAATTAGAAACTATCCTATTAGCTGCTGTCAAAGAAGAAATATAGTGATATAAGTTGTTATAAACTTTTTTAAAAAGAATTGGTTTATAACAACTTTTAGTTTTTAAGTGATAAGAAAAAGTTTTTAAAATAACATTTATATAACTAGTGACCTGCGCATAATAAGATTTATAAGAGAATTAAATAAAAATATTGGATTTAAAAGAGATAAAAATTCGAATGATAAATGTAATTAATTTCAAAATAATTTTGGGTAAATTAAAGTATAAAACTAGTTATACAGATGAATTTTAATTAATAAATGTTAATTCCAACATATATGTCATTTAAACTGTAATCAAAGATGATTAAACATTGCTGTGTTTTTAGTTTATAATTAGTTTGTTATTAAAAGGATAGCAAGATGAAAGAAATTAAAACTGAAACAATTGAAAAAGAAGTGTCTAGATTATGTATTGAAGCTGCTACTTATATTCCTGGGGAAGTTTTAAATTGCTTAAAAATAGCAAGAAATAATGAAACAGGATTAGCTTCTTCAATTCTTGATCAAATAATCTCAAATGATGAGATAGCTTCTAAAGAGAATATCCCGATGTGTCAAGATACTGGTATCACAGTCATCTTTGTTGAAATCGGAAATGATGTTCATCTAGATGGTGATTTATATGAAGCGATCAATAAGGGAGTAAGTAAAGGATATACTGAGGGATATTTAAGAAAGAGTGTTGTTAAATCACCTCTTAATAGAATCAATACTAAAGACAATACTCCTGCGATAGTTCATGTCAAATATGTCTTAGGTGATAAACTTAAAATCACTGTCTGTCCTAAAGGGGCAGGAAGTGAAAATATGTCAAAAGTTAAGATGTTAGTACCAGCTGATGGTATTGCTGGAATTAAGAAATTTGTTTTAGATACAATCAAAGAAGCGGGTGGAAGACCATGCCCTCCTCTTGTTGTCGGTGTTGGTATCGGTGGTGATTTAGAAAAATGTGCTTTGCTTGCAAAAGAAGCCTTGACAAGAGATATTCAAGATGAATCAAGTGATGTCGACGCTAATAAATTGGAAAAAGAATTATTGAAAGAAATCAATGAATTGAATGTTGGGCCGATGGGTTTAAAAGGTAAGACAACAGCTCTTGCTGTAAAAGTGAATCTCTATCCATGTCATATAGCATCCCTTCCAGTTGCTGTTAATATTCAATGTCATGCTGCAAGACATAAAGAGGTGATATTATGAAAATAAAATATCCGCTAGAAAAAGAAAAACTCAAAGAATTAAAAGCAGGTGATGTAGTTGAATATACAGGTGTCTTATTGACATCAAGAGATGCTGCTCATATGAGAATTCAAGATATGTTAAGTAAGAATGAAACTCTTCCGATTGATTATTCAGAACAATTTATCTATTATGCAGGGCCAACACCTACAAAACCAGGACATTCAGTTGGATCTATCGGGCCTACAACTTCTTCAAGAATGGATAAATTTTGTGAATTGATGTCAACATTGAATGTCGTAGGTACTATCGGTAAAGGTCCTAGAAGTAAAGAATGTTCTGATTATTATAAAAAACATCATATTCTCAATTTTGTGGCAACAGGTGGTTGTGGAGCGCTTCTTTCTCACCGCGTTAAAAAAGCGGAAGAAATTGCCTTCTTAGATTTAGGACCTGAATCTGTTAAAAGATTAGAAGTTGAAGATTTTCCACTCATTGTCGCCATTGATTATTTCGGCAATGATTTATTTGAAAAATAGGAGATAACTATTATGGATTTAAAAGAAGAAAGCTTAGAATTACATAGAAGAAACAAAGGTAAATTAGAAATCAAATCTAAAGTACCTGTTAAAAATCAAAAAGATTTATCACTTGCATATACTCCAGGTGTCGCTTATGTCTGTAAAGAACTTGAAAAAGATCCTGATAAAGCCTATGAATACACATCTAAAGCTAATATGGTAGCTGTCATCTCTGATGGTTCTGCTGTCTTGGGACTTGGTAATATCGGAGCTTACGGTGCTATTCCTGTTATGGAAGGAAAATCGATATTGATGAAAGAACTAGCTGGTGTTGATTCGATTCCGATCTGTCTTAACACTCAGGATGTAGAAGAAATCATCAAAACTTGCAAATATTTAGAACCTACCTTAGGTGCTATCAATTTAGAAGATATTTCCGCTCCAAGATGTGTGACTATCGAAAGACGACTTCAAGAAGAGATGAATATTCCTGTTTTCCATGATGATCAACACGGAACTTCAATCATCGTTTCTGCTGTTTTTAAAAATATCGAAAGATTCACTAAAAAACCGCTCAGTGAAATGACACTTGTTATGTCAGGCACTGGTGCAGCAGGCAGTCAGATTGCTAAGATGTTAAAGAGAATCGGTGTTGGTAAAATCTACGCCTATGATATCACTGGTGTTATCGATAAGAAAAAATATGATTCTTATAATTTTTTGATCAAGGAATTATTAGATGAAGGTGTTTTTGATACTCCAGAACATCATGATGGAACCTTAGCTAGCATTATGAAAGGGGCTAATGCTTTTGTCGGTGTCTCAGCACCTAATATTGTAACTAAAGAGATGGTCGAGTCTATGGCTAAAGATCCGATAGTATTTGCAATGGCAAATCCAGTTCCAGAAATTTCCTATGATGATGCTAAAGCTTCAGGTGCTTATATTGTTGGAAGTGGTAGAAGTGATTATCCAAATCAAATCAATAATGTCTTAGCATTCCCAGGATTATTTAAAGGCGCCCTTTCAGTCAGAGCTTCTAAGATAAATGAAGAGATGCAAATAGCAGCTGCTGATGCAATTGCAGGAATCATCTCTGATGATGAGTTATCTGCTGATTATATCGTCCCATCACCATTTGATCCTAGAGTTGTTGAAGCAGTCTCAAAAGCAGTAGCACAAGCAGCCATTGATACAGGTGTTTCAAAATTATATAAAAAGAAATAAAATATCTTTGAATTTTTAATCATCGAATAATTTCATTTGTTCGTATTGATTACCTTTTGTTGAAAGAATTATCTCTCTTATTTCTTCATATGATTTCACAAATGAATTTGGAACTGAAAGATATTTCTAACCTTTTTGTTTGCAAATTTTTCTTTTTTCTTGATCGTATTGTTCTTGTTTGAATTTGCCGAAATGTTCTCCTCCATTGATTTCAATTATCAGAGAAACTTTCTTTTCATTCAAAATCTTTTCGTATAATACTAAATCAAATTCCATTTTTGATCTGCTGAGAATAACATTATCTTTGAATATCTTTCTAAATGGAACATTTCTTTCTGCTTCGAAATTTATATTTGTAGAGCAAAATTGACTGATAGTTTTATAAAACTCATCTTCAGCTTTGCTACCATTAGATTTGCCAATAGAAATATTATTTATCAAAGACGGAGCAACATCATTTGTTCCGTTGCTTTTTATATATTTGATAAGTGCGTATAAATCATCTGATTTATCTGATAATTTTTCTAATGCTTCACTATCAGCCGCGATGATGAATTTTTTCTTTGCACGGGTTATTCCGACATTTATCAGTTCTGCGTTATTCTTTAACCATTCAAATGTTCGTTTTGATGTTTTAGGCGAGATTGAAGTTGAAAATATGACGGTGTCTTTTTCAACACCTTGTAAGGAATGTACTGTTCCACAACTGACATCTTTAATGTGTTCTTTTTCAAGAAGATTATTTAACAATTCTTGCTGATTCTTAAAAGGTGTAATTATTGTTGCATCTTTTACATCATTTCTTTTTATATAATCGATGATTCCTATACATTCATCAATGTTTTGATTCTTCATACTAGTTGAATTATTATTTTTTATATCGATGAAATTTAAATCGCCATCAAAATTTATTTTTGATGTTTTTAACTCGTTTTGATAGTATCGTTTATTAGAGAAGCTAATTATCTTTTTACCACATCTATAATGATAAGAGAGAAGTATTCTTTTTGAAATTTTATCATGAGCTTTCATTATAGATAAGATTGAATTATCTTTATAACTATATGTTGAATCAAGATTATATTTCTTTAACAATGAATCATTAACACTATTTTCTAATACTATTACAGGTTTTAATTGATTGGTATCACCAACGAGTAAGAGATTGTTTGCACGTGAAATAGGTAGAAGGGCGTGGGCGACATTGCACTGTCCTGCTTCATCTAAAATGACTAAGTTGAATTTTGTATCTGGAGTTCCAGGTTTTGCTGATGAAATATTGGTTGTCAATATGATTGGAAAGGCAGACAAAAGAATTTTCATATTTTCATCTTTGCTAGTCCATTTATTAAATTTACTCACTCTATCTTTGTCATCTTCGATAGAACATATTTCTATCAATTCTTTGAATTTACCTGTTTTGAGTCTATTTATAAATTTTAACGATTGGAAATATAATATGATGAAAATCTATTATCATTTTTGACTGGTTTAAAAAGAGAGACAACATCTTTATCGTCGATGCATTGAATCTTATTTAATTTATCTTTATATTCACTCACTTTAGCATTTATATTTTTAATTAAATTTGACTCATTATTTCCGCATTCTTTCAACAACTTATTCGATGAATTTATCAAATCTATTAAGTCCAATCTTTTTTCATAATCTTTAAGTTTTTCTCTTAATATTTGATTGTTGCTATTATTTTGCTCCAATATTTTATCAATAAGTCCATCGTTGGGTTTCTTCTCAGATTTGAAGAAATATAATTTGTTGATTTTCTTGGTTGATTTTACAATTTCATTATAATTACCAAGTCTTAAATATGGGAATAAAACATCATTGTCATAATATTTAAATTTCAATTTTTGCATTATTCCATCGACTGGTGTATTGTTTGATGATGAAATCAATACTGTTTTATTGGATACAAAAGCACTTAAAATGACATTCAAAATCGTTTGTGTTTTACCAGTTCCTGGTGGTCCTTGAACATATGTTATCGGTTGTGTCATCGAGTTATATATGACACGCATTTGATCAATGTTCACTCTTTCATCAAATAAGACAATCGACGGTTCTTTTTCTGACAATCTAGTTCTGGTTAGATTTCCAAAAAATGCTTTAAGCGGTTTTGATAATTTTGATTCTTTGTATTGGTCTTCGATGATTGAATATGTATCTGTTACATTGACTGGAAAATCTCTTTGAAGAAGCATGATATCAGGTCTTGTGTCGATGATTTCCCCTGTTCTTAAATGTTCTTCTATGATAGACTTGCAATTATGATATGTGTCTTTGTTTTTAAATTCTTCGATGAATTTATCAACATCATAATCTATATAATTGAAAAGTGAATTCTTCTTTCCGTTTATTAAAAATGATTTATTAAACATCAAATTGTCACCGACAATTAATGATTTTAATCCTAAACTTTTAGATTGTAGGTATTAAATCTCCAAAAATTCGTTTCAATT
>CAVJWL010000011.1:0-51685 GCA_963653505.1 uncultured Prevotellaceae bacterium
CAAGAGATTAAAAAATCAATAAAAATCATTGAATTTTTAAGAAAAACGAAAAAAAGACATCAAAATGATGCCGAAATGAACAAAAATATTTTCTTTAAAAATGAAACTTTCTACTACTTACTCAAAAAGACGGGAAGAGAACAAGCTATCAAGTATGCAAAGGGTGAAGAAATTGTTATAAACGATCCTTCACAAGATGGACTAAAAGTAGCGGTTTATGAAAATTTAAGACTGGGATTTGGAAAGAAAGTCAAAAATAAATTTAAAAATTATTTACCAAAAGGATTAAGAATGGACTTGATTTAAAGCTCTTTCATCATATTTTTTATACAAATAATTCATTTCAGAAAAGAAACTCTTGCATTTATTAATTACAAGAGTTATTCTTTATAGCGTGCTTAAAGCACATGTTTGTCAAAACTTAGAGGTGCGATAAATAAAAAGTATTCCTGTCTAGCAAATAATCTTGCATTGAAATAGGAAGAAAGGTGTTTGTCGCCGAAGGGTTGAATAAGATTAAATATTCAATTCCTGGTCACTCTCATAATATGAGTTTGACTGTCACTTGTTTATACAAGTGGAGCGCTAACGTTTGTTGCTTCTTTTTAATGTTAAAAGATCAATAATGCGGTAGCGTTTGCTACCGCTTTTTTTAACCTCATTTGACAAATATCAGATTCTTGTCATAGGAGGTAATTTAAATGAAGAATCTTAAATTTTTAACTGCAGTTTTAGCTTTTGGTTGTGTCTTTTCTACAGGCTGTAAATCTAGTTCAAATAGTGAAAACATCATAAGAATCGGTATGGAATGCAATTATGCACCATTCAACTGGACTTGTGGTACTAGTTCTGATTACACCCTTCCAGTTTACAATGATGCTGGTAAATTCGCTGATGGTTATGATATTCAATTTGCAAAGAGACTTTCTAAAGAAACAGGAAAGCAAGTTCAAATTTATAAATTAGAATGGGATTCTCTTATCATCAATTTAAACAACAATCAAATCGATGCTGTCATCGCAGGTATGACTGATACTGAAGAAAGAAGACAACAAATTTCTTTCACTGATGAATATTATCGTTCTGAATTAGTTTTAATCACTTCTAAGGATGTTGCTGACCAATATGCAGATACTGAATTGAATAATGAAACGTTACAAACTCTTCTAACTGGTAAGATGATTGAATCTCAAAGAGGAACTGTCACTGACAATGTCATTGATACTTTCAAAACTAATTATGGAGCTATCCATTCTACTGCTGTAGATACTTTCTCTAAAGCTGCTTTGGATGTTCATACTGGTGCTGTCTTTGCTATGACTGCTGAACTTCCTGTCGCTCAATCCATTGTTAAAAATTATAGTGATTTAGGAATTGTTCATATGGATCAAACAATTTTAGGCGTTGATTTAAGTGAGTTAGGTGTTTCTATCGGTGTTAGGAAAGATGATACTAGCTTAAAGACAACTATCAATGATGTTTTAAATTCATATACAAAAGCTGATAGAAATTCAGATATGGCAGCTGCAGTTGAAAGAAGTGGTGAATAAGATGTGTCGTCTTTTAGCCGGAAATTTGTCTACTGTGTTCTCTAAACCTGAATATGTCAAATGGTTATTTCAAGGTTTAGCTGGAACTGTTGTCATTTCTTTTGTCGGTACTTTCATCGGTTTATTCTTAGGTGTTTTCCTCGCTTTTGGTAAGAATATTGAAATCAAAAAGAATGAATCTTGGTATAAAAAGATTTGGAAATATCCTTTGAAATATCTTTGTGTTTTATATTCTGTCATCATAAGAGGAACTCCGATGATGGTTCAAGCTATCATCTTCCAATACGCATTCTTGCTTATCGGTATCAATTGGCTTCAAATCTTGCATGAAGTTCCTGTCTTCAATGGTTCATTTATCGCTGGTACTATCATCATCACTTTTAACACTGCAGCTTATATGGGTGAGATCGTTCAATCTGGTTTAAATGGTGTTGGAAAAGATCAAACAGAAGGTGGTAGATCATTAGGTCTTAGTAAGATTCAAACATTATTTTCAATCGAATTACCACAAGCTTTGAGAAATGTCATTCCTACTATCGGAAATGAATGGATTGTCAACATTAAGGATTCTTCAGTTCTCAATGTCATCTCTGTCACTGAACTATATTTGAATGCTAAAAATATCGCTAGCAGTTCTTATGATTATTTGAGTACATATATTGTCATCGCTATTTTCTACTTAGCTTTAACTCTCGTTGTCACTGGTTTATTAAAGATTATCACTTATAAATTGGATGGAAAGAAATTCTCTTTCAAATTCCTTCATTACAAACAATTCGCTTTCAGAGGTGATATGTTATGAGAAATAAATATACATTTAATAACGAGAATTATGAAGATCCGATTTTACAAGTTAGAAATATTTCTAAAACATTCGAATCTACTGAGGTTTTAAAAGATATTTCCTTAGATGTAAATAAAGGTGAATGTGTTGTTATCATCGGCCCTTCTGGAAGTGGTAAATCAACATTCTTAAGATGTTTAAATCTCTTAGAAGAACCGACAAGCGGAAGTATCATTTTCAAAGGTGAACCTACATTAGATAAAAATAGTGATGTGAATTCTTTGAGAAGACATATGTCGATGGTTTTCCAATCATTCGATCTGTTCAACAATAAAAATGTTCTTCAAAATTGTGTTCTTGGACAAACAAAAGTCTTGAAAAGAAACAAAGATGAAGCTGTTAAAATTGCTACTGAAAACTTGATTAAAGTCGGAATGGGTGATCGTTTAAATTATAAAATTAGCGAGATATCCGGTGGTCAAAAACAAAGAGTTGCTATTGCAAGATCGCTCTCCATGAGTCCTGATATTATTCTCTTTGATGAACCAACATCAGCTCTAGACCCTGAAATGGTCAACGAAGTTCTTGAAGTCATGAGAAGCGTTGCAAAATCTATGATGACAATGGTTGTTGTCACTCATGAGATGTCTTTTGCAAGAAATGTTGCTGATAGAGTCATCTTTATGGCAGATGGTATCATTCAAGATCAAGGAACACCTGAATATATCTTCGAACAATCGACAAATGAAAGACTTTTGAAGTTTTTAAAGAAAAAATAAATTTGAGAGAGGCTTGCCTCTCTTTTTTCTTAGTTTAAATAATGTTAAACTATTAGAGTATGAAAAGAAAATTTATAGGCATTGATTTCGGAAGTCAAAATACTAGAGTATATTCTTCATCATCTTCATCAATCATCTTCAATGAACCGACATGTGTCGCTCTTGATACTAATACAAATAGAGTATTTGAAACCGGATATTTAGCTAATAAGATTCAAGGTAAGTCTCCTTATAATTACCGACTTGTTTTTCCTGTTATCAATGGTATGATCAGCGATGTTGATTGTGCTGTTTCTTTTTTAGAAAATGCTATTGAAGAAGTTAAAAATGAAGTTGGACTTAGAGGCTTTAGCGTTGTTTTTTCGGCGCCAAGTGATATGTCAAAAGTCAATCATAACGCACTTATTGAAATCGGTAAAAGACTTCAAGCCAAAGAAATCTATATGGAATCTCAAGCTAAAATGGCTGCGATTGGTTCTGGAGAAAATATTTTTTCTCCTCAAGCAACGCTTGTTTGCAATATCGGTTCTGGTATTACTGATATAGCTTGTGTCAGTATGGGTGAGATTGTTTCTTGTACGACAACAAGCATTGCCGGTGATGCATTAGACGATGCTATAAGAAGATATTTAGTCAAAGAAAAACACTTATTGATCGGTAAAAAAAGCGCTCAAATGGTCAAGATGAGAGTTGGTAATGTATCATTTGTAAATGATGGTATGTTAGTTGAAGTAAAAGGTAAAGATACGATGACATCCCTTCCTTCATCTTGTATTGTCTCCTCTAGTGAACTCAAGAAAGTTTTAGTACAAATGGTCTCGATGATTTCTCTAAAGATAAGCGATGTCATTCAAGATTTGGATCCTGAACTTGCAAGTGATTTGACTCAAAATGGTCTTATTATCACAGGTGGTGGTGCTTCATTAACTGGACTTAAAGAATTTATGCAAGCAGAATTATCAATTCCAGTTAGAGTGATTCATAATCCTGCTGATAAGGTAATTGAAGGTATTGCATTATATATTAAAAAGATTGAAGAACAAGAAAGAATAAATACAAAGAGAGGTTAAAAAATATGGTTACATTGATTGATTTAAAGAAAGAAAAGATGGTTGCTTTAAAAGCACATGATTCAACTAAAGGTGCTATTTTAGGTGTTTTGATTTCTGCTTATCAAAAGAATGAAATTGAAAAGAAAGCTAAAGGACAAGAGATGTCTGATGCTGATATGGTTTCAGTCTTAAATCATGCATTAAAAGAACTTCAAGATGAGAAGACAATGTATGAATCTGCATCTAGACAAGATGAAGTTGATAAAATCAACGCCCAAATTGAAGTTGTAAAATCGTATTTGCCACAGATGATGTCTGAAGAAGAAATCAGAAATGTCATTGAAGGATTAGCTGATAAGTCTATCAAATCCATCATGGGAGAATTTAAGACTAAATACAACGGAAAAGCTGATATGGGATTTGTTTCTCGTTTAGCAAAAGAATATCAGAAATAATCTTCACTTGAACTCGGCTGTTTTGTCCGAGTTTTTTAAATAGATGTTTATAAAAAAACACGGATTACTCCGTGTAGTATTTTTAGATGGCGGGGAAAGAAAGAATCGAACTCTCAACAACGGTTTTGGAGACCGGAGTTATACCATTTAACTATTTCCCCAACGATTTAATAGCTAAATTAGTTTATAGAAAGAACGGGTAAATGTCAATAAAATATAAAAAAATCAGCAAAGTTATACAAAACTAACTTAAAGAAAACGAATTGTTAAGTATATTTTTTATTTAGAATCTCAAAATTGAAAAATATTTTTATATGTTTATAAGGTAAATAAAGTAAAATATATTTATATAAAAGAGGTAAATGGTTATGGATGAATCTTTAAAGCCGTTATTTACACCATGGAAAATTGGTAATGTCGAGATTAAAAATAGAGTCGTTATGACTTCTATGGGCGGTACTGATATTTTTGGTTGGATGGAAGTCAATCATTTTGATAAGGAAGCTGCTAAATTCTTATTGGACAAAGCAAAGAATGATGTCGGACTTATTTTGCCAGGATGTCAACCTGTTTACAATCCTATGCTTGGTCAGTGGTTGTATAAAAAGAAATCCATGTTTAAGAAGATGAAACCTTTTATGGATGAAATTCATAAAAATGGTGCTAAATTGTTTGTCCAACTCACTGCTGGTTTCGGTAGATCTTTTACTATTTCTGATTCTATGGAACCACTTGCTACAAACAAATTCCTTGCTTTCTTAGCTAAACCTATCATGAATTTTGATAAAATCTGTGCTACTGCAAGCCCATGTCCAAATCGTTGGTCTGATAAAGTTCCATCAAGAGAGATGACTATCAAGGAAATTGACAAATTTGTTTATGCTTTTGCTCAATCTGCGAAATTATTGAAAGAAGCTGGCGTTGATGGTGTTGAAGTCCACGCAGTTCATGAAGGTTATCTTCTTGATCAATTTACATTAAAATATATAAACCACAGAGAAGATGATTATGGTGGCTCTTTTGAAAATAGATATCGTTTTGCTGTTAGAATTGTCAAAGCCATTAAAGAAGCTTGTGGTCAAGATTTTCCTGTATCTTTAAGATATTCTGTCGTTTCTAAAACTAAAGGCTTTAGACAAGGAGCTCTTCCAGGAGAGGATTATGTTGAAGTTGGTAGAGACTTTGAAGAATCTAAGAAAGCGATTAAATATTTAGAAGATGCTGGTTATGATATGTTCAACTGTGATAATGGTACCTATGATGCTTGGTACTGGGCTCATCCACCAATTTATATGCAAGAAAATTGCAATTTGGATGATGTCATTGCGATAAAACCATATACAACAAAACCAGTTGTTTGTGCTGGTAGATTGAATCCAAGAGTTGCTGCTAAAGCTATTGAAGAAGGAAAACTTGATGGTGCTGGTTTTGCAAGACCATTTTTAGCCGATGGTGCCTGGGTTACTAAACTCAAAGAAGGAAGAGAAGAAGATATAAGACCTTGTATTTATTGTCATAATGGATGCTTCAATATGTGTCATTATAAAGGTCATGCAAATGATCAATCATTGAATGACTCACTTCACCTATCTCGTTGTGCTATCAATGCTGAAACGATGCAGAGCACTGTTCATTACATTAAAAAAGCGGATAAGAAGAAAACAGTTGCAATCATCGGTGGTGGAATCGGTGGTATGGAAGCAGCTCGTGTTTTAACTTTAAGAGGTCATAAACCTGTCATTTATGAAAAAAGTGATCGTTTAGGTGGTACTTTCTTAGCAGCTGGTAAGGCTACTTTTAAAGGAAAACTCAGAGATTTAGAAACTTGGTATGAAAAACAAATGAAAGATTTAAATGTTGAAATTCATTTTAACACTGAGGTTAAAGAATTATCTTCTATCAAAGCAGATGAATATATCATAGCTACTGGTTCTAAAAGAAGAGTGCTATCAAAACTTCCAGGATTTGATAAAGCTATTGAGGCTATCGATTTCTTAAATGGTAAAGAAGTTGGTGAGAATGTTGTCGTAGTTGGTGGTGGTTTAACTGGCTGTGAAATTGCTTATGATTTATGTCTTGAAGGTAAAAAGCCAACTATCGTTGAGATGAAAGATGATCTCATTGCTCAAAAAGGCATTTGTTTAGCTAATTCCTCATATTTAAGAGAATATTTTGTTCTTCATAAAGTTCCTGTTTATCTTGAAACTAATGTCGTATCTATCAATGATGATTCTGTTGAGATCAAGCAAAAAGATGGAATCACAATGAAGATTCCTACTGATTCTACTATTGTATCTGTCGGTTATATTCCAACCCCGATTGCCAAAGAAGATAAGAACATTCATTTAGTCGGTGATTGTCTTGCTATCGGAAATTTGAGAAGTGTTATCTGGCGCGCTTATGAAGTAGCTATGAAAATCTAAGAGGTGAAACATGTATCAACCAAAGATGATTTTAACAGACGAAGAAAAAGATATTTTAGAAGGAAAACAAGGTGAGACAAAAGCTAAGATGATGGAATGCCTTGTGAGATTTGGTGATATTTTCCATGCTCCATGTATGGTTAAAGTCACTCATAAAAAAGGACATCTTGTCACTAGTTTTGGTCTTCAACTATTAACACCAATATATCCGCTTATGGATGAACTTATCAAAGCTGGATTAAAAGCTGAAGAAGGATTTACAGTTGACCCAAGACCATTGGATTATGATAATGTCTCGGCAGGCCCTCTTGAAAAATTAGTCTTCAATCATTTTATGTATTCGACTCAAGATCATTATGAAGAACAACTTAAAAAAGTCGGATTAAAAGATGATAAAGGATTTTCTTGTACATGTTATTTAGATCAGGTGGGAAATCAACCAAAAGAAGGCGATATTCTTTCCTGGGCTGAAAGTTCGGCTGTTGTTTATGCTAATTCTGTCTTAGGTGCAAGATGCAATAGAAATTCTGGTGTTTATGATTTATTTGGAACTATCTTAGGTGTTGTTCCTAAATTTGGTTTCTTAACTGATGAAGGTAGAAAAGCTGATTATAAAGTCATCATCAAATGTTCTAAAAAACCAGAAGCACAAATATTAGGTAGTGCTATCGGTATGAAAGTTATGGAGAAAGTTCCATATGTCATCGGACTTGATCAATATTTAAAAGATCTTCCTGATGAAGATACCATCGCTTATTTGAAGGACTTTGGTGCAGCTACAGCTTCTAATGGGGCTGTTGGATTATTCCATATCGATAAGATAACTCCTGAAGCTAAACGACTATCAACATCTCTTATCAAAGATGACGCTAAAGAATACATCATAGATGATGCTGAACTTGAAAGAGTGTATAAAAACTATCCAGTCATGTGGAAAAATAAGAGTGCTAAAGCTCATAAGTGTTTTATCGGATGTCCGCATTTAACACTCAAACAATTGGTTGATTGGACAAATAGAATAGATAAGGCTTTAAAAGATAGTGGAAAGAAGAAACTTGTCATCAACACTATTTTCACCGCAAGTCCTCATGTCATCGATGAATTCAAGAAATTGGATGAATATCAAAGGTTATTGAATACAGGTGCAAAGCTTTCCTATATTTGCCCACTTATGTATGCGGATAATCCAATTGCTGGAGCAAAACCATTATTGACTAATTCTAATAAGCTTAGAACTTATACCTTTGCAAGATACGAAACAGATGATAAAGTCTTAGCTCTTATCACTGGAAAGGAGTCTTATTAAAATGAAAGAATTTAAAGGAAGAGTTCTCTTTGGTGGTAATTATAAAGGAGAAGCTGTTGTTACTAAAAATGGTTTTAATACTTTAGCTTCTTTTCAAAAGTCATTGCTCAGTAAATCTAGCAAATCAGTCGTTGTTTCTGATCAGAATAATCTAGACTTATTTAAAAAGGAAATAACTGGTAAGATTTTATGCTTACCTCAAACTATCGGTTCGACAACTGGTGGTCTTGTCCTTCAAACAGCTGCAAGACGTGGCTTAGCACCTAAAGCGATGTTATTTGCTAGTGAAATAGATCCACTTGCAGCAAGCGGAGTTATTCTCAGCAATGTATGGGAAAACGTCCCTCTCATATGTATTGACAGTTTAGGCGATGATTTCTTAAATGCAGTCAAAACTGGTGATAATTTAGAAATCAAAGAAGACGGAACTGTTGTAATTTTATAAATTTATGAATCTCTAGTGAAAACTAGAGATTTTTAATGAACAAATATATATCGATGTAATATAATTGTATGGATTTAGAGGAGATTATTCGTGAGAAAAAATAAAAATGTGAGAATTGATACTCACCAACAAATTTTACGACTATCAATTTTGAGCATGCTCATAGCATTAGGTTATGTGCTGATGTGTTTAGGTAAGGTTCAAATGTATCCTTTGGCCTCATTTTTAGAGCTTGAAGTCAGTGATGCAATTGTTTTAGTCGCTTATTCTTTATACGGTTTCTGGGCTAGTTTTGCGGTTGCTATTTTGAAAACATTGCTGAACTTTTTGACTTTTGGACCAGTTGGTACTCCGATTCCGATTGGGAATATAACAGCAGCTTGTACTTCTTTATTTTATTCTTTTGGACTTTTGATTTTAGATAAGGTGTTTCATATTTTCAGTAAGAATAGATGGTTTAGATATCTTGGATATGTATTGTTGATTATCTTTGTCTCTATCATAATGACATTTTTAAATTATTTATTTATCACTCCAACTTTCTTAGTATACGGCGCTGAATTCTTGACATTTAAAGATGTTAAAGACAGTTTGAAAGAAGTCGACAATCAACTTGGTCAAACTTTTTATTCGATGTTTAAAAATGATTCCTTTGAAATAGGAATCATGGCAATATATATTCCTTTTAATCTCATAAAAGGAAGCTTAGTTTGTCTTACTTATGAACTCATCTTCAATCGTGTTATTTTCTATATGTTAAAGACGGGAAAATTCAAAAATCATGTCTTTATGACAAGAAAAGAAATTGATGATGATATGAATAAAACTGATAAGAAAGACTGATCATTTTAAAAGATTGTATTTTGAAATTAAATGTTCAACTAATAATTTAGTTACATTTACATTTGTAACTTTTTCAATCTCAGTAAAGAAAGCATTTCCATTTGCTTCAATGAAGGTTGGCTTTTCATCATTTGTTATTGCAACATCGATTCCTGCATAATCAAGATCCAAAATTTGTGTCGCTTTAATAGCGACATTTTTAAATTCATCTGATAATGTATCAGTGACATCGTATCCAGTTCCACCTAGTGCAATATTACTTCTGAAATCGTTTTTGTTTATTCTTTCCATACAGGCGACGACTTTATTTCCGACTACCATGATTCGATAATCATGGCCTTGATGAACTGACAAAAATTTCTCATATAAATGAGGTAATGATTTGTTTTTTATTTCAATATCAGTGAGCTCATCTCTATTTTTTATGAGAACTACTTGCTTTCCCATGCTTCCGTGATTGGCTTTAAAAACAAATGGATATCCTAAATTTTTTTCGATTTGATTTAAGAATGAATCAAGAGCATTTTTATCGATATCTTTGACATAACATAAAGGGGAGGGAATAGTGAGAGGTACATTTATACCGCTTCCTTTTAATGCGATGATAGAAGACATTTTATCATCGCTTAAATGCAATGATTTAGCGCTGTTGCATAAAGGAAAATTCATCGCTTCTAAACAATCAGCTAAATAAGAATCTTTATCTAAATCGATTCCTAAATAGTAGTCATTTAATTTGTTTATAACTATTTTATCTCCATAACAAAGAGGTAATAAATCTATAGCTGATACGACATCAGTTTCTATTCCATAGACTGAGAATTCTTCTTTTAATCTATTCGCTTTATAGGTATTGTTTGGATTTTCAAAGTATCCATTTTTAATTATCAATATTTTTTTCATACGAAAATGAATATAACATATTTTAAGAATAAAAAGTATAGATATGTATTTTTCGTTATTTCGAGTTTGTATATTCATATCTTATATGAAGAAGTCATTAGCAAATTAGCACAATCTTTTACTACTTGATATTTTATATACTCACGAGTATATAAGAGGCAATGATATATGTTTTATGGTCAAAATAAAGAACTTGCAAAATTAGAAAAAGAATATCTCAAAGAAAATTCTTTCTGTACGATTTATGGTACTAGAAGAATTGGAAAAACTTCTTTGATCAATGAATTCATAAAAGATAAAAAAATATTCTATTTCAAGCAAAAGAAATTTCAAATAATGACAATTTGAAGTCATTTTCATTCAAGATTCAAGAAAGTTTTCACCGTGTTGATGAGTATGTCTATTCTTCTTGGGAAACAGCTTTTGATGCTACTATTTCTTTTTTTGAAGGAGAAAAAGGTGTCATTGTCATAGATGAATATTCATATTTAGTTAAATCATACGAAGGTATTTCATCAATTATCCAGGATATCTATGATAATAAGCTTAAAAATAGCAATATCATGTTGATTTTATCTGGATCGAATTTGTCTTTCATGGAAAAGGAATTGAATGATAAACAATCCCCTCTTTATAAAAGAGTTACTCTAAAAATGAAAATCAATAAGATGCCTTTTGATGAAGCAATCTTATTTTTGAATGGTTATTCGAATGAGGATAAAATGAAGTTTTTATGTATGCTTGGTACATATCCTTTCTATCTTTCAAAAATCGATAAGAAACTAACTTTTGATGAAGATATAAAAGAACTTCTTTTCAATGAGAATTCAATCTTATTGGATTTTCCTAAACTTTTGTTATCCGAATTCAAATAGAGAGAAAAGCTTTTATAATTCTATCTTAATTGCTCTTTCAAGAAAGAAAAAAGGCTTATCCGAACTTAGTAAATTGATGAATGAAGATGTAACAAAAATCAATAAGTATATGAAAACATTATTTGATGCGGAAATTGTAATTAAGAAAGAAATCTTTAATTCATCAAGACAAGTTTACTATTACATTGAAGATCCGGTCTTAAAATTTTATTATCAATTTTTGCTTAAAATATTGAAAAAATAGAGGCTGGATATGGCGATATTCTTTATGAGAGATTAAAAAAGGAAATTCATTCATTTATATCTTATTCATTTGAAGATGTTGCCATTTCTTATATGGAAGGATTATCAAGCCAAGGAAAACTTGGTGGAATTTATTCTCTGATTCAAAATCTTATAATTGAGAAATCCGAATTGAATCGTTCTATTAAAATTGATGGTATTGCAAAAGATGAAGATTCCCTTCTTGTCATCGAATGTAAATTCACAAATGAAAAAAGAACGCTTAATGACTATAAAAGAATGATAGAAAATACATCGATTAAGATGTTTTCAAAGATAAAAAAGATTGAGTATTACATCATTTCAAAAAGTGGATTTGATGATAGTCTTTTAAGTTTGAAAGATGAATATTTGCATCTGATATCATTAGATGATATGTTTGGTAGATAAATAGAGTTCATTTGATATTAAAAATATTTCATCTATTTTTTCTATTGAAAAAAAGGATTTTTGGTTAAAAAATAACAAAGTTAAACCGTTTTCATGATAAAAAGATAAATCATACTTGAAAATTTGCAATTTAAATAGTATATTATACGAGCTACATACATCGCGGGGTAGAGCAGTGGTAGCTCGTCAGGCTCATAACCTGGAGGCCGTAGGTCCGAATCCTGCCCCCGCTACCAATTGAATTAACGAATCTGATACTTTTGTATCAGATTTTTTCTTTTTAAATATTTGTTGAATCTCGGTTTGTTTATTTTAAAATAAACATGGTTTGAAATTATATGAACAAAAATCAAAAGACTTATATTTGCATCGATTTAAAATCTTTTTACGCATCTTGTGAATGTGTAAAAAGAAACTTAGACCCATTGACAACTAATCTAGTAGTTGCTGATATTTCCCGTACTGAAAAAACTATTTGTTTAGCTGTTTCTCCATCGTTAAAACAATTAGGGGTTCCTTCTAGGCCACGTCTTTTTGAAGTTGTTCAAAAAGTAAAGCAAATCAATGCTGACCGCAGAAAAAAGATTAAGAATAAAGGTTTTATAGGTAAAGGTGTTGATATCAATCTATTAAATCAGTTTCCGAATTTAGAATTAGATTATATAATTGCGACACCACACATGAATGATTACATCAAAACTAGTTCGAAGATATATGGTATTTATTTAAGATATATTTCTAGTGAAGATATTCATGTTTATTCTATTGATGAAGTTTTTATGGATGTTACAAACTATTTAAAAAACTTGAAGATGTCTGCTCACGAACTAGCTATGACAATGATTCAAAATGTTTTGAAAGAAACTGGAATTACGGCGACGGCTGGTATCGGTACTAATATGTATCTTGCTAAGGTGAGTATGGATATTGTTGCAAAACATATCAAAGCTGATAAAGATGGTGTTAGAATAGCTTCTCTTGATGAATTTTCATATCGAAAAGAATTGTGGAATCATCAACCGCTCACTGACTTTTGGCGAGTTGGAAGAGGATATCAAAAAAGATTGAATAGACTTGGATTATATTCGATGGGTGATATTGCTAAGTGTTCTATCGGAAATGAAGATGACTTTTATAATGAAAACCTATTGTTCAAAGAATTCGGTGTCAATGCAGAATTGTTAATCGATCACGCTTGGGGATATGAACCGACAACAATCAAAGATATCAAGGATTATAAACCGTCTTGTAATAGTTTATCGATAGGACAGGTTTTACATTGTCCGTATCAAAATAAAGAAGCTAGAACTATCGTCATTGAGATGGTTGATAATTTATCTATGAGCTTATTAGAAAAAGGAAAAGTAACTAAAGAAATTGAACTATCAATTTTTTATGATATCAAAAATTTAGAAACAGAAATCAAAGATGAATATGATGGTGAAATTGTCTCTGATTATTTAGGAAGACTTGTTCCAAAACCGAGCAGCGGGAAATTATGCTTTCAAAATTACACCTCCTCAACTAAGGAATTCATCAATGGATTTTTGAAGATTTTTGATACGATATCTGAAAAAAATCTTTATATAAGAAAATTTAGAGTAGTAGCTTTAAATATTATTGATGAAGATAAAGTCATCAAAAATAACGATAGACAGATTTCATTATTTGAAGATTTTTACGAGAGTGAAAAAAGAGAAGTTGAAGAAGAAAAAGACCGTAAAAAAGAAAAACAAGTTCAGGAAGCATTGTTAAAAATCAAATCTAAATATGGAAAGAACTCGATATTAAAAGCTGTTGATTATAAAAATGAAGCTACCGGAAGAGAAAGAAATGATGAAGTTGGAGGACATAAAGCATGAATGATATTCACGATTATTCTTCGATTTATAATTTAGAACATCCAGAGCCTAAATATCATAAGAGAATGTCAAGAGAGAATAGAGCTGCTCAATTTGCTCCTTTCAGCGCTCTTGTCGGATATCAAGAAGCTCTTGATGAAGAGAAAAGAGAAGTCGAAAAGAAAGTTATATTGTGCTCTGAAGAAGTTGAAAAAATATCGAATTCATTAAATATCATCAAGACTGATTTGAAAAGGCATCCACTTATTGAAATCACTTATTATCTAAAAGATGAGAAGAAAAATGGTGGTAAATATTTTACTAAAAAAGAGAATGTCAAAAAGCTTGATGATATCTTGAAGGTATTGTGTTTAAAAGATGATACCGAAATAAAATTCGATGATATTTTAGATATCAAAATATTATAGACATCATAAATTGGATAAAAAGAAAACTCCGCATTTGCGGAGTCTTTTTTAGGATTGCTTAGCAATTTTCTTGTTTTGCTTTTCTAACTTTTGCTGTTGTTTTAAAGCTTCAATAGCGGCTTTTTCTTTCTGTTGACGAGCTTTCTTTCTCTCTTTTCTCTTATCGATGGTGATCTTGTTTTTGATCTTTATAAAGATGTAATAACCGATAAGGACAATAACTGCGATGATTATCAAGATATATGCCCAAGTTGGAAGGTTTGTATTCTTTACTTGCTCCCACATTTTGGTCAAGGAATTTGTCTGATCACCGAAGTCTTGCATGATGCAGAGTGAAGATAAGATTTTACTATCTGGATATTGGGTGTCGAATTGTCTATTTTTTGAACTTGCTAAGACTGCAAATATCATATCTTCGTCTTCCATTTCGACTAAAGTTCCTTCAAAGAAATAGGAAATATCCTTTTTATAGTAACTTGTTTCTAATGCTTCACCTTCAAGTGATGAGATTTCAGAAGAATCGACTAGTTGATGTTTTTCTAAGACTGAATCATCAAATTCATCATTTTCTTCATCGTATCTGATATCGTACCAACTTTTGATAAGGTGTAAGACTGAATCACCGGCGATGACAGAAGTATAACCGATGTAATTCATGTTTTGAGCGACATTAGTCATCTGATCTGGATTGATATTTTCGTTTCCGTAGATATGTTCTGAATCGGAGATAAAATCAACAAATTTCTGAGCGATTTCTTTGTGTCCTGGTCTATTTTCAATGGATTTTGGCATTACCCAACCATCGAACCAAATATTAGCTCCAGTAGAAGGAAGGGCGTAACGCAAAGTTGTGGTTTCGGCATTTGGATTATTTGCTAATAATTTTTCGTTGTTTTCATCAGCCATATCCATAGCATAAGCAGCATCACCTGACCAGGCGATATCAATTGCGAATTTATCACCTTTTGCCATATCGACTTTTCCGCTATCAACTTCAAAACCGAAGGAATTATTTTTTAAATCAACAAGATTTTTCTTGACTTCTTCAAGATTGGAATCAGAGCAGCGATTGAAGATTTCTGTCAATTTTGAATTGTATTCTTCATCGCTGAGTTCTTTGTTATCGTGTTGAGTTTTATATGTTTCTAGTTCCTCTCTATAGGTGTACAAAATACCGACTGAGTAAGTATCTCTCATACTGTCTTTGATAGCTAAGAGATTGTTGTATTTTTTATCCCATAAAGAATCCCATGACATCATATCTTCATCCATTTCACTTGCTGTGATACCGCGAGATATGACACCATTGAATTCGTTGTTGTAAAGAACTCCTAAAGTTCCCCACATATAGCCACGTGCGTATTTATTCACCAATCCTTTTTGTCCGTTGATAGTGATTCCTTCCATCTGTTTTTTGATCCAAGGAGAGACGTATTTATCGTACATCGGTGTTGAATCATCATCGAAGGGGGTGATCATATCTTCTTTGATCATCTTTTGAATGACATAATCGCTAGGTGTGACTAAATCATAATTAGCTCTACCAGTTCTGAGCTCAGATAACATAGTTTCATTTGTATCAAAAGTAGAATATGAAACTGTTACATTGATTCCTAATTCATCTTTGCAATAATCAACAAACTTGCTGACAATTCCTTTAGAAACGAGTTTTCCAGAATCGTCTTTTTCATCTTCAGCGATGTAATCAGCAGAGTTATAAATTGAGAGAGTGACTTCATCTAAAGTAGATGCATAGTAACGTCTTGCTTGTTTGATTGCGGTTTTAGAAACACCAATATTAGAGATGAATAATAAGCTTAATGTTGAGATGAGAGGAATGAGTTTTTTATTTACCGTATGGAGTGACATTTATAGCTTGCCTCCTTTTTGAATGATTACCTAAAGCCTTTTTATCAACTTTAGAATCGTGATTGACTTTCAAAGAATAAGCGACAACTATTACAAGAACAATCAAGAAGATGATGGTGGTCAAAGCTCTCATAGCCGGAGGAACACTACCTTTTTTGATCTTTGCTTGAACAAGAGTAGAAAGGGTTTCAATTTGGCTTTCTTTGCTTAAAAGACCATTACCTCTAGTGAAGGCTGTGACGATGAAATCATCTAATGATAAGGTGAAACTCAAGATGAGACCAGCTAAGATACCAGGAACAATTTGAGGGATGATGACTTGATGAATCGCTTTGTTCGGTGAAGAACCTAAATCTAAAGCGGCTTCATATAAGGCTGGATCCATCTGAGATAATTTTGGTTTGACATTCAAATAGACAAATGGAACGGATAAACAACAATGACCGATGAGAAGGGTCCAAAATGAGAAGATAGAAGCACCTCCAAACATGTGTTGTCCGATGAAGACAAACATGACAGTCAATGACATTGCCATGACGATTTCTGCGTTGACAACAGGGATTTGATTGATGTTTTCAACCAATGTTTTAAATCCTCTTTTACAATAGAATAAACCGATGGCGCCTAAAGTTCCGATGAGAGTCGAAACAAGAGAGGAGATAGCAGCAAGAATGATTGTGTTACCCAAAGCTCTTAAAATTTCTTCATCACGGAAGAGATTTTTGTATAAATCCAAAGAGAAACCTGTCCATTGACCAGTTACTCTTGAATTTGTGAAGGAAAAGACGATCAAATAGAAAACTGGAAGATAGAGAAAAAGCAAGACGAGATAAATATAAACGTATGCAAATACTTTCTTTTTTACCATGATCCACCTCCTTGTTCTTCACTGGAACGTTGGAATTTTTTGGTTGCTAACATCAAGACAAAGATGATGATAAGCATGATCAAAGACATGAATGAGCCAGAATTCCAATCGGAATTTGAGAAAGATAAGAAGATGGAATTACCAAAGAGCATAATCTTACCTTCACTCAAGGTATCAGAGATGACATAAGAAGAAATTGTTGGCATAAAGACCATCATAGCAGCTGAGATAAGACCTGGCATCGCTTGAGGGATGATTGATTTTGTGAATGTTTGGAAAGGATTACAACCTAAGTCTTCAGCAGCTTCGATTTGAGAATTATCAAGCTTTAACATGGTTGAATACAAAGGAAGAATGGTGAATGGAATATAGTTGATAACCATACCTACCATTGTACAAAATAACGGATGTTGACCAGTTGTTGTTGAAAACCAACCTAAAATGATTGAAAGAAGTTCACGAAGTGCACCTGTTCTTAAAACAAAGTTGATCCATGTTGGCATGACAAATAACATGACAAGGACATAATTCTTGTTGATTTTTGGATTAGCTAATAAATAAGCTAATGGGAAAGAAATCAACAAGCATAAGGCGGTATTGAAAATACCAATCAACAAAGAGACTAATAAGACATTTAATTTTGTTGTCGAAGTGAAGAAACTGGTTATCGCTTCAAATGTGAAGTTTCCGTCAGCATCGGTGAAAGCATAGAAAATGATGAAAAGAATCGGTATGATGACAAAAAGAATGAGGAAAACGACAAATGGAAGAGATAAGCTTTTTCTAAATGTTTTATAAGACATAGTCGCTGATATCTCCTCTCAATTTCAATTTGATGCTATTTTTATTAGTAGCAGAGATACCGACGATATCGCCAACATTGAATGTGTATGGAGTGGAGACAAAGAAATCTTCCTCTTCTTCAGAACGGACTAACATGATGTAATGGTCGCCTTTGTAAACAGAAGAGATGACTTCTCCAGTTTGGCTAGCTTCGCTTGTATCATCGGATACTTGGAATCCTTTTGGATCGACACTAGCGACAACATCAGCATCTTTGAAATCATATTCTTTACCTTCAAAATGAACAATTCCGTTTTCATCCATAGTTGAATTTGGAATGAGTTGACTCAAATCACAGTCAAATGGTTTATCATCGATGCAGACTTTGTGATCGGAATCGATATAGGCATTGGAATAGATATTCAAATCATCGCTGGCTTTCATGACATGGATGCCATCTGGTCTTATTTGAATATAGATTGGAAGGGTTTCATCGAAGTCTTTGATGCTTTGAGCTAACACTTCGTTATGGCCGACCATGATGACATATTGATAGTGAATTCCTTTAAAAACTTTTTCAGTGATCTTTCCTGTGATATATCCTGGTTTTGGTTCAGTTGAAAAATGAATGTCTTCAGGACGAACAACAACATCGACATGTTCGTTTAACTTGAAGTCATCAAGGCAATCCCAAGTATTTCCTAAGAAACGAACTTTTCTTTCACCGATCATCGTTGCATTATAAATATTAGATGAACCGATAAAGTCAGCGACAAAGGCATTAGCTGGCTCATTATAAATGGCTTCTGGGCTTCCTTCTTGTTGGATGACACCATCATTCATGACGATGATAGTATCTGACATGGTGAGGGCTTCTTCTTGGTCATGAGTGACATAGATGAAGGTGATTCCAAGTCTTTTATGCATTTCTTTCAATTCGAGTTGCATATCTTTTCTCATCTTCAAATCAAGAGCGCCTAGAGGTTCGTCTAAAAGAAGAATCTGTGGTTCGCAGATGATAGCTCTTGCGATAGCAACACGCTGTTGCTGACCACCAGAAAGGGTTGAGATATCTCTATCTTCTAGTTCATCTAAATCGACGACATTGAGCGCTTTGACTACTTTTTCATCGATTTCTTTTTCAGTCAATTTTCTCTTTTTAAAAGCAGGCTTTGGATTGTTTAAAGTATCTTCAAGTTTCTTTGTCAATACTTCAAGTCTTTTCTCTTTTTCTTCTTCAGAGATGATGTTGTCTTTTTTGATACGTTTTATTTGAGAACGTAAGTATTTAACTTCAGCAACATCAATTTTTAATACTTGTTTTCCTTCTTTATCTAAAATAGGGACTGGAAGTCTCTTATTTCTAAGTCCAAAGGCAACATTTTCATAAACATCGAGATTTGGAAATAAGGCGTAATGTTGAAAAACAGTGTTGATAGGTCTTTTGTACGGAGGAACAGGAGTAATATCTCTTCCATTTAGAAGGATATCTCCACTTGATGGAGTTTCAAAACCGGCAATCATTCTAAGAGTAGTTGATTTACCACAACCAGACGGACCCAAAATCGTAACGAATTCTCCCTTTTTGATATTTAAGTTCATCTTATCGATGATTGTTTCACCATCGAAAACCTTAGTAACGTTCTTTAATTCGATGATGTATGGGGAGTCAAATGTAGCATTGGTAACTTTCATAAGTAACCCTCCTGTTTTTGTTTTTAATAAAACGTATCAAATAATAATGTATTTTTTATCAAAAAACAAGAGAATTTTTTTAAATTTTTTTTGCGCTCAATTTTCAAACGAAAAAATGACCTTAAAATTCAATGATTCTTTTTTGATTCAATATTTAAAAATATGAGTATTTATCGAAATATTTTAAAAGCCCACACTGAAAATGTTGTCTGAGATTGTCTTTTGAAAAACGATTGAAAAAAATGATGAAAAAACACGTGTTTTTTTGACTATTTTTTAAAAAGAAAATCTCGTTTGATTTTCGAGGTTATTTTTCACACAAAAATTAAGATATTTTTTAACTGGTTTTTTATCGTTTTTTATTCAAAATTTTGCAGTGAAATCTTCTAATAATCATGATTTTGATGTAAAATATTTGTGTTGCGAGGTATCAAAATGAACGAATCATATTATCAAGCTTTTGTTTTCGATTTAGATGGAACATTATTAGATACAATTGTCGATATGAAGGTATGTGTCAATAGAGCGCTTAAGAAATATGGATTGAAAGAACATACAACAGATGAATATAAGTCTTTTGTTGGCAATGGTTCTGTCAAACTCATTCAAAGAGCATTAGGTGAAGATAATCAAAAATATTATGATGATGTTTTCTCTTCTTATTATGAAGATTATAAAACTCATTTTATGGATTTTACTAAACCCTTTGATGGCATTGTTGAGGCTTTAGAATACGGTAAGAAAAAAGGTGTTCGTTATTTTATTTATACAAATAAACCCCAAGCTATTGCGACTGAAGTTGTCGAGCATTGTTTTCCTAAAGGATTCTTTGAGGAGATTATCGGTGTTCCACTTGGTGGAAAAACAAAACCAGATCCAAAAGCTTTTTTAGATGAATTTAAAAAATATGATGATATTTCATTAGATAGATGTGCTTATTTTGGTGATAGCGATACTGATATTTTGACAGCAAAGAATATCGGTATTAAAAATATGTATTCAGTCAGTTGGGGATATAAGACTTATGATTTTCTTGAAAACTTTGAAAGCAAGCCTAAGAAAATCTTAAAAAATCCATCGGAAATAAAAGAAGTTATTGATAATATCATTTAAAATTCTTGAATATGATGTATGTAGTGATTAGAATATTTTCTAAAATTTATAACGAGGTATAAAAATGATTATTTTAACTGGACCTTCAGCAAGTGGAAAAACAGCAACTTGCCTTTTCCTTCAAGACCATTATGGAATTAAGAAAGTTATCACTCATACGACACGTGCGATGCGTAAAGGTGAAGTCAATGATGTCGACTATCATTTTGTTTCAAAAGAAGTATTTGAAAAGATGAAAGAAAATGGTGAATTTATTGAAACAGTCACTTTCAATGGTAATTTTTATGGAACAAGTAAGAATGAAGTTAAAATCGATAAATGTATGGCATTAGAATTCAATGGTGCTAAAACATATTCATCATTTAAAGATCCTAAGATTGTCATCTTCTATATGAAGGCCAATGAAAAACTTCGTTTAGCAAGAATGCAAGGTAGAGGTGATGAACCTGAGAAAATCAAATCTCGTATCGATAATGATCACAGTGCCTTTGAAATGGATGATTCTATCTACAAAATCATCGATATCGAAGTTGATACTGAAAAATACAATATTGAACAAGCTGCTGATTTTATCTATCACAAATATCTTGAAATATTAAAAGAAAGAAACATCGAATTCAAAGCCGAATAAAATTGTCTATTATGCCCTAAAATCTTTGTAAAACAAGGAAATAGGGCATTTTCTTTTTGGTTCTAAAAGAAAGTGATGTTTTATTCAAGGCATTTTTAAAAACAAACAATTTATATGCTGTCAGAACTCAGCTTTTGAATATGTAAAAATCACATAAAATAACAAGAAATATGTAAATTTTACATATCGGTTCCAACTTGATTTTTGTAAATAGTATCGGCGATTAATTTTAAAAATAGTTTATCGATGAACTGATTTTTCTTTTTGCCATAAACATTAAAAAAATTCTCTTAGGTGCAATATTATATGTTTATGAAGTTGGTTACTTTTTTTAAGTTTTCTCGTTTTTCATCTTAAAATTAAACCATGAACAGACAAGACAGAATCATTTTATCTATCGATTTGAAATCTTTCTATGCATCGGTTGAATGCATAGATAGAGATATGGACCCATTTACTACTCCCCTAGTTGTCGCTGATGAAGAAAGAGGTGATGGGACTATTGTTTTAGCAGCTTCTCCATTCATAAAAGAAAGATATCATGTCAAAAGCCGTTGTCGTTTGTATGAAATTGATAAAAATATCGATGGACTGATTATCGCGATGCCGAGGATGGAACGATATTTAAAAGTATCAGCAATGATCAATTCTATCTATTTGGATTTTGTTTCAGAAGATGACTTGTATATCTATTCGATTGATGAATCATTCTTAGATGTCACTTGTTATTTGAAAATGCATAATGATACACCGATAAGTTATGCTAGAAAGATAATTGATACAATCAAAGATAAGACTGGACTTACTGTGACTGCTGGTATCGGTAAAAATATATTTATGGCTAAAGCTTGCATGGACATTGAAGCTAAGCATAAAAAAGACTTCCTTTCTTCCTGGGATTATCAAGATATTCCAACTCACTTATGGACTGTATCACCGCTTAGCAAGATGTGGGGAATCGGTTCAAGGCTTGAAAAAAGACTGAATGCGATGGGATTTTATAATGTTGGTGATATCGCAATCAGCGATCCTGAATATTTGAAGAATGAACTAGGAGTTATCGGTGAAGAGATTTATTATCACGCAAATGGTTATGATGATGCTCTCATTCAAGATACATATGTCTCTAAGAATCATTCTCTAAGTGTTGGACAAGTCTTACTCAGAGATTATCATCCAGAAGAGATGGAAATAATCATCGATGATATGTGTTTTGAACTTTCAGATAGAATGTATCTACAGGGTGTCATCGCAAATAATTTCTACATGTTTTTAGGATACAAAGACCACACTGGATGCGGTAAAAGAATAACTTTTACAACTCCAACAGATTCATGTACGAAATTGAGCAGGAAACTAGTTGATATCTATATGAACCAAATGTATAGAAATGATGTTCTATATCGAGAAATATCATTAGTTGCTTGTGATGTATATTCTCGAAATGAATATCAAACAAATTTATTCGAAGATTATGAATCAGATAATCGCCTTAGAAAACTTGAAACTACGATGTTAAAAATAAGAAAGGAATACGGAGTTAGAAAATGTATTCCTTGTTCGGCTATCTGTCTGAATTCGACATTTATCACAAGGTCTAATCAAATCGGAGGACATCATAAGTGAGAGGGATGAAAAAATGGTTGCCATTCAAATCATTGAATGGCCAATATGAAATGATTGAAGAGATGAAAAAAGAAAGAAATAAAATCGAAAAACCTATTTTGAGCGAAGATGAAGAAGATGAAATAAATCTGTTTTTGATCAATGTCAGAAAAGGCGAAAAGACAAAAGTCACTTTTTACATGAATCACGAACTTCTGACAAAAGAAGCTATTTTCAATAAGATTGAGAAAGATAATGAAAGGATTTATTTTTACGAATTCAGTATTCCACTTAATTGTCTTTTAAAAATATCTTATTAAAAGAGTAGACAAGAAAAAGATATGAAGCCCATATATTATGAGAGAAAGTGAAAAGCGAAATCTCTAAAAATAATTCTTGCCTTATTGACTAAAAGTCGATATACTATCTAATGCCCAAAAAGGGCGGTTATACTTTCTTGTCAATCCCTGATGTAGGACTGACCGAAAGACCAAAGGGAGGTATAGAAACATGAAAAATTATGAACTCATGTACATTCTCATGCCAAATCTTGATGAATCTGCCATCAAAGCTGAAATTGAAGCTCTTCACAAGATTATCACCGACAACGGTGGAAAAATCACTGGTGTCAATGATTGGGGCATGAAAGACTTGGCCTATGAAATCAAGAAACAAACTAAGGGCTACTATGTAGTCACTAAGATGTCTTGTGATCCAAGCGTTATCGCTAAATTCAACAAGATCGTTCTCCTTGATAGCAAGGTTATGAGATTCCTTATCACTGTCGATCAAAAATAAACAGTAAAGGAGAATACTATGGCTGGATTAAATCGTGTTGTTTTAGTTGGACGTCTTGTTCGTGACCCTGAACTTAGAAAAACTAATTCAGGAACTTCTGTCACTTCTTTCACTATCGCTGTCGATAATTTGATAAGAAAAGGTGAAGAAAAGACTGCAAGTTACATTCCGTGTACTTGTTGGAGCATGACTGCTGAAAATGTCGCTAAATATTGTTCTAAGGGTAGCTTAGTCGGTATTGATGGACGTATCAGTCAAAGAAGTTACGAAGATAAGAATGGTCAAAAGAGATCAATTGTTGAAGTTGTCGCTGAAAATGTTCAATTTTTAGAATCTAAGAATTCTAATAAGAACAACGATAATTCATCTATGGGTAATGGAACTGATTTTGTGTCTGATGCTGTCAGCCATGAAGGCATTGACGGTTCAGACGATGATCTTCCATTCTAAGGCTTGATTTTTCAAGCAGAAAGGATAAATAGATATGTATCGTAGAATGAAACCACGCAAAAAAGTTTGCTATTTCACTAAGAACCATGTCAAGTATATCGATTATAAGGATGTTGAACTCTTAAAGAAGTACATCTCTCCAAGTGGAAAGATCACTCCAAAGAGAATCACTGGAACATCTGCCAAATATCAAAGAATGCTTGCTGTCGCTATCAAACGCGCCAGATATATGGCTTTACTTCCATACGTTGCTGACTAATTAAAAATGATCCTCAGTCCACATCAACTGAGGATTTTTCTTTAACAAAAAAGAAGGAAAATAAAATGATCAAACCTTATTCTAAAGATGGCGAATTATCGTATACCGAAGGATTTTTTCCAACATTTGAAATGCTATTAAATCACAAAGAAGACTTCATCATGCTTTATGCATCAAGTGATGCTATTACAAGTGAGGGATTTAAAAAGATACAAAACATGGTACCAAAAGATAAAATCATCGTATCTGATAAAGCCTTCAGCATCACCAAATCAAAAGGGAACGCACATGTTTTAGGTGTGTTTAAAAAGTTTGATATGAAGTTATCAAGTGTTGAAAATCATCTAGTGATGGTCAATCCTAGCGATATGGGAAATCTAGGTAATGCGATGCGCACACTTCTAGCTTTTGGATATCATGATTTAGCAATCATAGAACCAGCCGCTGATATCTTCAATCCAAAGACAGTCAGAGCTAGTATGGGTGCACTATTTAAAATAAGAGTTGAAACATTTAAGAATTTTGATTCATATATTCAAAGATATCCACGTGAATATTATCCATTTGTCTTACAAGAATCAACACCATTAAACGAGATGGAATTCATCTCTCCGTGTGCCCTTGTCTTTGGAAATGAAGCGACTGGACTTCCTACTTCTATACGAAATTCAAATAATGTCAGAATCGAACAAAGCGATGAAGTTGATAGCCTTAATTTGACGACTTCTATCGCTATTGGACTTTATAAACTTAAGATGCAAAAGTAAACAATTCTACTATTAAAATACAATTTGTAATTAAAAATACCTCCGAAGATTCAAAGGAATCCTTGGAGGCTTTTTAGATTTAAAAAAGAGATAGTTGAACCCATTCACCCCGTCTATAAATATGTGGTCTTTCTTGGATGAGAATCTTTAAAAGGTTTGAATAAGGAGATAAATATTCTTCGATGCTCTCTTCTTTGATAAGAAGTGGCATCCTAGGATGATATCTTCTAACTTCTTCACAAGGTTCTTCTGTCAAGATGACAAAGACAAAACGATTATCTTCTGAATAAAACCCAGCTAGATAAAGGATTGAATGATTGTCTTCTATAAATTCATGATCGACACCTTTTCTATCCGTTTCAAAAAATGATGTGCAAGGAAAGATGGCTTTACGATGGAGAAAATCATCTTTGAAATATTCTTTTAACATGACAGTTTCACTTCTGGCATTATAAATTAAGGAATCATCAAATCCTTTAAATCCAAAAGTCATCAGTGAAAGTGTCGGTTTATCTTTTAAATTGATGATGCCATATGCTTTTGTATCAACAGTTACATCAAAATCTTCTTTGATAATATTGCCTTTATAAACTTCTAAGTGTTTTGGTTCATCTATTTTGAATTTAAAACGTCTGCACATTATAGACTTACACCTCTGATCACAACAACAGATACCAAAAGATAAACGACGATAGAAACGATATCTAAAATTGTAGAGATGACAGGTTGAGACATAACAGCCGGATCGATATGAAGTTTCTTAGCTAATAAAGGAATAGAAACACCTAACCATTTAGCGATGATGATGACAATTATCAATGTGATCGATAATACCGCAGCGATGCTTGCAAAGAAGGCTTGGGTATTACCTCCATAATAGTTGTTGATCAACTGCTGATTGAGATTATTCTCACCACCTAAGGAAACTAATTTAGTGTTGAGTTCCATCATTGTCCAACCGAAGGAGAAAATAGCTAAGATACAGCCTGTTATCAAAGCAGAGCATACTTCTTTTTTGACTACTTTCCAGTAGTTTTTTGTCGTGACATTGCCGAGAGCAATTTCACGGATGATGACAGTACCTGTCTGATCGGCAGCGTTTGAATTTGTCGCCATAATTGCAGATAAGAAAGCGATGAGGATCGGAACGACATTGAGAGGTTGTTGTAAGTATGAAAGAGTCATTGAAATGAATGTGTCTAAGAAGACAAGAATCAATAACCAAATAGCATAGGATTTGACAACTTGGAATAGAGAACGGTCAAGATAAGGTGTTTCGGTTGGCAAAACCGCACTTGTGAGTTGAATATCTTCAGTGTTTTCTTCATTGGCGATATCGATGACATCATCGAAGGTGATGATACCTAACATTCTTTTTTCTTTATTGGTGACAGGTAAGACAGAAATATCATATTGTCTGAAGGCTTTGATGACCTCTTCTTGGTCGATATCAGAACAAACAGAGATGAAGTCAGCTTTCATGATTGAACGCAAGATATCATCTTCATCAGATTCTAATAATTTATCAAGGGTGACAGTTCCGACTAATCTTCTTGTTGAATCGACGATGAAGATTTCCCAGACTGTTTCCATATCTTTTCCGAATTTTCTTATTTTTTCAATAGCATCTTTTACAGTTGCAGTATCTCTTAAAGAGAGATATTCTGGAGTCATCAAAGTGCCAGCGGAATCATCTTTGAACTTCAAGTAAACATTGATTTGAGAACGGCTGCCTGGACTTGCAGCTCTTAAAACTTTAGTGACTAAGTTAGCTGGAAGTTCATCGACAAAATCGACAAGATTATCGGTTTGCATTTCATCGACTAATTCTTGAAGTTCTTTGCTAGAAAAGGCTTGAACAACTCTTTCCTTGTGGTCTTGGTCGATGAGAGTGAAGATTTCGGCTGAAATATCAGGATTGACTGCCTTGAAGAAAAAGACGATTTCTTCATCATTCAATTCTTCAAGAGCATTTGCGACATTGTGAGGATTGTATGTTTTGACAGTAGCATTTAATACGACAGTATTTTTATTGTTGATAACAGCTCTTAAAAATTCTGGTTTTAAGAGATTTTTAACTTCACCTTTGATATTGTTATCGACTTCAATCTCTTCTTCAATGATAGGATTTATCTCAATGTTTTGAGTTTTTGAGGTATCTTTTTCTAATTCATTTTCGTTCATAAGTCACCTCTATATCAATAAGCTTGTTGGAATACAAGCTGTCAATAAACCAGCATCAAAGGAATCGATGATTGTCATAGCAGTGAAGAAATAGATGAGAAGAGTCAAAATATCCATAATTGATGAGATCAAAGGTCCTGACATCAAAGCTGGATCGATATGACAGGCTTTTGCAAGCATTGGAAGATTTGCTCCGAGAACTTTTGAAAAGAAGACAGCAAAGAAGATAGCGACAGTAACCACAAGAGAGATTATCAGATAACCATTATTTAGCGATCCAAAATATGAAATGAGATTTTCTGGATTTTCAACTTGAACTAAATGCCCATATAGTTCAACTAATGTCCATCCGAAGGTGAAAGCGGCAACTAAGGTTGCAGTGATAAATCCTGCTAAGGTTTCTTTTCCGACAACTCTGAAGTAATCTTTTAAAGATATTTCACCAGTGGATAAAGCTCTTGTAATTGTAGAGGTTGTCTGATCGCCTGAATTTCCACCAGTATCATTTAAAGCAGGTAGGAATGCTATCAAGACAGGAAGTACTAACAAGGCACTTTCAAATCTTGAAACGATGATTGTAGAGAAGGTGTTGATGACAAGGAGGATTATCAACCAGATGACATATGATAAAGCCATTTTATAAGCTTTTGTCTCCATATATGGTTTATCAGTTGGAGTGACAGCACCAGATTTATACACATCTTCAGTATTCTCTTCTTCGATGACATCTAAAACATCATCAAAGGTGACAATTCCTAATAGATATCCGTCTTTGCTGACAACAGGAAGGACTGGTAAGTCATATTCTTTACATATCGGAATGGCTTCTTCTCTATTCGCAATCGGTGAGATATATGGGAAGTCTTTATGCATGACATCATCGATTGTTTTATCGATATCTTCAAACATCAAATCTTCCAAGCGTTCAGTTCCTAGAAGTTTGTTATTTCCTAAATTATCGACGATAAATATTGTTCTAACGGTTTCTAATGTTTTACCAATCTCTTTGATTTTCTTAAAAACGTTTTTGATTATAGTTCCACTTGGAACAGAAAGATATTCTGTAGTCATAATAGAACCAATAGTATCTTCGCTATATGAAGCTAAGTTTTGAATTGTCTTTCTTCTCTTAGTTGGTAAAAGAGAGAGCAATTTAACTCTCAACGGTTTTACAATATCTTCAACAAAGTCAGCGAGGTCATCATCGACTACAGCATCAAGAACTGGTACGATTGTCTTTTTAGGAAGATTATTTATAAGGGCGATTCTTTCCTCTATTGATAAATAGGAAAAAATTTCACCCAATAAGTTGTAATCTTGGACCATTGAAAAGAAAATTACTACTTCATTATCGGTGAGTTCGTTTAATGCCTCAGATAATGGAATCGCTGAATTTTCCTTAGCCATCTTGATGATGGAATTTTTATCATTAGTGATTAACGCAGCATGAAGAAGACTTGGTAGAATTGGTTTATTGATTTGAACCTTTTCTGTATCCATTTCTTCTTTGATTTCTTCCATGTTTTCGTTCATGTTATCTCTCCTTTTTAAAGGGGGATGTCAATCATTGATCATAGCAGATAATTTATCTTTTAATTCTGAAATAGAAGAGCAAACCATATCGTGATTCTTTTCTTCTAATAATTTGTGATAATTTGCATCATGACTATAACTGACTGAAATGATATCGACAGAGATATTTCTCATCATTCTGATATCATCTAAGGTATCCCCAATATAAACAGTTTCTTCTTTGTTTAAAGAATATTCTTTTAAAAGGGTTTCAAGACTTGTTTCCTTGTTAGTTCCTAAATCACTACCACTATATGTGTTGATGAAATAAGAACTCAAGTTCATCTCTTTTAAAGAAATATCTAAAGTTTCTCTACTTCGACCAGTGACAAGGAACACTTGTATTCCTTTTTCCTTTAAAAAATTGAATACATCGATAATTCCTTCATATGGTTTGATTTCTTTAGCTTTTCCTTTATAGATTTCAAGACATTTTGCCCAGGCTTTATCTAAACTACCTGGGGGCACTAAAGATGAGATAATTCCTCTTTCAGTAGGACCATAATGATCAGAGACAGTATTTTCATCAACAACAAAAGAGCCAACATACTGCATAGCTTTTACCATGCAATAATTGACTGTAGGCATCGAATTTGTGATAGTGCCGTCAAAATCAAAGACAACGGCTTTTTTTAATGTGTTTTTCATACTTAAGATTTTACAAAATGAAAAGAAAAAAAGATACAAAAAATAAAAGGAAAGCGATATTTTTTCGCTTTCCTAAGATTTTAATTACTTAGACCAATCGTAATTTACAACTTCTAATTGGAATGAATTCTTGTGTCCGCAAAGTGGGCAAACACTTGGAGCAGTTGGTCCGACATGAACATGACCACAAACTTGGCATTTCCAAACTGTCAAAGCACCTTCTTTGATAGTGACTTTGTTAGCTTTTAAAGCATCTAACATAGCCTTATATCTTGCTTCATGTCTCTTTTCAACTTGAGCAACCATATCCATTTTTGCTGCGATTTCTGGGAAGCCTTCTTCTCTTGCAACTTTAGCAAATTCTGGATACATAGATGTCCATTCATCATTTTCGCCAGTAGCTGCATCAGTTAAGTTTTCAGTCGTGGTAGGGATACTTCCACCGTGAAGATACTTAAACCATAATTCAGCATGTTCATTTTCGTTACGGCTTGTTTCTAAAAATAAATCAGCGAAGGAATCCCATCCTTCCTTCTTGGCGACAGATGCGTAATATGCGTATTTGGTGTGGGCTTGGCTTTCTCCGGCAAAGGCTGCTTTTAAATTCTTTTCAGTCTGTGTACCTTTTAAATCTTTCATATGATTTCCTCCTTGATACGCATATATTTTAACATTAAAAAATCAAAATAAAACAAATATGCTCAACTAAAAACATAAGTTAGCTTTAACTAATAATTCAAATGAAGATCTATGTTTACAATTTTTAAATTTTAAATAAGTTGTAAAATTAAAATTGATATTTTTCAAAATAATTTTTTGTATTTTAATTCACCATCTGTAAACTGCATTTCTAATTTATTGAATATGGTGAATTTTTCATTTGTATCATCATAAACAATTTCTTTTTGATCTGTTTGACTATATAAAAGTTTTGCTTTTTTATAATCTACATCAATTGATACTGTCAATTCTTTTTCTTTTTCGTTAGATATGTAATTTTTGATTTCAATGTAGTTATCTTTTTTAATCAAAAAGAAAACAGGAATTAAAACCCACCCATAATGATTATTATCACAGATCAACATGCTAGATGATGATGTGTATTGATATGTAGAAGAATTGTCTGTTGGATAATTGATGATGAAATATTCAGATTTGTTTTCAACTATTGTATTGAAAAATAAATATTTATCACTTTCTTCAAAATAACAATTGTTTTCATTTAAAAATGTTTTAACATCATTGATACTATAACCATCTTGGAATTTGAAATATGTTTCAGATGTATTTGAAACTATAACGGGAACTTTTATTGCAAATTCATTCTTATGGTTTAATGTTGAAGTTTTTAGTTTTGATGAATTTGTCATTCCTCCACAAGATGATAATGTTAAAAACGATGTACTGATAATTAATAATTTTTTTTTCATAATCAATAATTCATATTATACATACTACCGACTGGATTTCTAAATATATTATCTAATAAATATACTCTGGAATAACCAGTCCAACCAAAATTAACTATAAAATATCTATTTGTTTGGCCTTGACCTAATGGAACATCTCTTGTTCCATAACAAGTTACAGCGTGATTAACTTTTTTACCATTATCAGGTCGAACAAAATTTCCAAATAGTGCAATAGGTTTATTATCCTGAATACACATATTTATATTTGCAACTATTGAAAGTAACAAAGCGTAATGATTGGAATTAATACCTTTTCGTTTGCAATATTCGGACATTACATCTTTAATATCAAATGCTGTTGTTGAACTCTTCTTGCCTAAGCTTAATCCAATATTGTAAAGTTCATCATGTAATTCTACTTTGAATCTCCTATTTCCATTTTTATATTCTATATAGTTATTTGGAACAAAATCATCATTAAATTGATATTTTGAATAATACAAAATCATAGCAGCACAGAGATAACCACATGTTCCAATATTGTTATATTCTTTTCCATCTGAACATGTAAAGTCATTAAGATTTGCTAAAATATCACTATTATCAATTTCAGTATCATAGTTATATGAAAAATTGGATACAGTATGAATGATTTTAGAACTCGACTCAAAATTTGATGTTATATTTTTTATTCTTTTTGCATTTTTAATATCATTATTTTTGAATCCATAAGACATTGGACCGTTATAAATCAAAGTGCTATTTTTACTATAATTGGTGTAAGGGCTGATAGAAGATGGACTAAATTCAATGACATTATTTGTTGAAGCATCAACAATTTCATATCCTTGATTATATTCATAACAATAATATTTGTTTGTGAAGTTTGAAAAATATAATGTCTTAATTTTATATTCTTCTTTTCTTAATGCATTTATTTCATTATTTTTGCTTAAAAAAATAGTTTCGCAAATTGAATTTAATGCTAAAAAATATACAAAAGTTTCATGTTGTTAATTCCTTTCTTTTTTTAAAATCATATAACTTGATTGAATCTAATTTAAGAAAAATCAAGTTTAAACAAAGTCTTGTAAAGATGTGTGGATATATTTTTTTAATAAGTAAATTAGTTTTATAGCTAAGTCGATATCACTAAATTTTCGTAAAATGTGAAAATTAACATAAAACGAAAGAAATGATAATTAAATGAACATTCTTCAAATTTTAGAAGTTATAGCTATAATAACAACAAACGAATAATCATGGTGGACTTTTTTTCATTTTTATGCTCCTTTTAAGTTGTTGACATCTCCATTATAAGCGCTAAAAATCTTTTTGGAGTACACAAAGAGCATGTTAAAATGTGTAGTCAGATAATATGAGCAACGAAAATACATATGAGAAAAATAGACTAAAATTTTATAATTGTTTGGAAAAATACTTTTTACAAAATGAGGAAGATTCTTTGAGTATAACTTTATTATGTAATAGTTTAGGGATACAGCGAAACACATTTTATAATCATTATCATAATCTTTCTGATTTGTATGAAGAATATTTGGAATATCACAAGCGAAGATTTGATAAGTTAATTAAATATCAAAAAGACCATCTTAATTTTTCAAAAAAGGACATAATAAAAAGTAATCTTGACCTATTATATAAATATAGAAATACAATGAATGTGATTTATAAGTTAAGCAAAAGATATATGACTGTTGATAGAGATATTATTGTTCAGAATTTGTTTTTACATTTTTATAAAGTTGATTCTAAAAATCGATTTATTAATAGAATTGCAGTTAAAGCAATAGAAGAAACTATAAAATTATGGAGCTTAGAGTATAATTTTAAAAATAAATCTAAAATTGTAGATTTGATTTACTATATCGGAATTGCATTAGAATAAGATTATCTAATTTTGATATACTTTTAAATTGATTTTTGTTTTACCCAAGTTAAAAAGTTATGATAAGTTATTTTTCCTGAAGCTAATCCGATGAATTCAGTTATCATTTCTTCATTTGTAGCAGTTAGTGAAATATTATTAGCTGATAAACCGACATCAAGAATTTTTGCTGAAATTCTTTTGTTTCCATCAAAAAATGGATGATCCATAATAAGTCCAAAAGAAAGCCTCGTTATCTTTTCTATTATTGTTGGATATAGATCACAACCATCAAATGTTTGAAGTGGAGTATTCAAAGCTGAATCTAACATTCCATCATCTCTTATTCCATCACTGCCACCAAATCTTACAACAGTAATTGAATGGAGATAGATGATATCCTCTTTTGAAAAGTAGATTGTCATTTTGCTAACTCCTCATAGGCTTTTTTGTATTTTTTATCAGAAATATCAGATAACTTTTTTAGTGATTCTTTATCAAGGTATTTGATATCTAATTCTTCTTGTGCTTTAAATATTGGCTCTTTAGTTTTGTTTTTTTCATTTTCCTCTATGTTTGTTTTAAATGTATTTTTATTCATCATAAATCTCCTTATTTATTCTTATTATATACATAATTTTTAAAATTTAATACTGAACTATCAAACAATACAAATTATTTAGGTGATAATTTAATTTTATCATTAGACAAATTTTAAATTGATAGTCCATTTTTAATGACGAAAAAAATCAGTTATATATTGAAAGGATAATTAATAAGATGACATTGGATATGAATTAAAAGAATATATGAATTTATTAATAACTAGGAGTGAAAAAATTGAAACAAACATATAAATATAAATCTAAGAAGATTACTAAATATGAAATGGATAATCTGATAAATGAAATTGATAAATCATTAGAGAAATTCATCAAGGATGGTAAATATAAATATGTCTTGATGGCAATGGGTAATCTCGGCCATTATTCTTTGAACAATCAAATTTATATTATTATGCAAAAACCTGATGCTAAAACTTTATACGGATTGAAGAAGTGGAATTCTTTTGGTAGATATATCAAACAAGGTGAAAAATCTATCAAAATTTTTAAACCGATAATCAAAAAAATTAATGAGCAAGATGATTGCGATGATCCTAAGCAAAATGAAAAATATATCGTTGATGGTTTTCAAAGAGGCTCTGTCTTTGATATTTCACAAACTGAAGGGAAAGAAATCGATGCTTTTAAATTTGATGAAACAATTAATGTAAACGATAAAGATAGAATATTACAAGCTATAAAAAGAACGATTAATGAATATGGTTATAAAATTGATTATTGTTCTAAAGATGTCTTAGGTGATAATTGTTACGGTCTTTGTAACCACAAAACATATGAAATTATGATTCTTCAAGGACTTTCTGATTTACAAGAGATTTCAACTACGATTCATGAATGTGGTCATGCACTTGCTCATTCTAAATATAGAGAAGGTTTTGAAGGTTTGACTATCAATGAAAAACGAGAAATTAAAGAAGTAGAAGCTGAATCTATCGCTTGTATTGTTTGTACTTATTTGGGTTTGAATACTCAAAATTTTAATTTCTCCTATATTACTAGTTGGTCTGATTGTGATATTTCTAAATTTAGAAAGAATCTCAATTTCATATCACAATACGCCAATGTATTGATAAAAGGAATTGAAAAAGAATTTGAAACTTGATTAATTTTGTAAGTAAGAAATTGATACTGGTCTTATAAAAGGAAAATATGTTGAAAAGAGAAAATGACTATGCCAAATTATGTAAAAAATAAAATAATGATTGGGAAGAGCGACTTTGGAAAATTGTTAGTCAATAAATACTGTAAGTTCAATGTGAAATATAATATTTATGAATTTGATTTCGAAAATGTTATCAAAATGCCTGATGAGTTAAAAATTGAACATTCATCAAAAAGTAATGATGCTTTATCTTTGTTTTTAACATACATCAATCCTGATATTTCTTATTATGGGTTAAAAAAAGATAAAGTTGATAAAGAAGTATTTGAAATTCTTTGTGAAAGTTTGAAACAAAAAACTATCTTTCCCTTTAGATTTATACTTAAAGAAGATGAGATAAAACCGATTATTGAAAAAAATAAGGAATCAGAAGATTCTTTATTAGATCTTGGAAAGATACAATATCAAAATTTGAAAAGATATGGATTTTTCAATTGGTATGAATGGTCGATAGTTAACTGGGGAACTAAATGGAATGCTTTAAATTTTGAATATGAAGATGATTATAAGGTTTTAAAATTTGAAACAGCCTGGGATCCTGCTAAACCGATAATTCTTGAAATATCAAAGCAGAATCCATTAATGAAATTAGCTTTTTTATATGCTGATGAAGAAATAGGAGCAAATGTTGGATGTTTGTTGATTAGAAACGGAGAAATTGAATTTGAAGAACATTATGATGATTTCTCATGTGATGCTTGTAAATTAGCTTTTGACCTTTGGGGATGTGAAGATGACTATATTTATGATGATGGTTTAAATATATTTGTTCCTAAGTCTTGATTTCAGTACAATCAACATTTATTTCACTTAAATAAAATTCAAAATGTGTATCTTAATTTTGAAAATGATTGAAATTATGATATAAATTTAAAGTCTTTATTTAAGAGGTGGATGAATGGAATACAAATGGGATGATTTTGAAGATGAGTTTGATGAAGGATCAAAAGAACGAGGCACTGAAATATTTGAAAATGAATGTGTGACCATAGTAAGCAGATTCAACGGCTTTTATGTGTTTCAAGTCAGTGGCACGCATGATGATTATTTAACTGATTTAACATTAGATAAAAATAATAATATTAAAAGAACTTTTTGTACTTGTCCGTATTATTCTTCCGGACATTTATGCAAGCATTTATATGCCAGCTATTTAGAATTAAAAGATACTCTCGAATTAGAAGGAGAATATGAGCCTACTGATGAAGAATTAAGAATCCTTGAAGCTGACTTAGATAAATTAGATGATTCATTAAAGGATGAAGTAAATGATTCAAATATCAAAAAGACAAAATTGACTAAAAAAGATAAAACTCAATTCAAAGATTTTGCTACCACTTATGATATTGATACTAAAGAGATGACTAAGTTTTTGAATAGTTTTGAATTGAGTTCTGATGATTTAGTTGAACTATTCATGATGATAAGAAAACCAAATGCATTGCAAGTATTCATCTCTTTTTTAGATAAAAATATAGATGCTGATTTTTTTAAGAAAATCGATTTAACTAAATTTCCTAATAGTTTTTCCTTGAAACCTCTTGGTCCATTTTTAATAAAACATTCTGATATGCTTGCTTGTTTATCTCAAGAATCAATAAATCAATTATTTTTGAAAAAGAGAATTCCAGAATTAAATATTCGTATTACCTTATTATTCCTTTCATTAACCTATGGCTTGAAATTTTCAATAAAAGGATTTTTTGAAGAACCAGAGAATAGATTTACATTTTTCCAAGATGTATTTTTAATTGATTATATGAAAACTAAGATGACTAAAGAAGAATGTCTTGAATGTTTTCAAAATAAAATCAATAAAGTCACTCTAACTAGATTAGAGACTGCTTTTATATACCCGTATTTTTCTGACGGTGATAAAGAATATTATAAAAACTTTTTTAAGGTTAACAATTATACCTTAGAAGATGGTTATAATGGTTATTATTATTCTTCTTCGGATTTTGATAATGAATATAACTATAAACTCACTGTCAATCGTGATTTTTACAATTTAGTAGTCAATAGACCAAAGAAAGATATGACAGTATATAACTTAAGAACTATGTTCTATTTAAGAGAAAGTCTTTTTGCCTCGGATGATAAAGATATTTATGCTAAACGTTTTAGACAATTAGCTCTTGCTATGTTCCGTTCTCAAAAGCCAGATTATATGAAATTATATTGTTGTATTCGTATCATATATGAATATGCAGATAAGATACCGTTGCTCAAAGATTTACCAGCAAAAGCAAGTGAAAATGATTTTTCTAATTTGTATATTTGCCCAGCTATTTCTGATTTGTATTACAAATTATCAATCAAATATTCTTTAGATTTCAGCATTTCATCTAAAGAATATAAATAAGGGGTGCAACATGTATTTATCTAAAATAAAAATAAACAGAATATCAAAACCTGATTCTGATATTGTTAAAAAATTATATCAAGCATTGGATTCTAATGAGATACATGTTTGCTATAACATTTATCCAAAAGATAGAGAGATTCAATATTTCTTTTCCGATATTGTTTTTGGTGAATGTGGTTTTCATGTCGATTCTAATGGTGAAATTGTAAAAAGATTTTCATATAATTCTGAAAATTTTCCTTCTATCTCTTTAGTTGATGCTTTTATTCATTATATGTATGAAAAAGAATCACAGATGAGTGATGAAAAATTAAGAGATTTATATACTGATATATATGATGAAGAAATCATCAAAAAAGGATTATCAGCAAACGAAATAGAACAATTTGATGATACTAAAGAAAACTTTAAAGATTTATTATCATCTATCGATACTTCTTACGATGAAGAAGCGGAAATTGTCGATAAGCTGTATTTTAAATTGGTCCTCGATGATATATATAGTCTAGATGAATTCAAGTTGAAAGCTTATGATGAAGAATACAAATATAAATATAACTTTGAAGAAGTTTTTGAACGCTATATTTTAAATGGATATCAACTTGATGAAGAATCTAAAAAGATATTGTTAGCTTTCTCTCCACTTTACAATCCGACAAGTTCTTGTTCCTATTGCAGTAAAGACTATTACAGGAAAATTCTTGGACAAGGATTGAAGGCCTTAAAAGATCAAAAATGCGAAAGAAAATCATTCAAACCTTTTGAATTTGATGATGAAGACTTTGATTTGGATAGTGAAGTAAAAAATATCGAAGTAACTATAGATAAAGATGGAAATATTATAACATCGTATCAAAATGATTCTGATTGTGTGTATTATGATTTTAAAAATCCGAGAGAAATCATGTGTTTTGATATGACAAATAATATTGTTTCATTCCTTACTACTCGCTCAGAAACTGAAAAGAAATTATTCCTTTTCAAAATGAAAAATCCGATGTTCAATACCAAATACTTCGAAAAAGAAATATCACAATCTTTAGTTCCTACTGTTAAAGATGTTATCAGTATTGAACAAACATATCTTTCAAATTCATTGAAGAAAATAGATCATATTGAATACTATATCGATTTAGATAATGATAAATTAGAACTCATTTGCAAAACCAATTATTTCTTAGGTGGAAATGAAGTTACAGGCGATGAGTATAAAGAAAAATATGCTAATAATTTTACCAATTTTACTATAGCTCTTAATTCTTTATTATTACCTGATAATGGTGTTGTCAGTGATGTTGATATCATTGTCAATTTTATTAGTGATTCATTGACTTACTTAAAGAAAGCTTGTCAGGTATTTGTTTCTGAAGATGTTAAAAAATTGAAGAAGAAACCAGTGGCTAAAATCAATATTCTTGTTCAATCAAATCAAGATTGGTTTTCCTTTGATTTTCAATCAAACGAATATTCCAAAGAAGAAGTTGAATCAATATTAGCTGCTTATAAAAAGAAAAAGAGATATTTCCGTTTGAAAAATGATATTTTGACACTTGATGAAGGCGATGGAAAAGATATCATGACTTTGATGAATGATTTTGATATCAATCAAGAGAAAATACCTGTTTATCAAGCATTGAAATTAAAATCTAGACAAAATGTCACTCTATCAGATGAATTGAGAGAACTGTTTGATAAAATTCAAGATTATGATGATCAAGAATTGAATTTAGATGAAAGCTTGATGAATGTATTAAGACCGTATCAAATAAAAGGTATTCAATGGTTGACTGTTTTAAAAGAAAATCATTTATCTGGAATCTTAGCTGATGATATGGGACTTGGAAAAACACTTGAAATCATCGCTTTCTTAAGTCAGTATCATAATGAAAAACCAAATCTTGTTGTCTCACCTAAATCTTTGACATTCAATTGGGAAGATGAATTCCACAAATGGAATCCTAAGGCTAAAGTTGTCGTTTTATCAACTTCAAAAGAAGATAGACACAATAAATTATCAGAGATGAGAAATGATGATGAAACAACATACATCATCTCCTATGATTCTTTGCGCATTGATTTAGATTTATTTAGAGATAAAGAATTCTCTTTCTTGATTCTTGATGAAGGACAATATATTTCTAATGCCTTCTCTCAAAAATCAAGAGCAGTTAAAACATTATTTGCAGATTATAAATTTGCACTCACTGGTACTCCAATTCAAAATTCCTTGATGGATTTGTGGTCATTATTTGATTTCCTTATGCCAGGTTATTTAAAATCATTTTTTGATTTTAAAAAGCTATACGGAAAATTTGATTTGGATGCTGAAGATAGAAAACACTTAGAGAACATTGTCTCTCCATTTCTTCTCAAAAGAAAAAAGGATGATGTTTTAACTGAATTGCCAGGTAAAATCATCATGACACAGAATTTAGTTATGGATGATGAAGAAAAAGTGTTATATGAAGCCTATCTATCTAAAGCTAGAAATGCTATGCTAGAAAAACAAAGAGAAGGGAAAAGTGCCGGACTTGAAGTGCTTTCGGCTTTGACAAGACTGAGACAGTTGTGTGTTGATCCTTCTTCATTTTTAGAATTTAACAAGACATCATCAAAACTAGAATATACTATCTTTTTAATAAAAGAAGCTATTGCTAAAGGACATAAGATTTTATTGTTCTCATCATTTACATCAGTATTAGATCATGTGGCTAAACTGCTTGATGAAGAAAAAATCACTCATGAAACAATTCAAGGAAATACTTCAGCAACTAAGAGATTGAAACTTGTCAAAGATTTCAATTCAAAAGATGATATCAAAGTGATGTTGATATCTCTTAAAGCTGGTGGTACTGGTTTAAATCTTGTCGGAGCTGATATTGTCATTCATTTAGATCCTTGGTGGAATGTTGCTGCTGAAGAACAAGCAAGTGATAGAGCTTATCGTATCGGACAGACAAGAAAGGTAGTCATATATAAATTAGTCATGAAGAATACGATTGAAGAGAAAGTTCTCACTCTTCAAGATAAGAAGAAAGATTTATCAGATATCTTCGATAATATCAATTCGAAAACTGGACTCAGTGATGATGATATCAATTACTTATTGAATTAAAAGGTGAACATATATGGAATATAGAAAATTTGAAAATACAATTATTGCAAGAATAGATAAGGGTGAAGAAATATTAGAAAAAGTAAAAGAAATCTCTCTAAAAGAAAATATAAAATTAGCAAGTATAAGTGCTTTAGGTGCAACTGATAATTTTATAGTTGGTGTCTACAATGTTGAAGAAAAGAAATATTATTCCAATGAATTTAAAGGAAGCTTTGAAATAGTATCTTTAACTGGAACTATCAATACTATGAATGATGAATTCTATTGTCATCTTCATATGAGTGCTGGAAATGATAAAGGGCAAGTGTATGGCGGACATTTAAATAAAGCCTATGTCAGCGCAACATGTGAAATGGTGATAACAATCATTGACGGAAAAGTGGATAGAATAAAAGATGAAGTCATAGGATTGAATATCTTTAAATTCGAAAAATAAAAAACCAATGAAACAGGTAACGAAGAATTGAAAAATCATATCTTTGTTACCTGTTTTAATTTGCGGCCGATTCAAATTAGCTTTATGTGCGGTTATATAAAAATGAAGATTTAAATTTAAAATAGGACAATATGATATTAAGTTGATATAATACATTACTAATATTTATTTAAGCACTTTAAAATGTTGCATTAATCTCAACTGATAATTTACGGTTTAAATCTAAAATATAAAATCTAGATTTATGTTTTGGTTTACGCTGATTTGATAATTGTCTAATAAATGGTATAAATGAGTTAATAAAGCAAGCTTTTCAAATAATTTTAAAGCAAAATAGCAAGATGTTGCGATTTTTTATCAACTTCATCTTGATATATATATATATATATGCTATAACAAAATATGGTATCTTTCTATGAAAAAGATTAGTTATAAAAAGCTATGGATTTTGCTGATTCAACGTGAAATAAGTCCAAATGAGATGCGAAAAAATCTTAATATTGCAACCGGCACAATGACTAAATTAAGAAGGAATGAAGAAGTGGCTATTTCAGTCTTATTAAGGATTTGTGAATATTTCGACTGCAATATAGGTGATATTTGCGATGCTATAGATGAAATTGAAAAGTAAGTGAATAGGGAGACATGATATGAGTAAATTAGAATTAGGAATAGATGAAGTTATTTTACTTGAAGAAGGGACTGTTAGTTATTGTGGTAGTTTAAAAAAAGTTAATAGTTTTGAAAGACTTTTTCTTACAAATAAAAGAATTGTAGCATTATATAGAGATTTAAGAGGTGAGAAATCTTTTTCAATTTTACCTAGAGAAATTAAGAGATACAATGATCAATATCAAGTTGATTGTTATTATAATCAAAAAATAGGTGAATGCTTAAGAATTCAAACTATCAATGGCATTGAATTATTTAAAATTGGCGCAAGGACAGAGGAATCATTGACTGATTCGATAAAGAATATATTTTTTAATAAAAGAACTGAAAATGAGCGAATAAATTTGTGGATTGATAAAATTAGAGAAGCTTTTGAATCGGTAAAATCTGAACCGATAATTAGCGTTCCAAAACCTACACCAATAAATGAAAAACCAAAATCTGATGAAGGATCCTTCTTTTGCATTAAATGTGGGCAAAAGTTATCTATTGGAACTAAATTTTGTACTTCCTGTGGCACTCCTGTTGTTCAAGAGCAAAAGCCTGAAAAAACAGAACCGCCGGCGATTCCAAAGCAAAAGGAAAATAGAGAAAATAAAATCCAAAAATGTCCTGTTTGTGGTGAGATATTAGCTTATGATGCTATCACTTGTCCTTCATGTGGTCATGAAGTTCGTAATAGAGAAGCTGCTGTTTCAGTTCAATCTTTCTTTGATAGAATTAGTTCAATTCAAGATGAAAAAAAGAAAATTGAAACTATAAAAATGTATGTAATTCCAAATGACAAAGAAGACATTATGGAATTCATGATTTTAGCAACGACAAATTTTGATGCGAAACTTTATGCAACAAATAAGCAAGTTGAAACTATTGCAAGTGCTTGGCGTACTAAAATTGAACAATGCTACAAAAAAGCGATGTTATTATTTACTGATGAAAAAGATATTCAAAGGATAAAAAAACTATATAAAGAAACGAAAATTAAAACCAAAGTTATAACTTATAGCAAATGGCTTTTGATAATTCTAGGTGTTGTCCTTATTATTGCTTCTTTTGCTTTGATAGGTACAGCTCCAAGAGAAACCGCTCCAGATGGTACTACAACTTCATTTGGAGTTCAAGCATATGTCGGATTAGGCTGTTTGCCGTTGGGTATCATATCATTAGTTTTTGGCATAATAAAAAAGAAAAACAGCAAATAAAAGAATGTTTATCAAGTAAATTTGGAGGCAATTAACATGGGAATTTTCAATAGACCTAAAAAAGGTGGTTTTGCAGACGTTATTAGATGTGATGAAACAAATTATCTTGTATGGAAATGGCATCCAAATGGAATTGAATTAGGAAAATCAAAAAGAGAAAATGCTTTAAGAGCCAATTCAATATTGAGAGTAAAAAACGGAGAAGTTGCTGTTTTTGTCTATAAGCAAAATAACGGTAATTTAGAAGATTATATTGTTGGTCCTTTTGAAGAAACAATTAAGACTAAAAACTTTCCAGTTTTATCTTCAATAATCGGTGTTTGGTATGAAGGAGATACACCTTTCCAAGCCGAAGTCTATTTTATTAATGTTGCTCAATCAGTACAAATGAGATTTGGAATCCCATATTTTAATGTTGTGGATCCTAGATATCCAGATTTCGAAGTACCAGTTGCTGTCAGAGGTGCAATTACTTTTTGTATTGATGATTATAAGAGTTTCATTAAATATCATCAATTGATCACATTTTCTATTGATGATTTGAAGAAAAAAGTTAATGATTCAGTTTGTAGATTTATAAAAGATGCTGTTATTAGTGCTCCATCTGAAAATAACATTCCTGTAATTAATATCGAATCTAAAATAGATTTAATCAGCGAAAAGGCTGAATTGAATATTAAAGAAAGAATAAAAGAGTTATATGGTGTAAAAGTAACAGGAATTGATATTAATGCTATTGAAATTGATAAAGAAAGCAATGCTTATCTTGAATTAAAGAATATTACAAAGAATATAACTCAAAGACAAGTTGAAGCTAATGTTTTAAATTATGAAGAACAACTTCGTATTCAACGTGAAGAAGGTCAGTATGCACAACGTATGGCAACACGACAACAAAATATAAATGCATATCAAACTGAAATTCAAGGTCGAGTCGGCGTGGCTGGAGCGGAAGCTTTAGGAAAAATGGGACAAAATGGTGTTGGAGAAATTAATATGGGTTCAAATGCTGGTTTCAATCCGATGACAATGATGGCTGGAATTGCTGTAGGCTCTTCTATTGGAAAAAATATAGCAGACACAATGAATAACGCTGTAAATCCATCTAGCAATGCAGTACCTTCGATAAATTCCGATGCATCGATTCCTCCGAAGATTCCTACATCAACATATTATCTTGCTAAAGATGGAAAGCCAATTGGTCCATTTGAAATTCCCAAACTTATTTCGATGATTCAAACTGGAGAATTTAAAGCTGATAGTCTTGTATGGAAGCAAGGAATGGTTGAATGGCAAAGAGCGGATTTAGTATCTGACTTTAACGGAATATTTCCACCGAATATTCCAATTAAATAAACTGTTCTTTTTGGATGTTTTCAATTTATAAAAAGAATTACTTTCCTTTTGTTAAATTGATAAAAACTTAAAAGTTATTACTTTTTAAACGTTAAGAAAATAAGAATCAGGGCTAGAACATAAATCTAGCTCTTTTTTTTGAGTGTGACGGGCATGTCATATATCTATAGGGTGAAAGTCCCGAGTAGGAATGTCGTTATAACTACATAGTGAAACTCAAGTCTAGTATCGTGAGATATGATGTAGATTTACATCTTATATGAAGGAGATATTAGCAAATTAGTTTAATCTTCTAGCATTATGGAATATCAACCACTTCCTGTTAGAAGAGTTGAAATTCCAAAGCCAAATGGTGGGATTAGAAAACTAGGCATTCCAACCGTTGTTGATAGAATAGTTCAACAAGCTATTGTTCAAAAATTGTCACCGATATTTGAACCTACATTCAGTGAATATTCATATGGATTTAGACCAAATAGAAGATGTCAAGATGCGATTGATAGAAGCCTTGAACTTTTAAATCAAGGATATGAATGGATAGTTGACTTAGACCTAGAAAAATTCTTTGATAACGTTCCCCAAGACAAACTCATAAGAATCGTCGATAATGTCGCTAAAGATAGTGATGTCACTGCACTTATTCACAAATTCTTAAGAGCAGGTGTTATGGTCAACGGTAATCTTGAAGAAACAACTATAGGAACACCACGAGGAGGAAATCTTTCACCATTATTGAGTAACATTTATTTGAATGAACTCGATAAGGAACTAGAAAGAAGAGGATTGCATTTTGCAAGATATGCAGATGACTGCGTTATCTTTGTTAAAACTAAGTTTTCAGCTGAAAGAGTGATGAAAAATATTGTCACATTCATTGAGACAAAGTTAAAACTCAAGGTAAATGCTACTAAAACACATATCACGACACCAAACAATCTTAAGTACTTAGGCTTTTCATTTTGGAAGTCAAAAGATGGTTGGAAATCAAAACCTCATAAAGAAAGTTTTATGAAGCTTTTCAAGAAATTGAAAATGCTTATGAGACGTTCTTGGAGTGTTAGCAACAGTTACCGAATAGAAAAGATAAATCAAGTTCTAAGAGGTTGGATTAACTACTATCGCAAATCTAGTATGAAAACGTTTATGGAAAGAATTGGTGGGTGGTTAAGGAATGCTTTTAGAGTAGTCATTTGGAAACAATGGAAAGTTAATCAAAAGCGAATAGAAGCTCTAGTTCAGTTAAAAATTGGTAGTGAAGAAGCTAAGGGATTAACATATTGTAGAAGAGGTTATCAATTCATCTCTCATTCTTGTGTAATTCATAGAGCAATCTCAAACGCACGACTAAAGAAAAGAGGTTTTTAAGACCCTCTTGAATACTATCTTAAAGAGATAGCATAGATGTTTGTTTAAACCCCCGTATGCGGAAGACCGCACGTACGGTGGTGTGAGAGGGAGCGGAGAAATTAAAACTATTTCTCACTCTCTACTCGATTGAAATTTTCTCAATCCATATAATTTTTAACGTTTAAACAGTTAGCAACTGAAGATATTGAAACTAAAGTTGTTTATTCACTTAAAAAGCTCTCCCTGTTAAGAGAGAGCCATCTCAAGGTTGGAAGGGATGCTTATTACAACAACGTATTACCCAATTTCGCATTGACCCTTCCCCTAGGCAAGGAACGCCCTATTGATACACTCCACGAATAGCCTAGGTCCTTTAAATAAAGAAAGTTTATAAAAACCGGGATTGGATTAACAAGATTAAAATTCTTTATCTATTTGATTCATTAGATTCACTAAATCTTCAGGTATTTTGATTTGATTATTACTTTCATCTGATTTGTTTTCATTTTGAAAATAGTTATTTATCATCTGATGAAATTCTTTATATTCCTTTTTTAATTGCAATTTGAAATCTTGCATTGTAAAAAAGGAAGATTGTTTTCTGCATGATATGAATTGAACGCAAATTAAAGGAATGTATTTCTTTTTGTTAAAAAAATTCTTTGATTTCATCATTTATAGATGTTTTATGTTTTTCATAGCCAAAAAGTAATTTTCCAATCAATTCAATGATTGAATTGTTTTTCATATAATCCAATACATCACTTAAGCTATTTTCTATGTAATAATAGGAATTATTCTCTGTGAATATCTCATTGACATATCCTTTATCAAAAACGAAAACTAAAAATACAAAGAAATACCAAAAGTTAATGTCATCAAATCTGAAATTATGTATTTTACTTGGGACCCAAAGAAAATCTTTATCTATCTGTTTGTTAAGCAAAGAAAGAAGCTCTCCATTGAATCTATAAACACACTTCTTTATAAACTCTAGAATAATCTCATCAGCATTATCATTGGTAGATTTAAAGAATTCTGTAAAGACTTTAATTTCATCTTTATCCATGTTATGCCTCCATGTTTTTCGTTTTTGTACATTTGGATAATGTTTATAAAAATGAGATTGAATTAGCTAATTAAGTGTTTTTTTCAACTATAAAAATTCTTGGCGTTATAGATCCCTTCATTCTTATTAAATCCGGATCCTCAATTATCAAATTTTGTTCTTCGTAACTTCTTGGTTCCATTTGATCTAAGATACGGAAAACAGGTCTAAATTTATCTTCACTATATTTTTCGAGAAGATTCAAAAGATCTGAAAGCACATTTAAATTTATAGAAAGCTTATCTTTTTCAAACGAATATCTCCAATCGATAAAATAATTATCAATGCTGTTCAAAAATTCTTTAAGATTCTTCTTTTCATTTTTAAATTTTGCTGATTCAAATAATTCTTCTAACTCATCTGTAAATGTGGAATTATCTTTTGAAAGGTAATCATACAATTTACTCAAGTGATGTTCTTGATAAAATTCACTTGATTTATTTGTAGGGTTAAAATTTGCTATTACGATAAGTAATTTGAAATATAATTCAAGAGAGAAACATCCATTTGTTGCTAAAACAGATAATCCATCGCCATTTTGATGCCAGTTTTCGCATCCATCTTTATTCATCAATGAATTGTATAAAACATAGAAAGCTTCTCTAAAGCCTTGTGCATTATATTGCAATCTGGTAATGCTATCTCCAGAGATTTTTCTTGCCTTTTTCTCGCTCATAAAACCTCCTTAATATAAATAAGGAGCCATAAGACTGGACATTCCTATGACTCCTAATTGTTTCAAAGGTTAAATTTTCGAATTAAGATTATCGATTAACCACCAGTGGTCCCATCAGTGACTTTGTATCTGGTGTAGAAGTTAAGAGATGCTTCGATTTTGGACATATCAATGGTAGTACCATTGTGTTTATCCTTAACATAAGTATCTTCGCCTTCGTACCATGCAACGCATTTAACAACAAGTGAATTGGCTGTTGCAGTTCCAATTGTTCCAAGGCATAACTTATTGTTTGCTAAGGTATCATTATCACTTGATTTTGTGATATCACTTGCTTTGGCGGTAGTTGCAGTGATGGCTTCGTAATTTGCTTCCTCAAAATTCGCCGTAGATGAAGAACCTGTTCCATTAACATGTTTCTTTTCTGAATCACCGCCAATCACTAAGCACTTTTTATCTGTCATGAAGGCGATACGGAAACCATTAGCAGTTGTTGTTGTTTTACCTGATTTATCAGTAAATGAAGAACCATCAACATCAAACAACAAATAGTCAGTCTGATTGGTTGTTTCAGTTTCAAGAGAAAAAGTCATAGTCCAGGAAACACCATAATAGATGTTGCCGTTTGTAGCATCAGATCTTGCAATCCAGCTATTCTCTGTTGTTGTCGCCGTTGTTTTTAGAGCGTTAGATTCAGTTCCTAAATCAGTATATGATTCAACAGTTTGACCATTATCATTAATTTTGGCCACATAGAGATTTCCTTCAGAAGTATTTGTGATAGCTTTTGCATCATAGGAACCATGAGTAAGCTTATCATTTGTTGCCATTGTGATTTTAGACGTGTCAGTTGTATCAACAGAAGTTCCCACGCCCATAGTCAAAGTAACATTAAGTTTTGATTCCAACTTTGTAGCCACAAACTGACTTCCAGTAACAATGACTGCTCTACTTGCCGTGAACCAAGCCACAGTACCAGTGACACTGGCGACTGTTGTAGCCGTGATTAGAGCGAGAGCAGGGACGATAATCTTAGATTTCTTAAATTTGTTTTTCATACTTGTTTTCTTCTCCTTTCTTTATTCATTTTTAGAGAAAACAAAAACAAGAAACCTTTGAGATAGTAAAAAGAACGATCCCAAAAAAGTATTCTTGGGACAATAGATAAAGATAAATTGTTTTTCTAGGAGTCGGGAAACCCCTAAAAGCATATTCATCTCTAGAACCAATTTTACAAAAAAAAAAAAATGCAAGTGCTTCGCACTTGATTCATTTAAAACGAATGAAATTGTTAGATAAAATCATGAGGTTCTTGGTATTACTTGTATGGGAAGATTCTGTTTTGAGAAGATGCAATACCCACTTTTGACCAATCGATGATTCGAACTTCTGTATTTTCATAGAAACGAAAAAATCCTCATTCGAAGATCAGTTCTTCTTTTGAGGATTTTTGTCGTTTTTGTTCGATTCTATGGGATTTTCTGTCAGTTCATGAAGAACAAACCAATCCCTGAATCTCTTCTTTAGGTATAAATGAAAAACGAACCCATACTGCGTTATGCAATAGGAGTTCAAATTATAGTCGAATGGTGACCCCAACGGGATTCGAACCCGTGAATGCAGCCTTGAGAGGGCTGAGACTTAAGCCACTTGTCGATGGGGCCAAATTTTTTTGCAAAGAAAATTATATCGGAATTTGTTCATTTCTTCAATAGAAATTGTTGTTTTAATAAAAAAAGATTGAAAATGACCTCTTTTAATAATATAATATCGCTCGCGCGTATTGCGTAATAACCATAGATGTGAATCTTATTGACTAGTCCTTCAAATTTTACACTTCTCTAGCCCTGATCTGAAAATGATGGATCTGCAATGAATAATTTGTTGGGTTGATATCTTGAAACATCTAGAAGTTCAACAAAAAGGAGGCTCAAAATGAGCGAAAATGAAGTCAAAGAAGTAAAGCCAGAAACTGCTGACGTTATGGCTACTACTGTCCACAAGGACACCGATGTCGTTGTCAGTCCAAAAACCTTATTAGATGCAGGATGCCACTTCGGCCATAGAGTTAGCCGTTGGAATCCAAAGATGAAACAATACATCTACACTAAGAGAAACAATCTTCACATCATAAATCTCAACAAGACAAGTGAACAAGTCCAAGTCGCTTACAATGCATTAAAGGATATTGTTAGCAAGGGTGGAAAAGTTCTTTTCGTTGGTACTAAGGCATATGCCCAAAAGGCAATTCAAGAAGAAGCAGTTCGTTCTGGTTCTTTCTATGTCAACCATCGTTGGTTAGGTGGTACTTTAACCAATTTCCGTACCATCTTAAAGAGAATTTCTCTTTTAAAAGATATTGAAGCAAGAGAATTGAGCGGAGAACTCGAAAAGCTTCCTAAGAAGGAACAAGCTGAAATCTTAAAGCTCAAAGAAAAGCTCAGCGCAAACCTTGAAGGTATCAAGGAAATCCGTTTCGTTCCAAATGCAATCGTTGTTGTCGATCCAAAACAAGAACACAATGCTATCCATGAAGCAAGAGCTCTTCACATCCCTGTCTTTGCTTTAGGTGATACAAATACTGATCCAGATGAAATCGATTATCTCATCCCAGCCAATGATGATGGTGAAGCTTCTATCCGTATTATTGTCGGATTATTCGCTGATGCTGTTGTTGAAGGTAAGGGTGGTGAACCAATCTATGCCTACAAAGATGCTGAAGCTGCTAGCCAAACTATGAATGACATCCTCAAGGGTGCTGATCAAGCTGAACAAACCAAGGCTATCCGTATGAAGCTCAGAGATGATGCTATCGCTATGAGAAAAGCTAAGAATGGTGGCAGAACAAAGCGTAAGCCAGTCAAATTCCGTAAGTTCACAAAGACAAACGGTGGACATAAGAGTGAAGACGGAGCTGAAAAGCCAGCTGATAAAGCAGCCGAAGCTCCAAAAACCGAAGAGAAACCAGTTGAGGAGAACAACTAATAATGGCTAATCTTATTGATTTAATCAAAGAATTAAGAGACCGCACTGGTGCTGGTCTTATGGATTGTAAGAAAGCTCTTCTTGCAAATGACCAAGATGTCAGCAAAGCTGCTGATTGGTTAAGAGAAAAGGGCATCGCAAAGCAAGCTAAGAAAGCTGCTACTCGTACTGCTGCTGAAGGTGTTAGCTGGGTCATGGTCAATGGCAACACAGCTGCTATTATCGAAGTTAATTCTGAAACCGACTTTGTTGCAAATTCTGATCCATTCCGTGCTTTGGTTAAGGAAGTCAATGAGATTGTCTTAGCCAATAAGCCAGCTGATTTAGAAGCTGCAAAGGCATGTGTTACAAAAGATGGTAAGACCTTAAACGATCTTTTCGTCGATGCAGGTATCAAACTTGGTGAAAAGCTTGATTTCCGTAGATTTAATGTTGTCGAAAAATCCGATGATGAAGTCTTCGGACCATATATCCATATGAATGGTAAGATCGCTACTTTAGTCGTCTTAAAAGGTGGTGATGTTGAATTAGCAAATGGCATTGCTTTAAATGTTTGCTCTATGAATCCTACCTACAGAGTTATGGAAGATATTCCTTCTGAAGTCATCGATAAAGAAACAGGTATCGAACTTGAAGCTGCTAAACAAGATGCTAAGTTTGCATCTAAACCAGAAGCAATTCAAAAGAAGATTGTTGAAGGTAAAGTTAAGAAGGTTCTCGGTGAATCTGTTTTAAGTGAGGAAGAATATGTTCTTGATGGTTCTAAGACTGTCAGTCAAGTCCTCAAAGAAAAAGATGCAAGTGTTGTATCTTATATCCGTTATGCCGTTGGTGAAGGCATTGAGAAGAAAGCTGATAATTTAGCTGACGAAGTCGCTAAACAAATCGCTGACGCTCAAAAGTAGTTTTCATGTTGATTTAAGCACCCCAACTGGGGTGCTTTTCTTGAAAGGAAAGACACAACAATGGAATTTAAAAGAATATTATTAAAAATCTCTGGTGAAGCCTTAGAAGACAAAGAAAATCATCAAAATTACAATCCGAAAGTTTTAGACGATGTTTTTAAAACTGTCAAAGCCATCACTGAACGCGGAGTTCAAGTAGCTATGGTAGTTGGTGGCGGTAATATTTGGAGAGGTAATCTTGCTCCTACTATCGGAATTGAACAAGCAACTGGTGATTATATGGGAATGCTTGCTACAATTATGAATGCTATGGCTTTACAAGGATATTTTGAAAAGAATGGTTTAAAAGTTCGTGTATTATCAGCCCTTCCTGTCAATGCATGTTGTGAACCATATATCAGAAGAAAAGCTATTCGCCATCTCGAAAAAGGTAGAGTTATCATCTTCGCTGGTGGTATCGGCTCTCCTTTCTTCACCACTGATACTGGTGCTGCTTTAAGAGCTAAAGAAATCGATGCTGATAGTATTTTTATGGGTAAAAATGGTGTTGATGGTGTTTTCGATGATGATCCTAGAAAGAATCAAAATGCAAAATTGATCTCTAAGATGACCTATCATGAGATGTTAGAGAAGAATTTGAAAGTCATGGATAACACTGCTGTCGGACTTCTTGAAAATAGCAATATCAAAATTCATGTTTTCAATATGAATAATACTGATAATGCTGTCAAAATCATCGATGGCGAAAAAATTGGTACTGTTATTTCTAAATAGTCATTACTCATAGGCCAGCATTTTAAATATATTTGCTGGCTTTTTTATGAGA
>CAVJWL010000012.1:0-47551 GCA_963653505.1 uncultured Prevotellaceae bacterium
TTGATAAGTTCCTGATTGAAGAATTATCTAAAAGCGTATAATTTTGCTGGGAGTTCACGATGTAATAATCACATATAAAAACTGATGATTTGAATCAAAAACATTAAAATATGTAATTATTACATTTTTAACTATGGGATTTTAACATACTCAATGATTTTTGAATGATAAAGAAAAAACATCGTTATGATACTCAAGTATTTCTAACGATGTTTGTTTCATTTTTTATTCAGTTATTGAACTAGAGGCAGTATAGGTGATTGTCAATGAAGTTACATATGACATGTCATTCATATCATATATTGAATCAACAGCTATCTCAATCTTATCACCTTTATCATTTGTATAGGTTGCAGATAAATTGAATTTAGCTGCAGAGACTTCTAAAGTGAGATTTTGATATCCGAGTGTCTTTAAAGATTCATAATATTTGATGACCGAATAAGTATCTGAGATACTACCAGTTATTGAACTTGAATCAGTACTAGTTGTATAGTCAGCATTTCCCATATAGATGAATGGTACTAAGGTAGTGTTTCCACCAGTCATATTGTTGATGAATGCTTTTTCATCATCACTCCATTCAGTTTTAGTTTGATCACTTGGTTTTGCAAAGTAATTGGCTTGAAGATATAAACCAGAAGTTGAATTGTTGAGTGTGAAATAGACGATTCCATCTGTGAATTCTTTATAGGCATTTAAAGTATCGTATTCATCATCACTTGCTTTTGGTGTAACAAAATAATTCCATCCTTCAGCGTTTAATGTTGTCTCTGTCTCTTCTAATAATCCTTCTTTCCAGTTATTATTGGAGATTGATAAACCACCTGTGTATGTACTCAATGTTGGCTTCTTACTTCCGACTTGAATAAGTGGGAGTGAGTGACCATTCAAGCAGGTATTGAAGGCATCTTTGATTTCATCTGACCATTCTGTTGTTGTTACAAAACCGAATTTAGCAGAAATCTTCAATTCGATCTTTCCGTTTGAATTTTCATGAACAAGGGCTTCAAATTCACAACCATCACTGGCTTTGAATTTAGCGGTGACTTTTTCATTATCATCATCTTTTGTAACATCAGTCCAATTAGCTTTTTCAAATTGAGATTTTGCATGATCTAAAACAGCAATATCCCATTTTCCACCTATGAGAACTAATTCATTGCTTGATTCAGAGAAATAGGTCTTGATTTCTTTAGAATTCAAATAAACATATGGGATTTCATGGCCATCAAGATTATCGCTGATGAATGTTGAATCGATTTGATCATCATAATCATAGGTATTTGTGAAGGTATGCTTTTCCCATTTGGCGTTTTCTTCGCTTGGAACGGTATATGGGGTATCAACAACAACCTTTAAAACTGCATAGCCACCAATTCCTCCATCATAATAAGAACTGTGATAAGTTCCATCAACAGTGAGTGTTAACTTTGAATTGATTTCAGCGACTGTTTTTTCAGCTTTGAAGTATTTATAAGTTGTTCCCCAGTCATCACCGTCAACCATGCCGCCATTCCATCCTAAATCTGATGTATAAGTAGCATTAGCACCATTTAATAGTGAAGAATAGAAAGTCTCACCGAGAATTGTCAAAGTAGAAGTATCAGCGTTCCAAACAACTGATTCATCAGTTATATTTCCAAGATGGAGATATGGAAGGACTCCACCTAAATTCTCATTCATATATTTGATAGCTTTATCTGGCCATTTAGCACCATCTGGTACTTGATATTTAGGTTTGAATTTGACTTCGATTTTAGCGTTATCATCATATTCATAATGATCAAGTGTGAAGGAAAGATTGCATCCATCTACATAATCCTTAGTGAACTTCAATTGACGAGTTCCGTATAAATCGTTTTCTCCATCAACAATTTGCCACTTGAATTCATCTGCATATTTCTTGTTGTCGTTATTAATTGCAGTCATTGCTAAATCATAAATCTTGTCATCCCAGGTGTAATGAGCAGAATAGAAAGTAGCAGAATTACTATCATAACTAGATGCATCTTTAGTGACAGTATCAGAACCGATATAGAAATATGGAATTAAATGATTATCGAAATTAGAGCTAAAAGTATTTTTGATTTCATCAGCCCATTCAGTATTAGAACTAGGAATGAAAGCAGCTTTATGAAGGATTTCCATTTTAGCTACTTCATTATCTTGTTCATCATTTGTCAATAAAATTTCAACTTCTAATTTACAACCATCCTCAAGAGTTCTTTTTGCTTTTACTGAAGAATAATATCCATCTTCATATGTCCATTTATTCTCTTCATTTGAAATAGAAGCATTGGCATTGTCAAATGCTTTTTTAGCAATGGTTAAAATCTGATCATCCCAACTGCCACCATTGATTGCTAAAATTTCAGGTGTATAAACATCAGCTCCACTATTTGGATTGATAGTTCCTAGATAGATATATGGAATATCAGCGCTGTGATTATCTAAAAATGAATCCATATCAGTTGATATTTCATCATCCCAAGTTCCATTTGCTCTATTAGCATCAAATTTTTCGTTGAATTTGATAGCCAAAGTAAAAAGTTCTTTTTCAACAGAAAGTTTAATTGTCAAATCATTTTCTGGATTTGTTGCTTCTAATACATTTTTAAATTCAGTTGTATCATCCTTTGTGATTGTAACTGACCAATGTTCATTTTCGTAAGCAGTCTTGACTTCATCAGCCATTGAATCAGTCAATTTACCAGAATAATCGCTGTAAATAGAAACAGTAGTAATTGAACCAACTCTTGCCCAATCACACATCAAAGCTTGTGGTCTTGAAGCTTTTAAATCAATATAAGGGACAAATCTCTCATCCAATCTTCTATACATCACTTTTGCGACATCGATTGGCCACTTTGATTTTGTATAGATATCATCTTCAGAAGAACTGTTTGAGCTATCAGATTTCTTATCAGTATCACTCTTAATAGTTGAATCAGATTTCTTATCTGTAGAATCAGTATTCGGCTTTGTTGATTTTTTACTAGAATCAACTTGAGAATTGTTATTTGTATTAGTTTTATTTGTGCTATTGGATTTATCATTACAACCAACTAAGCATAATGAAACTAAAGACAAAAACAATATGTTTTTCTTTTTCATTTACCTAAACCTCCGGTTTCACCGATAAAATTATATAAAATCAATTTGAAGCTTTTCAACATATATTTATAAAGTTTGTATGTTAGATATAATTTTTCATGTATAAAAGTGAACAAAAGAAAAATCCCTTATTTGAAAGGGATCGTTTTAGAAATTAAATGTTCAGTGATAAAAGATTATCACCAAATTGCACTTTTTTAGAAGTTGATGAATTACAATCATAATTACTTAAATAAAATAGTTCATCCTTAATGTATAGAGTTGCATTATCTTTTTCAATAATTTCTTTGGTGCTATCATCTAACTCTTTGTAACTTATTTTGATGGTTCTTGTAGAATTTATGACATAATCTAAATTTTTATCAAAAACTACTTGTTGTCCCGTTGAATCTTCAAATTTTACAAGGCTATAGTCAACTTTTGCACTGCTATTGGATTGAAATAATTTTTGTTGTAGATGTGTTTCAGTTGTTTTAATGCTGAAAATATAACCGATAACTATATAATCATCTTCGAAATATGTGCTTACATTCATTTTTAAGTCGCTATAGTTATGAGCCTTATCGTTGAATTCCTCCCATTGATTGACTGGATGTGCGTGTTGTTTACTTAAAGAATCATCAAAGCAAGAAGTCAATAAACAGCAAGATATAATTGGAATTATAAAAATTTTTTTCATAATGTATCTCCTTTCTATAAGTAAGATAACTGAAACCAATATTTATTATCTAAAAACAATATATGATTGCTTTCTAAATATATATAGGATTTAGTCATTTAGTCTTTTGTTAATTGGAATTTTAAACTACAATTAGGATAAAATACATCGCTACACACTTTTAAAAATTTAATACATTTTTTTAATTAAAAGATATTCATGTTTTAATTAAAGCCATAAATTGTAATTATTATCAAATATCAATAAATACAAAGCATATATTTCGTATAAATATGATCGAATCTATAAAGAATAGATTTTTAAATTAATGTGATACCTCTATATTTAGTTCCTTTAGACCATTCATCCCAATCGTTGTGTGTGTTTATTTCTTCATCCCCTTTTGGAGTCCACTGGACTAATAAGTTTAAAACGCCTACATTATTTTCATCAGAATCATCCCTGGAACAATAATAAAATGTGAAATAATAACTTGTTTCATTTGAATACACTTTAAATGCACCAAATGATATATATATACTTGCTTTTTCCCTTTGCTATAAGATGTTTCTTCACTGCCAGGATAGCTATAATCGTAATTTGTTAAGTCACCAGTTAAATAATTTTGTAAATCACTGATTTCTTGATCTATGTTTTTTACTTGCTCAACTATATTTGGAGCAAAAAATTTTTTAATATCATCTTTATTTTTACTAAAACAACTGTCTACTACATTATCACATACTTTTTTCATTCCTTCTCTATCTTCCTTAATAAATATACAAGATGTTAATAAGAAAATATTCAAAAGGAATAACAAAATTTTAAAATATATTTTCTTTTCTTTTTTCATAATAATGTTATACCCCTATATTTAGTTCCTTCAGACCATTCATTCGAATCGATTGAAATGTTAGATGATTTTTCATCTGATGATTTTTTTGTGATAAAAAGATTTAAAACACCAACATTATTTTTATCAAAATCATCTCTTGAACAATAGTAATAATAAAAGTAATAACTATTCGAGGAGGTATATACTTCAAATAACGAACTATTAATACAAGTTATTTTTTTACCATGACTATAACTACTTAATTCTGTTCCTGAATTTTGAAATTTGTGATTTTCAAAGCCACCTATTAAATAATCATCTAAATCGTTAATTTCTTGATTTAGTTTTTCTAATTGTTCAACTATATTAGGAGCAAAAAAGCTTTTAATTAATAACTTCCCAATCCTTAGTACATCAGATTGGGAAGTTATTAATTAAATTGTCTATTATTACATAACTAAAAGAGCTGTTAGAAATTTTAATTTTCCAACAGCCCTTTTGTAAAAATTATAAAGCTTTTAGTTTATAGATGTATATGTAGATAAGTAAGTCAAAGTTTATTTATAATAAATTTCTAAAAGTGTAGTAGTACCAGAAGCTTTTAAGACGAGTTTAATTGGCTTACCAGCGGCTGACTGTCTGATTGCAATCAATTGTTCAGAATAAGTATCATTGATATATGTCCATCCTTGATTAGAAGCATTGAGTTCATCGATTGCTTTAGTGATTAACTTTGGATCCCAATTTCCACCTCTAAGATCGAGTTCATTTGTATAAGATCTTGTAGTAACGGCATCTTTAGCAGCGTTTAAATAGATCCATGGAAGTGTTTCACTAGCGCCAAGGAAGGTTGTAAGTGCAGTTGTGACAGTATCAGACCACTTTGCATCATCTCCGGTTGGATAAACAATGCTTGGTGTGTAAGTTACATGAATTTCAGCTTTATTTGAAGAAGTTCCGAAATTTTCAACAGTGAATTTTAAAGTACATCCATCTTCATAAGTTCTTGTTTCAGTCAGTTTAGTACCTGCAGAGATAGAGGTTGTTGCTGCAACCCATTTATTATCGTCATCAGTGATAGTTGCATTTTCTGCTTCACAAGCAGCTTTTGCAAGATCTAAGATTTTATCGTTCCAAGTTCCACTCGTACCGTAAATTGTCATAGTAGTATCAGTGCTTGAATAAACAGTTGGAGTGCAGCCTGTGTTGAACCATGGCATTGCGTGATTATCACATTTAGTAGTGAAGAAATCAATGATTGTTGAATCCCAAGCAGTAGTGGTTGGAGTGGCTAATTTCTTCTGATAGAAGATTGAAACTCTAGCATAATTGTAATAGGTTGAATAATTTGTAACAGTGAACTTGATAGTACAATCATCAGCGAATGTTCTTATACAAGTGAGCTTACCGCTTTCAAGGCTTGTTTTCCACTTTTCATCATCATTTGTGATGGTTGCATTTTCAGCATCAACAGCAGTTTGGGCAAGAGTGAAGATTTGGTCATCCCAAGAATTTTCTGGAGCATCGATATATGCATAAGTATCTCCAGTGTAATAATATTTGAGTGTTGGATTACCACCGATGTAGAACCATGGGATTGAATGACCATCGAAATCTGTGAATACTTGTTTGACTTCAGTTGTCCAATCACCAGTTGTTGGAATTACAAATGCAGGAGTGTATGAGATTTTAATCTCTGCTTTTGAATAATAAGATGAGAAATTACGAACAGCGACAGTTAATTTACAACCATCTTCATAAGTTCTTACAGCATCCAACTCGTTTCCGTAAGCATATGTGCTATCGATTGAAAGTGACCATTTATTATCATCATTTGTAATTGTTGCATTTTCAGTTTCAAAGGCAGTTTTAGCAAGATTGATAATCTGTTCACGCCATGTGTTATTTTCACCGCAAATTGTTGCATTTGCAGAACCAGAAGTATGCGTGTAAATTGAATTTGTACCGCCAGTATAGAACCAAGGAATTATATGACCACCGAAATCATTTGTGAACATATCTTTAATTTCTTGTTCCCAATCACCAGTCGAAGGAACAACAAATTTTGGTGAATAGGTGACATGCATTTCAACTTTGTTTTGAGAGGTAGAGAAGTTTTCGATTGTGAAAGATAATGAACAACCATCATCATAAGTTCTTGAATAGGTATATTTAACAATACCAGAAGAGAGAGTCGTAGATGTTACAGTCCACTTATATGCTTCATCTGTGATGGTGGCATTTTCATTATCGATTGCAGTTTGGCAAAGTGTATAGATTTGATCATCCCAAGATTCAGTGGTTCCATAAATAGTTGCAGTTGTTGGTGTACTACTATATAAGTATGGAGTACAACCGGTGTAGAACCATGGAAGAGTATGACCATCAAAATTAGTTGTGAAGACATCTTGAATATCTGAACCCCAACTACCAGTTGATGGTGGATTGAATGGCTCTTTGTAGGTGATTTCCATCTTAGCGTATCTCTTAGTTGTTGAGTAAGAAGATTTATATGGAGCTTCAATGCTAATTTTTAAAACTGTGCCATCAGCTAAGGTAGCGTTTGCTTTAAAGGTAGTGCCATAAGAATTAGTACCGGTGGTGATAGTCCATTTATTAGCATCATCACTGATTGATGCATTAGCAGCTTGGAAAGCAGTATCTGCTAAGGAAGTGACTTGATCATCCCAGGCGCCACCGGTGATTGTATACTTACCTTGATCATATACACCAGTAGGAGCGACAGTTCCTAAATAGACAAATGGAATGTCAGCACCATGGTTATTCATGTTGGTATTCATATCACTCATCAAATCAGTTGGCCAACTAGATGCTTTTGTAGGATCGAATGTTTCAGCATATTTCGCAGTGAAATAGCAAAGATCATCTTCAGTATAATATTTAACAGTTAAATCACCATCAGCATTGATAGCGGTAAATGCACTATCTTTGATTGTAACAGTCCAACCTGCAGTTTCATAAGTGGTTTTAGCATCATCTAATTTAGTTGTAGTTAAACCACCAGTGATAACGCCTCCCATAACAGTTAAGGTATCAGTATCGCTATCCCATTCAGCAGTGAGTTTAGAAGCTGACTTTCCTAAATCAACATAAGGAACGATTCTGTTTCCTAAATGAAGAAGCATTTCATCGACAACAGAAGCTGGCCATAAAGTTGTGCTATAGATATCAACACTTGTACTGCTTTCAGAAGTACTCTCACTAGTGCTAGGAGAGAGGACATCTCCACCAGTAGTAGTTGAACTTGATGTTTCACTATCTTTATTAGCAGAGTTATCACTTACAGCAGAATCCTTCTTTTCGGTTGAAGCAGGAGCAGTTGATGTTTTAGTAGATGTCTTATTAGAAATAGGAGCATCACTAGCTGCTGCACTTTTTGAAGCGGAATTACTTCCAGAAGTCCCGTCGCATCCGACAAGAGCTAAAGAGACTAATGATAATAATAAAAGATTTTTAGTTTTCATTTATGAACCTCCAAAATTCATGAGAAAATAATAAAAATCTTTTGAATTTATTGCAATAAAATTTTGATATGTAATTTTTACGAATTTATTAATGACAAAAAGGCTGAATTTTAATTTTTTTAGATAAACATTGATAAAAACACTCGTAAAAATTACATAACCTATTTTGAATTTAATCAAATAAGCTATTTAGAAAGCGATTTCATAAATATTATTAATAATTTTTTATTTAATCACATCAATAAATTTAATAGGTTTAAAATACATTTTTAACTATATTTATCAAATAAATAATGAAAAATAAGAATTTCTAACACCTTAATAATTTTCTAATTATATGAATCAATTTAATTGACTTAAATAAAAGGAAACCGCTTACAATAATAAAGTATTCCTTTTGAATTCATTGAAATTCAAAAAAGGATGAGATTTCTCTCATCCTCTATGAATCTAAATTAAATGATTTAAGGTTTGTTTATCTAACTAAGCATTAGTTGCTGGAGTGTAGGCAATCTGTAATTCAGCTCCTTTTACAGCGCTTGATCCCCATCCTTGAGCAAAATATTTAGTGACTAATTTTGTAACGTTGCCACTAGCATCAGTATATTCTGCAGTTAAATTTAATTGATTAGCAGATACTTTAAAACAAACCTTTTGATAGCCAGCATCTTTTAAAGCTTGATAATAATCATACATAGTATCTAAATCATAAACATTACCCCTGATTGCTTTATTGTATGTTGCGTAATCACTTTCTCCCATATAAAGGAATGGAATGTTTGGAATTTCAGTAGTACCTGTGATTGCTTTAATATTTGTTTTATCTTTTTCTGACCATGCTGATTTTGTCTTAGTGATTGTTGTTGTAGAAGCAGCGGTGTAATAAGCTAAGAATTGAACACCAGTACCAAGATTATTAAGTTTGAAAGTGACTTTAGAACCATCAGCTAATTTCTTAAAGGCTGAAAGTTCACGATCCTCGAATTCATTTTTGACACAAACCCATCCATCAACACCGTTGACTTTAGCGACTGTTTTAGTGATGATTTCATCATCCCAAACATGAGTTTCAATTTTTACTTGGTTAGTGTAATTATTGACAGTCAAATGCTTTGTACCGAAATTGATAAATGGAAGTGTGTTTCCATTTAAACCAGCAGAAATCTTAGTGGCAGTTTCAGTGTCCCAAGCAGTCAAAGTATCATCATAGTTGTATGTTTCATTTAAAACTGCTTTGTATTCGATTGATCCATAAACATTATGAATTGTGATATCGATAGTGCAACCATCAGTTTCTGTCAATGTTGCTTTGACAACATTTTGAGTGTTTCCATCATCATCTTCTTCAGTTGTCTTTGTAGCACCAGTGATTTGAGTTAAGGCGTGATCTAAGACCTTATCATCCCAAGCACCACCAGTTATATACATAGCATTTTCAGAATAGTAATAATTTGTAGTTACAGTAGAAGCATTTAGATATACAAATGGTAAGGCATGATTAGAGAAATTGTATGAAATATAATTTGCTGCTGCTGTATCCCACTTCAAATCTTCTGGATCAGTTGGAACTTCGTATGGTTTTGTATATACAATTTCCATGACACAACGACCATATGGAGTACCAGTGTTGGTATTGTAATATTCAGCTTTGACAGTTGCATTGAGCTTTTTACCAGTTGTTGCATTGATGATATATTCAGCTTCAACTACTTGATAGCTATAAGTTTTAGTTCCATCATAATTTGTTCCAGTTTTAGTCACGATACTGCTAGTCCATCCATCAGCAGCATTAAAGGCATTATTAGCGCCATCTAATACAGCACTGAAATATTCACTTCCAGTGATGGTAAGTGTTTTTATATCATCCCAATCAACACTATCATCTTCTGGATCATCATTTCCTAAATAAATATAAGGAACTTTGTTTCCATCTAAGTAATCAGTGAAACTTTGTTTAGTATCAGTACCCCAATCAGTTGCGGTTGGGTTATAGCCTTTTTCATATTGGACAAGGATATCTGCTCTACGATTATTTTGATCTTCTTCAACTTTAATGGTTAATGAACAATTATCATCAAATTTTCTTGTTGCAATCCAAGCTGTGACAGAAGCATTTGAATCACTAGTCTTTGATGTTATAGTCCATTTTTTATCATCAGAAGTGATCTTTGTATTTTCAGTGTTGATAGCATTTTTGAAGTTATCGATAACTCTATCATCCCAAGTGTTGTTCTCACCATAAATTCTAAGTGAGGTTGAAGAGGCTGATTGAACATTCAAATCATCAGATTCAGTACCACAATAGAAGAATGGGATAGAATGATCGTCAGCATATTCAGCTTCCCAATCGGTGATATCATCATTCCAGGCAGTTGAGGTTCCACCAAATGGTTGAGTGTAGACAATATTCATATAAGCTTTTTTACCAGCTTCAGTATCGGGGGCTTCAATAGAAACGGCTAATTTAGTTCCATCGCTGAAACAGATAGATGCGTTGAAAGTTTTGCCATAAATATTATCTCCGATTTCATCGATAACCCATTTATTATCTTGATTGGTGATAGTTGCATTAGCGGCTTCAAAAGCAGTCTTTGCTAAGGTTGTGATCTTATCATCCCAAGTTCCACCAGTGATTTTGAAAGTGACATGAGCTTCATCCCAAGAATATGTTGGATTGACACTTCCTAAATATACATATGGAACATCAGCACCATGATTATTTAAGTTTGTGTTCATCTCTTCGACAATCTTGGTTGGCCAGGCAGTAGCGGCTTTTGATTCATCGAATGGTTCTTTATAGGTGGCTTCTAAAACGTTAAAAGTATCATTGTTATAGTATTTTACTGTGATAGTACCCTTTTCATCGTTTTTAGCAGTCATAGAAGTGGCATCAGTTGTAACACTCCATCCGTTTTTTTCATATGTAGTTTTAGCAGCAGTGATTTCATCAGCTGTCAATGCTACTTCAGATGCTTTACCAGAGATTTCTAAAGTATCAGTATCACTATTCCAAACAGATCTAACATCCTTACCGCCTAAATCGATGTATGGAAGAAGGGTGTTATCCAAGTATTGAAGCATATCATTTTTGACAGCAGTTGGCCATTTAGATGATTCATAATCATCAGTCAAAGCACTGCTTGTAGTATCGGTCTTTTTAGTTGAGGTACTAGTATCGCTTTTCTTGGTAGAGGTCGATGTCTTATCAGATTGGACGACAGAAGTAGAATTACCACTAGTTGTTGAATTTGATGGCGTATTATTACAGCCAGCTAATGACAAGGCGACTAATGATAGAAGTAAAAGATTTTTCTTTTTCATTTATGTATATCTCCTATTGTATTGATACATTATATTTATTTGAAACTTTTCTAAACTAAAAATGTGATATGTAAAAATTACATATTAAAGTGAGAAAATCCGAAAAAAGCATTACTAAATAGATAAAAATGTCGAAAAATAAACGAATTTTGATTCGTAAATATTACATAATGTAAAGTGAATTTAAAACATTTGTATTTATGAATGCGCTTACAATTTTTGTTATGTTTTTAATATGAAGACTTATAAGGCTGCCAACTAGGCAGCCTTTTTATCACTTGCAATAGATTTCTATATAAGCAGATTCAGAATTTGTAGAATCATCAACATGTTTTTTAACGACAACTTTGATGACTTTATCATCACTTGTTTTTCTTGAAGCGATAACCTGATTGTCGTATAAGTCTTTGACAACAGTCCAAGAATCACTAGAAGAGGTGAAGGCAGTATATGCTAAATCGATTATCTCATCATACCAAACATTAGAATAAATTTCTAATTTTGAATTATCACTTGCGAGCTTTGTCTTTGGATTTAAGGTTCCAAGATAGATATATGGAATGGTTTCATTTTCACCTAAATAATCAGATATTTGAGATTTGACATTATCTTTCCATTTTGAATTCTCACTATCTGGAATATTGAAACTTGATTTATATGAGATAGTCAATGTTGTTATCTTATTTCCACTATCATCATAAGTGAAATCTGTTTCGAGATAGATTTCATTTCCACTTGTATCTTTATATCCAGCCATGAGTTTTGTGTAAGATGTAGAGAATTTGAAACCGAAACTTGTATATCCAAGTGATTTCAATTTTGAATAATATTTCAAGATTGAAAGCGGACTATGACCTGTTCCTAGTATCTGATCATTATCTGAATCAAGTGTATAATCACCATCTCCTATATACAAATATGGTACATAAGATGCATTGCCATCAGTGAGATCATTTAAGAATGCTGTTTCTTTATCGTTCCAACTAGTTTTTGCATTAGCTGAGATAGTCTCTGCCTTGTAGTATGCGATATATAACTGAGATCCAGTATTGGTTTTATAAAGGGAGAGATAAATAGCAGAACCATCCGCGTTGAATTTGAAAGCATTCAATTGATCTTGATAGGATTTATCATAAACATTCATGATAGTCTCCCATCCTTCTTCATTATCAAGAACAGATTTGGCTTTACTGGTAGCTGTATCACTCCAAACATTAGAAGTGATAGTTATGTAATTATTTTTGACATTCTTGTTTGAAACAGTAAGAGATGGCGATCCTAATTGAATGAATGGTATGACATTGTCATTTAAACATTCTTTCATATCAGTGATGAGAGAATCTAACCAACTGGTATTTATTTCACTCCAAGCTTCAATGAAGGTGATTTCAATCTTAGCTTTTCCAGAATTATCTTTGCACAGTTTAAGAGACAATTGACAACCATCATCTTCAGTCTTGTTACTTGTTAAAATTGAGTTATTGACTTGAATATTTTCCCAATTATCACTGGTAAGTTGAGCGTTTGCATGAGCTAAAATGCCATCATCCCAAAGACCGCCAGTCAATGAAGTTACCTTTGTCCATTTGCTATAAGAAGTTGAAACTGTTGAAGAATTCAAATAAATCCATGGAATTGTATGACCAGCTAAACTGGACTTTAAAAATGAAGAAGTATTATCATCCCAAGATGTGATTTCGTTTGGAACTGTGAACGGCTTTTCATATTTGATTTTCATCACACAATTACCAGCTTGCATATTGGAATAATGATATGTTGAATCAACAGTGACAATCAATTTAGTTCCGATAGTAGCGTCAATTACTTTACTAGCTTCATAGACAGTCCAGGAATATTCTTGACCAAAGACATTAGTATCAGTGACAGTCTTGATACTTCCAGTCCATCCAAGAGCAGAAGTGAAGACACTCTTTGCACCTGTAAAAAGTGTTTCATAGAAATCAGAACCAGTGATTGTCAAAGCAGAAGTTGAATCATCCCAAGAGGAAGTTTCATTAGTAGTTCCTAAATAAAGATATGGGATAGTAGCATTATCTAAATGTTCGTTTATCTTTGTTTTAGTATCGTTTGACCAATCAGCATTAGCGGGTGCTTGATACTTACTTGTGTAATAGACATAGATCAACGCTTTGTTTCCATAAGATTCAACGAGACTATAATTTTCAACTGTGAATTTTAAAAGACAACCATCTCCTAAAGTACGAGTGAATGTCCACATAGTCAATCCGATATTTGAACCAGTATCACTTGATTTATAGGTCCACTTGTTATCAACATTTGTGATAGTCTGATTTTCTTTATCGCAGGCATCTTTAGCAAGAGTGAATATTTGATCGTTCCAAGTGCCAGTTGTACCTAAGATAGTTGCAACTTTTTCACTGCTATAATTCAAATAAGCTTGAGAACCGATATAGAACCAAGGGATTGAATGACCATGGAAATTATTGTTGAAAACATTGGTGATATCATTTGACCAACTACCTGTTGTTGTAGGAACAAATGGTGGTGTATATGTGATTATCATCTTAGCAATCTTTTTAGAGGATGTTTCACTATAATTAACCTCATTGATACTGATTTTGAATTTTGTATCATCAGATAAAACAACACTAGCTGTAAACGAAGACTTCCCAGAATCATTCGAAGAAGAATAAGACCATTTGTTATCATCATTTGAGATGGATTTATTCGCATTGATAAATGCAGTATTTGCAAGAGTTATGATCTCATCATTCCATTCTCCACCGGTGATTGTATAAAAACCTTCTCCAGCTTCGCCGACTGGATACTTAGTTCCTAAATAAACAAAAGGAATATCTAAGGCATGATTTCCAAGATTGTTATTCATATCAGTCAATAAATCATTAGGATATGAACTTACAGCTGTTGGATTAAATTTTTCTTTATAAGTGGCATCTAGATAGATGATTCCACCATTTACATAATACTTGACGGTGATATCTTTATCAGGATTGGTAGCAGTCATTGAAGTAGTATCTAAAGCCACTTCCCACAAGGCTTTTTCATAAGTGTCTTTAGCATCATTTAATTGGATTTGTGATAATTCAGTATCTCTATATCCACCCATAATTGTAAGGGTTGAAGTTTCGGCACTCCAAGTCGGCGCTTGAATCTTAGATGGGCTGATACCGAGATTGATATAGGGAAGAATTCTATTATCAAGATATTCTTTCATCGTATCTTTGACAATATCTGGCCATAAGGAATCATCTTCATCATCCTTTGATGACTTAGATTCACTTTGAATATCATCAGTTTCTTTACTTGTAGAGCTAGGCTTTGTTGAACTTGATGTTTCACTTTTCTTAGCAGAGTCTTTTTTTGCTGTAACAGATTGTTTTTCGGATGTCTTTTCTGACTTTGATGCTGTTGATTTTGTTGAATTAGATGTATCATTACATCCAACAAGTGTCAAAGAGATTAAAGACAATAATAGTAGGTTTCTTTTTTTCATTTATCGGCCTCCTTTATATTCCTAAAATGATAAATTGAAGACATCGATTTTTCAATAAGCTAAATTTCATTGTAAATGATTATATTTGATGAGATTTTTAAGAATTTTATTAAAAAAGCATAATATTTATTTGATTTTTAATAAATTATTAATCATCTATTTTGTTAGTATATTGAAAACAATTAATTTAAATAAGCGCTTACATTATAAACTATATAAAAAAGAACTACAAGGCATGATGCGATGTAGTTCTTTGTTTTTTTGATTAAGAAATTAACTTTCTTTGAATTTGTAATGTTGCTTTATTTGAAGTAGCTTTGATTGTTACCTTGATATAACGAGTAGATGTTGTCAAATATGCGTAAACAATATTTCCATCAAAGTCACCAGTCTTAAAGACAGTCCATCCATCACTTGCAGCATTGGTGAATGCTGTGATAGCAAGATCTGCAATTCTATCATCCCAAGCACCACCTGTGATTATTAAAGAAGGAGTACTAGAAGTTACATTTGTCGTAGAGAATTTATAATTATCTAATGTTCCAAGATAGACAAATGGTAATTTATGAGTTTCATCACCGATGATCAATGCAGCTTTGCTTTCAATCTCACTTGTCCATTTAGCATCATCACCTGTTGGAATATTGAAGGCTGTTGCATAGGAGACTTCTATCTTTTGATATTTTTTAGAGCTTACTGTTGCATTTGTGCAATTTAGGTTAATTGTATATCCTTCAGCTGTATTTTCGTAGGATGCTTTAAATCCTGGAGTTGTAGAAAAGGTTACTGTGTCAATCTTATATCCTTTAGCTTTTAATACTGAGATATATTTTAAGATATTGGTATAGTTATATTCAGTACCTTGGATATAAGCGCTAGTAGTTCCAGAAGCAGCTTTTGTTGTATAATCTGAATCACCACCGCCCATATCATAGAATGGAACATCTGCAGCGTGATTTCCAGTATTTGCATTTAAGAAAGCAATCTCATTAGTTGTCCAAGCAGTTTTTTCTGTTAATCCAGAGTTGACATAGGTGTAATAATAGACTTGATAGGTGCAAGTATCTATTTTTTCTTCATTAGCTCCCGTAGTACTACCTTTTTCAATCTTTGCAAAGAGAGAGGAATTATCAGAATTGACTTTATAAGCGTAGAAAGTCTTAGTTGTTTTTGTCTCATCGACATCATTATAGAAGTATGTCCAACCATCTTGTGTAAAGGCAGTCTCAGCTTTTGTGAAAATAGAATCATCCCAAACAGCAGTTTTTAAAGTTACATAGTGTGAGCTAGTAGAATTAGCTGATGAACCAGTTGGTGTGATACTTGTTGTACCTAAATCGACAAATGGAATGGTATAGTTACAAAGTCCAGCAGTGATTTTATCTTGAACTTCACTGCTATAACTACTCTGTTGTCCGGCGGCATACTTTTCATTGATACTGATTTTGCAATAAATTCTAGTGCTACTTTTATAGACAGAAACTAATAATTTACAACCATCAGATTCAGTATGGGAGGCTGTAAATTCAGTTCCATCAGCATTTACAGTTGGACTATCCCAACTTGCAAAGGCAGTTTGACAAGCTTGCATGACAAGATTATCGACAAAGATACCACCGCTGAGTGTGACAATACCAGGATTCTTACTTGTTGTGACATCTTTAGTAGTCAAGAATTTCTCATTCATGTAGATATAAGGAATTGTATGACCACCTAAATTTTCTTTCAAATAGGTCTCTGTTTTTGTAGACCATTTAGCATCATCACCAGTAGGGGCATCATAACAATAATAAACAGCAGTCAGTTTACAATTACCGGAATTTGAACTTGAGGTTGTATATGTGCTGCTACCTCTGATTTTGACAACAATTTTTTCTCCTTTAGTAGCATCGATAACTTTTTCAGCGTATAAAGACTCTGCTTTATATCCATCTTCAATTTCGATTCTTGTTGTCCATCCAGCTTTGGAGAAAACACCGTATCCACCGTTTAAAACAGCATCATACCAAGTACCACCAGTGATAGTTAAAGTATTGGTAGTAGCAACCCATGATCCTTTTTCTGTTTGAGTGCTAGCAGTTGCTGAATTCAAATAGACATATGGAAGAACGTTATTGTTCATATTAGTAGTCATTAAATCTTTAACTGTTGTATCCCAATCGGTATATCCATCTTCAACGATATAGCCTTGAGTATATTTGACAGTGATATATACTTTGTTACTGGCATTTTTAGTGATAGTAGCAGTTAAAGAACATCCGTCCATATAAGCTTTATCGGCGGTGATTTTATCTTGTTCTTCAGTTAAAATCCACTTGTATTTATCATTTGTTTCATTAGCGTTTTCTGCAGTCATGGCAGTTCTTGCTAAGTCTAAAACTTGTTCATCCCAAATACCACCTGTTATGTACATAATTTTTGAAGATGCATAGGATGTTTTTGTTGGATTTGCCGTAGCAACATAGAAGAAAGGTAAAAAGTGTCCATCGAATTCATCATTGGCAAATTGTAAGATTTCATCAGTCCATTTAGTAGCAGTTGTTGGATCGAATGGTTCGGTAAATTTGATAGTCATTTTTGCAGTTCTAGTGGTAAGGGTAGTAGATGGAGTTGTGATAGTGACTAAAACTTTTGCCTTGTCAGCAAATTCTATCTCAGCTGTAAAGACATTGAGATTTGATGCATTTGGAGTGACTTTAATATCCCATTTATGATCGGCATCAGTGATGGAGGTGTTGACAGTTTCGAAGGTTGTTTTAGCAGTTTGAATGATACTATCATCCCATTTTCCACCGGTGATAGTGAGAGTTGAAGAACCAGCTGCCCAGCTGCTAGTCGGATTTGAAGTTCCTAAATAGACATATGGGATATCACTTCCGTGATTGAGAATATAGGTGTCCAAATTACCTTGAACGTCACTTTTCCAAGTTCCAGTTGCATTGTTGATATCGAAAGGTTCATCATAAACACAGGTGAGAGTTAAAATACCACCATCATCAGTTAATTTATCTTCATAGAAAGTGACTGTTAAACCTTTAGCTTCATTTTTAGCAATCATTTTCTCATTGCTGATTTCAGCTTCCCATCCCTCAGCATTTTCATAAGTGGTCTTAGCAGTATTCAATCTATCAGTTGTCATACTGAGCATACCACCTAAAAGGGTGAGGGTTTTCTTATCAAAAGTAGATGTGATCTTGCTAGCGCCTAAATCGATATATGGCAAAATTGTTCCGTTGAGATTTTCAACCATCATATCTTTGACCTTTGTCGGCCATTTTGATGATTCATACTCATCAACTGAGGTTGAAGACATAGAACCAGTGGTGACATCACTCGCATCAGATTTAGCTGATGTTGAAGTATCTTTTCCACTAGTAGTCGTTGTTGTATCTTTCTTTGTGGAATCACCTTTTGTTGATTGTTTCTGAGAGGTTTGAGAAATCTTATCATCACTTGCTGTTGACTTAACAGAATTTGATTTATTGCCATCACAGCCAACAAGTGTGAGAGCGATAAGCGGTAATAAAAATATTTTTTTCTTATTCATACAAGAATTTCTCCTTGAATTAAAGATAAAATATATTTATTAAAAATCAAATTTTGGTGAAAAATTACTTGAGTGATAAAGTTGACAAGAAAAGAAGAAAAATGCACATTTTATTTTACAAACGTTTTATAAATTGATATATTTTTCTTGATTTTCAAGAAAAATATGTAAAAATTCATTATTTGTGTGTTTATTGTTCAAAATAAAATATTTAAGAAAGCGTTTACATTAAATTTTAAATGTATTTTGATAAATAAATTTTGAAAATTAATATTTAAAAAATATCGTAAACAAGGCACAAAATCATAAGAAAATATAAAAAAAGTCTAATTATATTGAAATATTATCCAAAAATATAATTATGTAATAATTACATAGAAATCAAATGTATGTAAAAGCTACTTGAAAATAAAGAAGTGATTTGTAACCGTTTACAATCGCGATGAAAATTTGATAAAAAGTGCAAAAAATCGGGTAAAAAAGCGCTATTTATCTAAAAAATCATTGTTTTTGGTGATTTTTGAACGCTTTTTTAAAATTTTGACCTTTAAATTTTTTTTGAAAAAAGTTTTAACTTCTTTTGATACTTAATTAATATATACGCATGCTCATTGGTTTAGGAGGTTAAAGCTATGAAAAATGATTTTGAAAAATTCAAGAAAAAGGTCATGCGTGAGCACCTTATTTATTCTATTATTTGGGCTGTATGTGCTGGTTTAGTTTCCGCTGGTGTTGCTCTTATGATTCTTATTTTCACCTATAAGAATGCTCCAGCTTATGCTTATCCACTCATCGTTGTTGCTGCTGCTATCGTTGTTGCTGCGGTTTCCTTCGTACTTGTATATAGATTGAGTAAACCTAGCGATACTAAGATTGCTCTGAGAATTGATAAGAGCCTTGGTATGAACGAAAAGGTCGCTACAATGATTGAATTCAAAGATAAGAACGGAATCATCATTGATAAGCAAAGAGAGGATGCAAGTGAAAAGCTTTCTACAAAGCCTGTTAAAGCTCTTCCTGTCAAACTTCATGTTTGGACTCTTCCGGTATTTGTTATCTGTGGTGGATTATTCGCTGCTAGTTTCTTCACTCCATCTAAGAACAATCCATATGTTGATATCTATCATCAAAAGGTAGTTGATCCATCTACAGTTGATGATGCTACCAGTAAGAAAGTGGATGAAATCAAAAATGATCTCGATAAAATCAACGGTTCTGATAATGATTTCAATCAAGAACTCGATAAAATTCTTGATGATTTGAATAAGGATCTTGAAGGTGATGATGATGTTGATTCTCGTGAAGACAAGATTGAAGATGCTAAAGATAAGATCGATGAAGCTTTAGATAAAGCCAATACCAATGATGAAATTGGTGATGAACTTTCCAAATCTGAAGATGAAGCTTTAAAAGAATTAGGTGAAGCAATCAAGAACAATGATGTTGATGGTATTGATGCTGCTTTATCAAAACTTAAAGATGAATTAAAAGATCTTTCTGGTACTGCTCTTGCTGATAAGCTTCAAGAAATCGCTGATGAAATTAGAGATGCTCTTGAAAATTCTTCAATTCCAGAAGGAGATCCAACAAGAGATGCCTTAAATGATATCGCTGATTCTTTTGAAGAACTTTCTAAGCAAATTCAAGAAGAACAAAATAATTCTGACGCTTCTGATGAAGACAAAGAAAAAACCGATGAACAAGCTAAAGAAGATGCCAATAAGACTCTTGATGATGCTGGCGATAAGTTAAAAGATTCTGCTGAAGAAGAAAAGAAGAATGAACAAGCTGCTGAAGATGCTAAAAAAGAAATGGATGATTTAAAAGATCCAACTGATCAATCTCAAGATCAAGAATCCGGTGATAAACAAGATTCTGGTGATCAACAAGATCAAGAATCTGGTGATCAAAGTGGTGACCAACAACAAGGTCAAGAGCAAGATGGCGACCAAACTGGTGACCAACCAGGTCAAGGCCAACAACAAGGTGATGCTGATCAACAAGGATCACAACAAGGCCAAGGTCAACAACAAGGTCAACAAGGTAGTCAATCTGGTTCTACTTCCGGTTCTACATCTGGTTCAGGCACTGGTTCCGGTTCCAGTTCTGGTTCTGGCGGACAAGGTACTTCTGGTGGTTCTGGTGAAACTAAATACACCGGTAATGATAAGGTCTACACTGAAGATGGTTCTAAAGAATATGGTGATGTTATCGATGAATCCAACCGTGATGCTAACAAAGATAACGACACTGCTGGTGAAACCGATGGTGGAGATGATGATATCTCTGACTTATTAAAAGATTATTATCAATATCTCTATGGAGATAAAGAACAAAATCCTTAATTTTGGTTACGATACGATAAGTTATTTTAAATATATTCAATGAGGAAAACTATAAATGGAAAACGAACAAATTATTGCTGAATTCGCCGATTCTGTCGGAAAAATCAAAACTGAACTTCATAAGGACGTCGTCGGTCAAGAAGAAGTTATCGATGCTGTTGTAATCGCTGTTATCGCAGGCGGTAACATTCTTCTTGAAGGTGTCCCAGGAACTGGTAAAACCCGTTTGGTCAGATCTTTAGGTCAAACCTTAAATCTTCCATTCTCCCGTATTCAGTTCACTCCTGACCTTATGCCTAACGATGTCACTGGTTCCAACATCATCCGTAAAGATGAAAATGGTAACCTTGTCACTTCCTTCCAAAAAGGTCCTATCTTTGCGCAAATCATCTTAGCTGATGAAATCAACCGTGCTACTCCAAAGACTCAATCAGCTATGCTTGAAGTTATGCAGGAACATAAGGTTACAGTCGGTGGCGTCACTTATCCAATGCAAGAACCATTCTTCGTTCTCGCTACTGATAACCCTATTGAACAAGACGGTACTTATCCACTTCCAGAAGCTCAGATGGACCGTTTTATGTTCAAAGTTATCATGACCTTCCCAACTATTTCTGAACTTGGTCAAATCGTCAATATGACTCAAAAGACTCTTGCAGAAAGTGCTGAAAGTGTTGTCGATGGTGAAACCATTCTCAAGATGAGAAAGTTAGCTCAAGAAGTTCCAGTTATTCCAGAAATCGTTGATTATGCAATGACTATCGTTGAAAAGACTCATCCAGAATTAGATGGTACATCTGATACTGCTAAGAAATATATCCGTTATGGTGCCTCTCCTCGTGCTGCTCAGGCTCTTATCACAGGTGCTAAGATTCGTGCTCTCATCCATGGTAATTACAACGTTTCCTATGATGATATCGACGCCCTTTGCTATCCTGTCTTAAGACACCGTATTAAAATCAATTACAATGCCATTAATGAAGGTTTAGATATCGATAAAGTTATCGGACTCCTCATCAAAGAAACTAGAAAGAAGCTTTAAAAATGAAAAACGTGATCGACGAACAATTTCTCCAGCAATTGGAATTATTTACTCTCGCAGTTAAGGATAATGTCGCCGGTCTTTTCGGTGGTAACCATAAATCAAAAAAATATGGTTCATCTTGTGAATTTGCTGATTATAGAGATTATATCGAAGGTGATGATATCACCAAAATCGACTGGAATCTCTACGGTAGATTTGAAAAGATGTATTTAAAGCTTTTCCTTGATGAAAGACAGATGCAAACTAGAATCTATATCGATGGTTCTACTTCTATGTCTTTTTATCAAAAAGATGAATTAGCAATCAAATTAGCTTCTACCCTTGCTTATTTATCCGTCAAAGATATGGATAAAGTTTCAATTTATGTGATTCATGATGGTTATGCTGAACCAGTCATTGAAAATCTTGTCGGCAAAGATTCCTATATGAATGAAATCTCTGCTTTGAATAAGGTCACCTTTGATGGTACAGCAAGACTTTCTGAAGCGATAGTTCGTTCTATGGTTGGATATGGTGATGGAAGATCTATCATCATATCCGACTTCCTTTCTGAAGATAATTATCAAGATGCTATCGATTATCTCCGTTCTAAAAGAAGAGATGTCTTGTGTCTTCAAATCATGGGAAGAGAAGAACTCAATCCTCTTGCTAGAGGCAGAATGATTCTCCGTGATTCGGAACAGGATGAAAAATTTTATAAGAACAACATCGCTCGTGATGTACTTCAAGCTTATCAAAAAGCTATCGAATATGTCACCACTAGAATTGAAAAATTTTGCATGTCTAGAGAAGCTGATTATTTATTGATTTCTACTGAAGATTCTATGAAAGAAATATTCCTTAATAAGATGGTACAAAGGGGGATTATCCAATGACATTTTTATATCCACTTGCCTTCCTTGTCCTTCTTGCTATTCCGGTTCTCATTGTAATTTATATTCTTAGAAACAAATACAAAGAAGGAAGAGTTGCTTCAACATATCTTTGGGAAATTTCTCAAAAATTCCTAAAAAAGAGAAATCCGCTTAATAGATTTGAACATCTTTTAGCCCTCATCATTCAATCTCTTACAATATTTGCTTTAGCTGTCTGTTTAGCACATCCAGAATTGACACTCAAAGGACAAGCTGACAATATCACTTTCGTCCTTGATACAAGTGCTTCAATGCAAATTGTCGATAATGGCGTAACTAGATTTGAAAATGCTAAGACTCAAATTAAAAAGGTTGCTAATGATAGCAAAGATGGTTCTAAATTCACACTTGTAACAGCAGGCAATGAGAGCAAACTCATCTGTTCATCTGTTGATGATAAAAGCAGATTTGAAATGTTTGTTGATTCTGTCTCAGTCACTGATTTAGCTTCTGACTTAGAAGAATCGATGAATACTGCTCAAAAACATTTATCTGAAGGAACAAGTAACAAAGTTTATTTAGCTACTGATAAGAAGATTGAAGCTGCAAATCTTGAAAATGTTGAACTCATAGATGTTTCAACTGATGTTGTCAATTATTCTATCAACAATATCGCTTATGCATACGATACTAAAGGTAATTTGAATATTACTGGTGATGTTTATGGATATGGTTATACAGTTCCAGAAGATGTCATCAATTCTACTGATTCTGCTGTCAAAGAAAAATATAATACTAAAGTCAGATTCTATTTGAATGGTGTCAAGGGAAAATATACAAGCGTTTTCACTGTCAACAATCAAAAGAATTCTTTTAGTGTTGACCTCGGAAATGATATCAAAGAAAATGATTTGAAAGAGATTACTTGTGTTATTGAAAATGAAGATGCCTTAGCTAAAGATAATTCTTCAACAATTTATAACAATACTAAAGTCGGAACTACTAATGTTCTCATTGTCGGTACTGCAAATAATTTTATCAAAGGTTTCTTTGAAGCTAATCCATCAACTTCTTATAAGATCATCTCTTCTTCTGCTTACACTGGAAAAGAAGGATATGACATCACTGTTTTCAGCAAATATACTCCTACTGTTTTACCTTCTACTGGTGCTGTTTGGTTTATCGGTTGCACTGATAGTGTTGAAGGAGCTGGTTTTAGAGCTGAAAACACCTATGATCTTGAAGAAGGTGGTTATTTAAAATATTCCGATGATTCATCACTCCTTTATAAACAATTGACAGATAAAACTGCTAACAACGAAATTCTTATTTCTCAATATACTCGTTTCACAATCGATGATGACTTCGTTCCGATTTTAACCTATAACAACCTTCCGATCATCTTCGCAGGTAAGAATTCTAAAGGACAAAGAGAAGTCAATATCGGATTCGATCTTGAAACAAGTAATATCACTATGAAATATGACTTCTTAAGATTGCTTTATAACTTCACAAAATACAGCAATCCTAAAGTCATGACTAAATTCGATTATGATGTTGGCGCTACTACTACTTTCTCTCTTCCTGATAACCTCGATAGAATCACTATCAAGACTCCTAATGGAAAAGAAGAGACAATTGAAAAAGGTAAAGACGATTATTCTGAATACACATTTGAAGAAGCTGGTAGTTATGATATCAAAGTCACTTATACCAGTTCTTCCCAAGCTGATGAAGAGATGAAAGTCTACGCATCATTTTTGAAAGAGGAGGGGGATCCTCAATTAGCCGATACAAAGAGTTACAAACTTGCTTTAAAAGAAGACGCAAAGAAAGGTGACGCTATTTACGATACTTTACTTTGGGTTGTCATCGCATGTGCCGTACTATTTGCTACTGACTGGATCCTATATGCACATGAACAATATTAAAGTTACAAATCCATATCTAGCCTTCATTGCAATTCCTCTTGTCATTGCAATCATCGTTGGATTTTTCTTACTTCCTAAATACAGACGTAAATCAACTAAGAATTTGATTTCTTTGGGACTTCACTTCTTGATGGTTGCCACTCTTACATTGACCTTTATCGATATAAGATTCCTCCACACAAGTGAAAACACTGAAATGGTCATCTTAGCTGATTGCTCTGAAAGTACAAGAGAAAGTGTTGATAATCTCGATAGTACAATCACAGATATTTATGACCAAGCTAAAAAGAATGGATATAAAATCGGTGTTGTTGCCTTTGCTTCATCTACAGACAATATAGTTAAAATCGGTGATTCCTATCATTCTGGTAAAATCAAAGATGTCTTCAATGATGATTCTTTTGATAAAACTAGCACTGATATCAAGACCGCTCTTGATTATTCCAAAGACTTATTCTCTGAGAATAGTGTTAAACGTTTAGTCATTGTCTCTGATGGAAAAGAAACAGATGACTCTGCTGTTGATTCTATTGAATCACTCATCAACTCTTCTATCACAGTTGATGCTGTTCTTCTTGATTCAAAAGAAGGTGATGAAATTGCAATCACCGGACTTGAATACACCGATCATTGCTTTTTGAATAAAGCTCAAGTTGCTAAGGTCAGCATTTATTCTCGCACTCAAACAACTGCACAAATTGAGCTCACCTGTGAAGGTGAAGTCAAACAGAGCAAAGAAGTTGAACTTGCTAAGGGTTTAAGTGTTTTCTCTATTGATTTACCATCTGATACTGTTGGTACTTTCAAATATGATGTCAAAGTCACTCCTCTTAAAGGTGATGCTGATAAATATGAAGAGAACAATAAGAAGAGTTTTGAACAAGATTTCACTGATGAAATAAGTGTTTTACTTCTCGGCAATTCTTCTGCTGATTTAAATGCTATCAAAGCTATGAATCTTTACACTGATAAGGCTAAGATTGATTCTTATTATAGTATGAGTCAATATCCTTACAAATTGGAAGATTTCATGAAGTATGATGAGATCATTCTCTCTGATGTCAATGTTTCTCAGCTCAATTATTCTGATGAATTTGTCACTAATTTGAACACTGCAGTTAAGTATTACGGTAAGAGTTTGATAACTTATGGCGCTACTTATTCCGCTGCTAGTGATGATTATGTCAAGACCTATAATGACATGTTACCTGTCCAATATGAATCTGATGAACCAAAGGCTTTAGTCCTTTTGATCGATATCTCTTATTCTATGGAAGGTGATAAGCTCAAACAAGCAAAAGCTGGTGCTATCGCCTGTCTTGATTTATTAGGTGAAAAAGATTATATAGGTGTTGTCACATTCTCTGATACTACTAACGTTGTCGTTCCTCTCACTTCTTCAAAATATAAAACTGTTATTGCAAACAGAATTAACAAAATCACCGTTGAAGGTTCCACAACCATGAAACCAGGTCTTGTTAAGTGCGAAGAAATGCTCAAAGACTCTGATTATGAATTTAAGAATGTCATTTGCTTATCTGATGGTCTTCCATTCGATAGTGAAAAAGATTTGACAACTCAAGTTTATAAGATGGCTGCTAAAAACATCTCTGTTTCTTTCATTAACATTGCTAACCCAAGCGGTTCTAAATTATTGTCTAAGTTAGCAACTTATGGTAATGGTACTTATTATTATGCATCTAGTGCTAGCTCAATTGTTAAAACCATTCAATCCTCTGTCAGTGAAGAAATCACTAACAAGGTTATCGATGAAGAAACTGCAATTCAAATTCACACCGCTGCTGATGTTACTTTGAAAGATGTTGATACTTCTGCTTTACCTTCTATCGGAGGTTATAACTATTGCCGTATGAAGAGTTTAGCTACAACTGTCTTGACTGTTCAGTATACAACTGACCAATCATTCTCTTCGATTATGACTGTTCCTTTATACGCATATTGGGATTTTGGTAAAGGTCGTGTTTCTTCCTTCACTTCTTCTTTGAGTGGTGATTGGACTAAGAATTTAAGAAGCAAAGAGGCTGGAAAGAAATTCTTCCAAAATGCGACTAATGAATCTCTTCCAGAGAGAAAGACTATCAATAACTTAGATTTCAATTACACAACTAAAGGTAAGACTACTGAAGTTGTTTTGACCTCTAATGATGGTGATAAGAAAGCTGAAGCTAAGATTGAAGTCACAGCTCCAGATAATTCTGTTGCTAATTACGATTTGGTCTTTGATGGCACTTCTTATGTTGTCACAATCAACACAGCTACTGTCGGTGAATATTCTGTCAAGCTCACCTATAAAGGCAGTGAAGAAGGAAGTGTTGAACAATCCTATACTTATCCTTTATTCTTCGATTTCTCTTCTGAATTTGATACTACCACTGGTACTGATAACACTCTTCTTTATAACTTATCTAAACAAAATGGTAAGTATTATAAAGGTAAGTACACACTTGATATTCTCGATTCTGAATTGCAATTCAAGAGCTATAATTCCTCAATGTTGTGGTTCTTACTTGCAACTGTTATCATCTTCTTGATTGATGTATTTATCCGTAAATCTGATTTCAAAAAGAAAAAGAAACAACCGAAGATCAAAGAAGTGGGTTCATTCAATTAAGCGTTTCCTGGCTAGAAATTCTGGCCAGGAATTTTTAAAATTAAAAGAAATTTATGTATTTTTTTATCTTTATTTATATTGTCTTTGTTCAGTTTTGGTGAAATAAAAAAAGTTAAAAAAACAGCAAAAAAATCTTGCAACTATGTGTAATGTTTGATAGAATAAACAAGCGCTGAAATTCAGGGATGCTTAGCTCAGCGGTAGAGCATCGCCTTTACACGGCGGAGGTCAGGGGTTCGAACCCCTTAGCATCCACCATTTATTCAGTGTTTGATGGGCGAGTAGCAAAGTGGCCAAATGCGGCAGACTGTAAATCTGTTGACTTTCGTCTTCGGCGGTTCGAATCCACCCTTGCCCACCACTTTCTTTAAATCAAAACACTTTGTGTTTTGTCCAGTTGATGGAAATAGCTTGGGGCATAGCCAAGCGGTAAGGCAGCAGACTTTGACTCTGCTATGCTGAGGTTCGAATCCTCATGCCCCAGCCATTATTATTCCATTATCTGACCCGCTAGCTCAGTGGTAGAGCACTTGACTTTTAATCAAGGGGCCACGGGTTCAAGCCCCGTGCGGGTCACCATTCGTTTTGCCCGAGTGGCGAAATCGGTATACGCACAGGATTTAAAATCCTGCGGTGTCAAAAACCATGCCGGTTCAAGTCCGGCCTCGGGCACCACAATATAAATAATAATTCCTTGTTTATCAAGGAATTTTTCTTTTTATATATATTTATTCTAATTTGATTTATAATAGGTATATATTTATTTGGAGGCTTTAATATGAAATTTAAATCATCGATTTTAGTGTTGACTTCTCTTTTATTTTTGACTTCTTGTGGTGATAATTCAAATAGCAATTCTAAAAATAGCGTTGCTGATAGCACTGTTGAAAAGAATTCTATTTCTTCTGCTGATTCTAATAAATCCGATTCTACTTCGAAAGATACTACTGTTCCATTCGTCATGAAAGAACTGACTGTCGATAATATTTATAATGATTTTTTATTTCTTGGTAGCAATGGTAATTTCACCATCGAATACAATGATGATTTAAAAGATATTTACACCGAGGATTATGTCATTTTAAATAGTTCTGATGTTTCTTATTTTAAAGCTAAGACTATTTATCAAAATGGTAATGTCGGTGTTTATAAAGCAAATCAATCATTCGATGATTCTACTGGTTACACTTCTTTTAAATTAGCTCATTTGATGATGGGAGAAGATAGTGAAGGCTATGAATCCAATGAACCCCTAACTGATTACCACACCATTAATAAATTCAATTATTTATACAATGATAATTATGGAGCTAAAAAAGATGATTTGAAGCTTTCTAGTGACGGAAAACAAATCACTCTTGATTATGTTAATGGCGAAGATAATAGAATGTTTTCTGTTGTCTGTTTGATGTTTGCAAATAAGAATAACGTTGTTTCAGGTGCTGTCAATCACATTTCCATCCGTTATGATGAGGAAAACAATATCGTTGTCTCTTTCTCCTTTAAGAATGGTGATACCTATACTAATCCTAATGAATTTGCTTCTGGTACTATCAAAGATATCAATACTAGCTATGATGATGAGGCTATTGAATTTGCTAAAACTATCGATTCTAAAGTCGGAAGTCAGACCTTCTCTTATTACAGCACCTACAGCATCCGAAATGCCTATTTATCGACGAATACTGATCTTAAGGTAAATTTTATCGATGAAGATAAAAGCGTTGATTACGGCACTTATAAACTTGATTATAATCCCTATAAGATGCATATCGTCAATAGTGATAATTCTGAGACCTTCATCAGAAGAACTGAATCTGGTGCTGCCTATATTCAAGGTATCAATGCATTGAATCAAGTATATGATGAAACATATTATTCTCAAAATTATTCAACTATGACCTGGGGATATAAAAACTTCGATTTTGAAGGTTTCAGATATGATGAAGATGAAAATGCTTATGTCTATTTAGGATTGAACGCTGGTATCACTTTAGAATCCATCACTCACTTAGGCCTTGAGGCGATGGAATTTGATAATGTCAAACTTTACATCGAAGATGATCAAATCTCTAAGATCGTCGCAACGACTAGTTCTAGTTACACTCAAATTTCAGAAACTGAATACGCAAATATTTCCTATACCTTCACTGTCGATATTGTCGATTATAGAGCTATTTCTGAACCGAGTGTTTATAGTGTCTTATCTTCGACTTTAAAGATTCAAAATGTCTTCAACAAAGTCAATGATAGCGATAATACAACCTTTAAAACTGTCGCTTATGAATGGTATCAAGGAACTGATACTAAAGTCTTGACTCCTGTTGTCACTACTTATTACACTCATGATGTTGTCTATAAAGAGACAGCAACTAAGGTCAAAGATGGAACTTCATATACCACTAAGAAGACTGGTTTTGGTCAATATCAAGTGAGAGATGAAGAAGGAAATCCAATCGGTGTTAAATTGTTCAAAATCAAAGAAGATGGGTCAGTTCTTCCTCGTTCTGAAATCATCTACGGAAAGACTTTGAAAGATTATTGGATCAACATCAGCGCTTCTCCTCTTGTTTATGAGCTCAATAATAATGTCTTATCTCCAAGAAACGGTATGACTGGAAATAAGCTTAAAGATTATCTTCCAATCTCTCATTCTAGATTTGAAGCTCAAGAAGGCAGTATGGCAAATGGCGGCGATTATACCGGTATGAGTTTCGATTTGAAAAAAGACGGAACTGAAGTCACTGACGACATCGAATCATTCCACTATTATTATGGTGTCAGTTTAGGATTCAATGGAACATATTCAGGTACTGGTATCACTGATTTCACTTATGGAACAAGTGAGAATCCAATCACAGTTTCTGAATCTCTTATGAACTCTTTAAAGACAATGTCAACCTTTAAGATTCCGACTAAATGGAGTGAATGCACTTCTAGTGAAATCTACAATCAATTAGTTCTTTTCTATCAAGGAAAGAAGAATAGATATGGTGTTGATGTCGATGTTGATAGAGATATTCCATATCTCTTCGATGATGATCTTGATGAATCCTGGCAGTATTATGTTGGACAACTCAAAAATACAAAGGATTTGAATATCAATCATCAAGTCGATGATATTATGAATGATGGTGATATCAATAACTACAATGCCAAATATGAATCTTTGCTTAAAAAGAATGCTGATTATACCTACACTGATAGTTCGACAAATCCTAATTTCCCAGGACCGTATTATTATGTCAATGGCGATATTGTCATTTCGATGACTGCAAATACATTTGGTGGCATTTATTTCTTCACTGCCATTCCGGATTATTCTAAATAATGAAAGGAAAAACAATCATGAAAAAATCTATATTTTCACTTTTAACTTTAGCGTCTCTTTCTCTTTTGACTGGATGCTTTGATTCTTCTACTTCTACTTCAAAAACAAGTGTAAATCCGACTTCTCAAACAAGTCAAAAGACTTCCGATAGTAAAAAATCAGATACCACTAGCAATTCTAATAACTCCACTAGTTCTGATAAGACCAATACTAATTCCTCTGATTCTGTCATTCCAGAACCAGAAGTTAAAAAAGCAGTTGTCTCTAAAGTTTACAATTTAGTCTCTGAATCTACTTTGAGTGTCAAAGAAGGCGATGAATTAGATGTTGGAGATAATGTTATCACCTTATCTTTCAAAGAGGCTCATACTGGAGTTGACTATGAAATATTAGTCAATAAAACAGTCGCTACTATGGTTAGAAGTGATGATAATAAATCATTCTCATATACCTATAAAACAAGTGAAGATGAAAGCCTTGTCATCGCTGTCATTTTAAAGCAAGCTACAGATGAATCTGGTCATGTTATCACTTATACAAATGGTGATCATTATACAGTTTTAGGTATCACTTCTGGATCTAAATATAAGGCCTATTTTGATGATGAAAATTGGGAAAATTATGATGTAGTTTTTGCTGTCATTCCTGATGTTGGATATCATGTTAAGAATGTCAAATTAGGTGATGGTGATATCGTTTCAAAAGATGATAATATCACATATTCAATTTCTGAATATGATTTTGAATCAGATAAAACTCTTACTGTTGAAGTTGAAACAGTTGAAAGTCATACAATCACTTACGTTGGAAATACAGCTGAAAATGGTGTTGATGTCACCTCATCCACTCTTCCGACTACTTTCAAAGGTTATGATGTTGTCAATTTCAAATTCATACCATTAGATGGCTATGCTATCTCTGATGTCACTTTCTCTGATGATACAATTTATAGTTATGATTCATTTTCTGATTATAATGTTGTCTTACCAAATGCTGATATCACAGTTACCATTGTCACTGCTAAAAAAGTAACATTGAAATATCAAGCAAGCGAACATATTCACGATGTAGAATTTTATGCTGGAATCGACTACCTATCTAGTAATCTCGCTTCTGTAAAAGATAAAATAACTAGCTTTGTTCCTAGCGATAGAAATCAATTCTTTGTCATCTTCAATTGTGATAACGATTATAAGCCAACCGGAATCGATGGTTCTGTTGAGGGTGGTGTTAACGGATATGATGAAGGTGTTAAAACAAGTGATGGTAAATATATCTTCCGTACATATCTCCTTAAGGATTGTGAACTTGTTTTTAAGCTTGCAAGTAAGAAGACTGTCTCTTTAGATGCATCTTCAACTGGTGTCTATTTAGTTTTTGATAACGATAAGACTCAATATTTCCAAGGTGATTCTGTCGGATTTGATATCATAAGAGAAGATGAAAACAATACTAAAGTTGGTGAAGTCACTTATTCATTTGTAAATGCTAATGGTGAAACTAAGACTACAGTTATCACTCCAAGTACTGGCAGTGGTCACTCTTATAATTTCACAATGCCAGATGCAGATGTCACTATCAAAGTCACTTTGATTCAAGTTTCTAATGTTACACTTTCTTACACCAATAATGCATCAGCCTATGTTAAGAGTGTCAGTTTCACAGGTGCTAATTCTTCTGCAAGTTTAAATAATAATACAACTTCTTCTGATTCCTTCGAAAAAGGTGAAACAGTCAACTTTAAGATAACTCCTACTACTGATCATTCTAAAAAATTGAAAGTCACTTTCACAGATTCTAAAGGTGCTAAAACTGAAATTGCTTTGACAACTGATTACAGTTTCAAAAGATATACAGGTTCCTTCACCTTGACTGATGCTGGTAGTATTTCTATCGATATCGGTGATGCAGCAACAGTTAGAACTGTCACTGCAAAATTATGTAATGGTATTGAAATTGAATACTATAATTCATCTAAAACCAAGGTTACTGATTTAGGAAGTCTTTATGATTTGGATATTTTCTATTTCACTTACAAATACACCAGTGATTCTGATGATAGAACAATGAAATACAGCGTCACTCAAAATGGTGAAGTTTATAATTGTTCAAGTGTTACAATCAACAATGAACAAGCCTTCCAAGTTCTTGTTAAAGGTGATGTTGTTATCAAGGTTGAAGAAGATACTGTCGAAACTGTTTCTTTGACAATCACTGGTGTTACTGAATTAGATGATGATGTTTTATTCACTTCTGATGGTGATCCTATCGATATAACTAAAGGTAAGATTGAAAAGAATAGTTTATTCTATTTTGATGGTGTTAGTATTGGTGTTGAAGCAAAAACTGTTACAATCGGTGGTGTTGTAACAAGTGCAGATTATTCTATTGATCATTTGCATCCATATTATAAAGCTACTGGTGATGTAGTTATCAATATTGCATACGAAGAATAATATTTAAGTGAATAGCTGTTATGAAATTGCATATACAATGCAGTTTCTAACGGCTTTTTTTGTGTTAGCAATTTTAAATAATATTCGAAAATATCATTTAAGATTTAAATATTATTTATTTTGATTAAATTCGATTTAAAGAAAGAGTCTTTTTAAATCATAGCTTTAATGATAAAATTTTTAATGAATTATTTTGGAGGATGTTTATGGATCAATATTTTGAATTGGATTTATTTAAATCTGGTAGGTGGATGCTTGTTGGAGGATGTGAAAAAGAAATCATTGCATTGCTTTTACCTTACGAAGATTATGTGAACGATAAAACTAAAGATGAAAATTCTTTTTCTTATACTTCTGCTCTTGAAAAAGATTTATTTTATAAATTCATAGCTGAAGATGGAAAAGAATATCACGAAGTAACTGATAAGTTTAGTGTGTATTATTTTACTCTCGGTAGATGCTACAATTTTTTACAGCAATATGATTTAGGTATTAAATATTTATCAAAAGCCTATAAGTTGAATCCAATAAGTTCTTCAATAAATGCCGAACTTCTTTTTGCAATGTCAAAAGATATGAATAAATATCCTGAATTACTATCAATCATCAATAATGGTGCTAAATTCGCTTGTGAAAAAGAGATATTATCAGATCGTATCAGTGATTTTGGTGATTACTTAGATTTAAATGAAAAATATGATGGCGCTTGTTGTTGCTATAAAATTTCCGATGAAATTGTTCATAATACTTATGCAAGAAAGCATTATGAAAAAATGAAATTGAAGACTGATTTTGATAAGAATGATTCCACTTTTTATAGAAACGAACTTTCCTCAAAGTATGGTTTTCCTCTTGGAATTGATAAAGATGTTGTGAATTTTATCAGAGATTTAGCAAATTCAGAATTGGCTAAAAATAATGTTATTGGATTTGCTTATTATGCAGGTCAGCTAGCTGGTTTAGACAATAATTATATAAAAGAACTAGATAATTATAATAGGGGTAGGAAATCCAAATTTTATGCTAGCTCTAATCCTATTAAAACATATTATGGTGATTGCGAAAATGCTAATTTAAAACTGAAAAAGCCTTTAAAAGATTTAGAATTGGGGGAATACCTTCTTTATGAATTGAACGATTATAATACCCTTATAAATAATGGAATCAGCATTTCAAGAGCTAAGAAAATATTATTAGAGTTTGCTTTTAATTACCACTTTGATAACAAATTATCATACGATAAAGTATATTATCTTTATCAAGCATTAGATGTAAAAGTTCCTAAAGATATCATAAAAGAAATCTATATTGTGAGACATTTGAAAAATGAATTCTCGGAAGGAATTGAAACTAACCTCGCTGAGTTACAAAAAGGGTATCGTGAAACAAGAGAGGAAGCCATTTCTAGATATTTACTTATTTTGTTAGAAGAATACAATCTGAATAATACGGTTTTAGATGTCATCACTGATACAGTCACATATTTAGGATATCATTACGATTATCGTTATTTGTTGAAAAGCAAAGAAGAAAGAGCAAAAATCGGTTACCGGTTATACGATGATAAAAACAACTTTTATGAAGTCTATTTTGAAACAGAAGATAAGCCTGTAATGGTTAAAAAAGAAATTGAAAATTAAAATTTCGGCTTTAAAGAGGAAACATCAATCATGGAAAAACAATTTTTATTAGATGTATGTCGTTCAAAAATATTGATGAACGGCGATGGAAAAGAAAATGAAATATTATCAATTCTTTTACCATATTTAGATGAGGTTGAAAAAAATACAAATGGTAATAATTTGATTTGTTTTATATCAGCTATTGAAAAAGATTTGTTTTATAAATTTAAAGCAGATCCTTCAATTGAATATAAAGAAATTGATTCTTTATATGGTATTTATTATCAACTGATCGGAGAATCATACTCGATGTTAGATGATTATAAAAACGGAATCAAATATCTCCGCAAAGCTTATTTATTAGATCCGATGAATCAAACGATTTCAAATAGTTATATCTCAACTTTGGTTGATGATGTAGAACAATTTCATCCGGAGCTTTTTGCCATTGTCAGCAATGAATGTAAGTTTGCATTGAGTAAAGAACAATTATCAACTGGTTTATTTGATTTTGGAAATGTTTTATTCATAGATGATGAGATTGAAGCTGCTATGTGTTGTTTTGTGTTATCTAATCAAATTTGTGAAAATGAATTAGTGACTGATGCTATCTCCCAACTTGATAGGTACGTAAGTGTTGGTGAGGTTTCTTCTAGATCTATTAAACGTAAACTTTCTTCTAAATTCAAATTTCCATTAGGATTTGATGAGAGTGTTAAAAGATTTATTCTTGAATTAGCAACTTCTGCGTTAGCTAATAAAAATGAAGATGCATTTATCTACTATCTTTCTTTTTTAGCTGATATGGATGACTTTTATAAAACTGAACTTGATAATTATAATGAAACAAATAAGACAACATTAAAACCTAATCCAAAACCGATTAATACTTATTATGATAATGATTTAAACGAAGAGGGAATCACTCCATTTGAGGAAGATACAGATGATGAATTGAGTATTGTTGAATTTTTAAACAATAATTTGCAATATTTTGAAAGTCTTAAAGAGGAAGGTTTATCAACTAGAGAAGCTAAGAAAGAAACTATTGAACAGGCTTATTGTTTATACAAAGATGTAACTATGCATGTTGTTTATATGTTCTATCTTTATAAAGCTTTAAAATTAAAAGTTCCTGAAAATTTGATGGATGATATCAGATTATTCAGAAATGTAAGTGCTGAAAGTTTTTCTAAATTATATGGTGATGTCATTACTGAATTCCAAAAGAATAATGAATATTCTAAAGAAGTTGCTACTGTTTTATTTTTGAATTTTGCAATTCGCAATTACGAAAAAATAGGACATTCATTTGAGGAAGTTATTTTCCTAGCTTTATTTTATGGCTATCATTATAGTATCGATTTCTTATTGGCCGATGATATAAACATGGAAGAAGTCGGGTTTGTAAATATCTTCGATGATGACGATAATGAATGTTATATTGATTTAGATGATGAAAAACCAGTTATTAAGATAGTTGAAAAGAAAAAGAGAAAGAAAAATCAAGATGAACAATGAACAAATTGATAAAGTTGTTGAAATATCTTCAAGTCTGATTGAACTAGAAAAATATAAAGAGGCATTAGATCTACTTTTGCCTTATAAAAAAGAATTCGATGATTATTTGAAAGCAAATCCGAATTCTCTCAGTTTTTCAGAGGCTTTTCATAAAGATCTTTATATGGAATTTTACGGAAAGAAAAATCCAGATTTTAAAGAAATCCCTCATATATTTATGTCATATTATTCAAACCTTAATAGTTGCTTTTTAGGTCTTGATGATTTAAATAATGATTTTGAAGTCAATTTGAAAATGCGAAAGTTAGATCCGGCAAATTTTAACTGTTTTTTCAGCACTACGCAGATCATCCTACAAATCTATCGTGATTCTTTACATTTACCACTCCTCATCAATAGTTTTGAAAACGCCTTTAGATTTGCTACACACAAAGAAGATTTAGCTTTAGTATTAGAATCTTACGGAAAAGATTTCATCGGCGATACTAATAGAGAAGTTGCATTTATCTGTTTGTATCGCGCTTATCAATTGTGTCCTACTAAAGCAAGAGAAAATAAAGTCAAATATTATTCTAGATTTGTCAAAGCTTCTAAATTAGCAACTCTTGATACTATGAGAGCTTATTCTCGTAAATACAATTTCCCGATTGATTTCAATAGCCGGGTAAAAAAATTAGCTTTGAACTGCACTGCTTCAGAGATGTTGAGAAAAAATCAAATGGGTTACCGATATTATTTCAGTTTTTTAAGTGAGGTTGATGAAAAATATACTGATGAAAGTAAAATATCAATTGATAAAAGTTTTGAACCGATAAAGACATATTATAACGAATTTCTTGAGTTTAAACCTTCAAAAAAAACAACAAAAGAATTTACAATTGACGAATCTATAAAAAACATCAAAGACTCATATAAAGAGATGACAGCTTTAGGCTATAATAAAAAAGAAGCTATTTCTAAAATGATTGAAATATTCGGATTCGACCATTACGACGAAGAACAGCCTTTATTGCAAATGTATTATTTCTTCGATTGTTTAAATCTTAAAGAACCAAAATATGTCATGGACAATTTAAATGTAGAACGAAAGGAATTTTGTAAGTCCAATAACATTGATGAAAAATTAAAAAATATCGAAAACAATGATAAGTTTATAGGCAACCAAGCAGTTGGATACCTTTTATACACACAATTCCTCAATTATTTTTCTAGAAAAATAAACCTCGATAATTTGACCTATATATGTCTATTTTTAGGATATCATCTTCCATCTAGTTATGTCAAAAAAAGTAGAAAATCTCAAGCTGTATCAGATTGTATTTTGATAGACGATTACGGAAACAAATATCAAATTGTTTTAGGCGAAAACGCAAGATTTATTGAGTTTGTAAAATTGGATTGATAAGTTTTATAGCATAAACAAAACCCTTCGATGAGGAGTTATCGAAGGGTTTTTCGAAAGGAAAAAAATGTTAATTATTATCGTTTTGATTATTTTTTTCTTTATCTATCTTTTCTTTCTTTTCAAAGCTAGTGATAAACGGATTTGCTTTTTCTTCTTTCTTTTCATTCTCTTCAGCTTTGAAGACATTTTTATTTTCTTCTACTTTACTTGTTTCATAGTGTTCGTAGAATTTCTTTTTGACAGTTTTAGAATCGCCTGAATTTTTATTCTGGTATTTGCTTCTTAAGAATAAGGCAAAACCGATAGCTATAATCACAACGATGGCGACGATTATATAGACGATTTGTGTTGAACCATTTTTATTGTTGACAGTGACTGTGATCTCTTGGGATACGAAGATTTTTCTTTCTGAATCCAGTTGATAACATACATAAAACTGATATTGTTGAGTTTTATATTGACCATTTAATGTTGCATCATTATTTAATTTTGCGTTCAACGGTTTTGAGTTATCAGTCGATAAGAAGAAATCAGTTGTTTGTAATTTGACTCCATCAAAAGTCACTTCTAAAGAATCACTTTTGATGCTTTCTCCTGATTCATATACCAACATGAATTTATCAGTTGATACACTAAATCTCGGGCTTTTTTCTACGATGGTATACTCGTTTGTTATATCATCAGTCCCATTTGAAAAACCACAACCAGTCAACAAATAGATGAATGGTAAAAATAAGATAAAGAAAATTGATAATGTTTTTTTCATAGTGATTATAGTTTTAATAAAAGGTCATTCAAAGAAGAATGACCTTTATATTTTACTTCTTTTTCAAGTATTTTATTGAGTCGAATGTGACAGCTAAGACGATGATAGCACCGATGAAGATATTTGCAATATCGGAGTTACCGTTTGTCATATCACGGAGATAGTATTTTAAGATTTCGAATAACAAACATCCCATGACAGCACCAGAGATCTTACCGATACCACCAGAGAAGGAAATACCACCGATGACACAAGCTGCGATTGCCTCCATTTCCCAACCTTGACCTAAGGAAGATGAAGATGAACCGGTGACAAGACCTTGGAAGAAGGAACCGAATCCGTATAAGACACCAGCCATAACGAAGACTAAGATTGTTGTCTTGAAGACTGAGATACCAGAGACAGCTGCTGCTTCGGCGTTATCACCAACGGCATACATATTCTTACCGAAGGTTGTCTTATTCCAGATGAACCAAACAATCAAAATTGCAATGATAGCATAGATGAGAGTTATCGGGAAGCCGTTTTTTCCAAATGTCATGACAAGTTTACTTGCTGAATCAGAGACAGAACCTGTTTTGACGTTGTTTGTTGAATATCCGCATAAACCCCAAACGACTAAGGCAGTACCCATTGTTGTGACAAATGGGTGAATCTTGAATTTAGCAGTGAAGAAGCCAGAGACAGCTGAGAATAATGTCGTTGCTAAGATAGTGAATAATAGAGCTAAAATAGCAGTTGGAACAAATCCGATTTTATCATACATATTTGATAATGAGAGGTTGAATACCTTTGTTGATGAATCAGGATTTAACATCATACATGTGATAAGAGAACCTAAAGTTATCAAACGACCTAAGGATAAGTCAGTACCTGCAAGTAAAATCAAACCGGCAACACCTAAGGCGAAGAAGATTTTAGTTGAGAAATTCTTCAAGATGTTCATAATAGCACCACCTTGAATCAAATCAGGATTGAATGCGATACAGACAATCATGAAGATTACGATGATGATGTAAAGACCATTTTTCAAAAAGAAGTCTTTGGTGTTGAAGTTATAAACATAATTTTCAAACTTTGTTTCTATCTGTTCAGGAATTGTGTTCTTGTTTCCGTGAATATTTGATAAGTGCGAGACTTTATCCATGTAGATAGCGTGGACTTCGTCTTTAACTTTTTGATTTGCTTGTAAACAATTCTGTTTGATTTCTTCACAAGCATTTTTATAAGCGATTTTTTCACTCTTGATGATTTTTTTCTTTTCATCGACTAAATCTTTATCAGCTTTTTGTTCAGCGGTTAAAGAATCTAATTCGTTTTGAAGCTTCAAAAGAGTAGCTTCATGTTTATCTTTTTCATCTTCGAGAAGTTCAACTTTCTTAGCATTATTTTCGCTGACTATTTGTTTATAAATAGCTCTTCTTGCTTCATATGCTTGTTTGAATTCTTCCTTGATTTTTGCACTTGCTTCTTTATCTATTGAAGAGATTTGGGCTTTATTGGTATTAGCTACTTCTTTAGCAGAGGCTAAAATTGTATTTTGCTGATTTAATATCGCTTCTTTCTCTGACTGTTTAAGCATATTATTATGCTTAATTGTATAGATGAAATTCTTTGTTTTTTCGATTTTATCAGTTCCGTCTTTTCTTAAAACATCTAATTGGTCTTCGTATTTTTTTGCAGTTTCTTGAGCGGATAGAAGAAGTTTACTAGCTTCTTCTGATGAGAGAATTTGTGCATCATTCGTTGCCATTTTATATCTCCTTTATAAGTACTTAGCGCTTAAGCGCATCAACTCTTCTTGATTTGTTTCTTTCGTATTGACAATACCGGATAATCTTCCGTTAGATATAACTCCGATACGGTTGGTTATTCCTAAGATTTCCGGCATTTCGCTTGAGACGACAATACAAGTTTTTCCTTGCTTTGCAAGATTGATAATCAATTCATAGATTTGATATTTTGCACCGACATCGATACCTCTTGTCGGTTCATCAAGAAGGAAGACATCAGGATTTCTCTCTAGCCATCTTCCGATGATGACTTTTTGTTGATTTCCGCCAGATAAGGCTGTGATCGGTTCTTTTGGTGACATACATTTAGTATGCATGACTTGAATTTCATTCTGAGTGGCTTTGGTCATCTTAAGATTAGATAAAGATAAACCGTTGGCATACTGCTTTAAATTTGCAATCGTAGTATTGAATTCAATACTCGACTTTAAAAATAAACCAGTTGCTTTTCTCTCTTCAGTGACAAAGGCAAAACCTGAATTTATGGCATCAGTTGCGGATGAGAACATGACAAGCGAGTCTTTATAATAAATTCTACCGCTCTTAATAGTTCTTAAACCGAAGATTGTTTCTAATAATTCCGATCTTCCCGCTCCAACAAGGCCGTATAAGCCAAAGATTTCTCCTTTTTTGACTGAGAAACTTATGTCCTTTAAGTATGGAGCATATTTTGTTGAAAGCTCATCTATCTTTAAGATATCTTCTTGAGGAACATTATCAACAGGTGGGAATCTTTGATCGAGAGCTCTTCCAACCATGGCTGAGATGATTTCATTCATGCTGGTGTCTTTAACTTGTTTTGACATGATCATCTGACCATCTCTCATGACAGCGACATCATCACAAATTTCAAAAATTTCATCCATTTTATGTGAAATATAAATGAAACTAGTACCTGTTTTTCTCAAGTTGCGGACGATTTCGAATAGCTTTTTGACTTCGACATCAGTGAGTGAGGAAGTAGGTTCATCAAGAACGATGACTTTGGCGTTATAGCTGACTGCTTTAGCGATTTCGACCATCTGTCTTTTTGCAACTGACATCTTTCTCATCGGAATTTTCAAGTTGACTGAGATGCCTAATTCTTTGAACAATGCTGCAGCTTTTCTTTCCATCAGTTTTGAATCGATGATACCTAAATTAGTCGGGTATCTTCCTAAGAATAAATTGTCTGGAATGTTTCTATCCAAGCATTGATTCAATTCTTGGTGAACCATTGCAACACCATTTTCAAGAGCATCTTTTGGTCCGTTGAATTCTTTATTTTCGCCTTCAAATATGACTTCACCTTCGTCTTTCGAATAAATGCCAAAAAGAATTTTCATTAAGGTTGATTTACCAGCACCATTTTCGCCCATAAGACCTAAAACAGTGCCTTTACGAAGGTTTAAATCAATTCCTTTGAGGACTTGGTTTTTACCAAACGTTTTGTGAATATTCTTCAGGCTAAGAACATAATCTTCGTTTTCGTTTGAATTCATGTTTTTCACCTCATTTCCATATATGATAAGAAGAAGGACAAGTAACCTGCCCTTCTTCTTTTTTTTACTTATTTAGAATTTAGAAAATTGAGAGCTTTTCGTCGAGTAATTTTGGAGAAGCAGTAGTTCTTGCTTCAGCATCAGCATGACCCTTTTCACCACGGACAACGATGTAACCAATCTTCTTATCACCGTTTCTATCGATGGCATTATTATTCTTGTAGTTGGCATTGAACCATTCAGCTGCCATTTCACCTTGTAATCTACCACCTTCAGCAGATTCGATACCGACATAGTAGATGTTTTCTCTTGATTTCATCAACTCTGTGTCGATATTACCTTTACCATCAGATAATTCACGGTTCCAGAAGATGATTGGTTTATCAGTTGGAATTTTGTTGATGAAATTCTTACCATTGGTTTGATCGACTAAGTTGATCAAATAGCCATCATAAGCATCATCACCTGTTTGTTTGACTGCGGCATCCAAGGCTTCAAGAGCTTTTTGATTGTCATTTGCAGAATCAGTCCAATCGACTTGATAACCATATTCTTTGCCGAAATCATTGAAACCTGGTTTCCATAAACCTGACATATTTGGATCGGCATTGTTATAAGTTAATGCAAAGAGTTTCTTTGTTGGATTTGCTGTTTCACCGATGACATTAGCAGAAACAGCAGTTGGACTTGTGAGTGAGTTGACATTATCTTTGGTGATCTTTTGATGGTGAACACGGAATGCCTTGGTATCAGCTTCATATGAATCATAAGCGCCAGAGATACCATTTTCACCGGTGATGCCAGCACTTAATTTATTAACATCAGCAGAGGTTGCACCTTCAGAGATATTTTTGAATAATTGTAAAACGACATGTGCTTGAGTGTAGGAATCATTTTTGATAGTTCCTTGCATTGTACCATCTTTGATTGCTTGAATAGCATCAGCAAGGGCATCAACACCGAAAATCGGGATTCCTGCTTGTTTGAAAGCACTGCTCTTGATGATACCAAGAGCCATACCATCGTTGTTGGATAAAACGACATCAACAGCTTTTCCTTTTGAACCAGATAAGACTCTTTCTACTTCACTAGTGGCAGTGACTGGATCCCAGGTTGTACCTGCAGTATCAGTACCATCGACAAGAGCGACTCTTGCAGCTCTTCCATTTTTTTCAACTTGATCGTAGAGATTGCTGGAACCTGAGCAACCAACTAACATCATAACAGCACAAAACAACGGTAATGGAACTAAAGTCTTTTTCATTTTTTCTTTCCCCCTTTTTAATTCCAACATAACCTAGCAAATTCTTGAAGAACTTTGTTAAGCGCTATCATTTTAAAAAAGGACAAAATAAAAAAGAATGTAAAATTATCTACAAAATTTAGAAAAATCTCTAAATTTTAGAAAATTACATTCTTTGAATCGCTTTCATTATTTAATAAATATCACTTGAAAGCGCTTGTTATTCTTCAAAATCTTCTTTAGTTAAACTCTTACCTTCGACGTAGAAACTGTAACCATCCTGAGAAGAGTAAGGGAAGCTATCATCAATTGTTTTATCATTGAATAGATAGTCTAAGAGTGAAAGAATGGCTTTTGATTGTTGAGAACCTTCATTTTTAACAGTTCCATAGAGAAGTCCTTTTTTGATGAAGGAAATTCCTACTTCAGTTCCATCAACACCAATCACTGGGAATGGTTGCTGTTTGAATTCGGTCTTGAAAATTTTATTATCTAACAAATAATCGATAGCACCTAAGGCCATATCATCATTATTTGAGATGACAGCTTCGATATCATCGATATAATTATTAGCTACTTCCTGGAAATTTTGATAGGCTGTTTTTCTGCTCCAGTTGCAATAAGTGGATTTCAATACTTCACATTTATAACCATCTTTTTTCAGTTGGTCTAATACTGCGATACTTCTTCTTTCGGTATCTTGATGTCCGATTTCACCTTTCATCATGACAATTTGAATGATTCCATCACCATTTTTATCATAGGAAGGAGATAGATTATCAGGATCTCCTAACAATTTCTCTAACATCTTAGCTTGCAGCTGTCCTTCTAAATTTGGATCTGTTCCGACATAGTAAATATTTTTATTGACTTTTCTTCCATTTTCCATATCTGAGAAGATAGGTTCACGGTTGAAGAAAATGACCGGCATATTTTTTTTGCGAGCTTTTTCAATGATTGCACTTGAAGAAAGTCTGTCGACAGGATTGACTAACAATACTTTTGAAGTTTGGTTTTCAATAACTTCATTGATATCTTCTATTTGACGAATTTGAGAAAACTCAGCATCATATGTTTTATATGTGTAATTATTTTTCTTAAAAGAGGTTTCCAGTTCTTTTTGAAGTGAATTTATAAATGTATCAGATGAATTATAAATAAATAATGACACATCTAATTTTTTTGTTTTACAAGAATTCAAGAGTAAAGAGGCAAAAACTGAAAATAATAGTGCTTTTTTATTTTTTATTTTCTTCATTTTCAATCAAAGCCTCCTTTGGTATTTGGATATGAACTTTTGTTCCGTAATCTAATTTAGATTGAATTGTGATATCTGCTTTTTCGCCATAGAACAATCTAAGTCGATGGTAGACATTTGAAATTCCGACTCCCTTATGAATGGTTTTATCTTTGAAGGAAGCATAAATTTCATCTATCTTCTCTTGAAGCATGCCAAAGCCATTATCGGAAATATCAAAACATAAATATTCATCTTTTAAATAGGCATTAATGATGATTTTACATTCTTTACTAGTTTCACCAATTCCGTGGATTATAGCATTTTCAACTATCGGTTGAAGAATCAATTTTAAAACAAATAAAGATTTGATTTCTTCTTGAGCGAGTATTTCAAATTGGAATCTCTCGCCAAATCTCATCTTTTGTATTTTTAAATAATATTTGACATGATCTAATTCATCCTTGACTGTGATGATATTTTTACCTCTTGAAATAGAAATTCTAAAGAAGCGAGATAATGATATTATCATATTTTCGGCTTTTTCGTTCTCATTTTCATCAATTAAATAAACAATAGAATCTAAAGTGTTGTAAAGGAAATGCGGATTTATTTGATTTTGAAGAGCTTGTAGTTCAGCTTTATTTTGTTCTTTTTGTTCGTTGACAATCTTGATGGTCAAGTCATGAATACGATTCATCAATTCGATGTATGATTTATTTAAGGATTCAACTTCTTTTGTACCTCTTAAAGGCCTATCGTAAAGACTCATAACATTCAAATCATCGATTTTTTCCATTCTCTTTTGTAAGGTTACTAAAGGTTTTGTTATCTGTCTAGAAATCAAAAATACAAATAGAGAAAAGACAACTAAAGCAATCAGTGTATATGTCAATGTGTGAATAAAAAGTTCTTTCTTTGCTACATTTAAAGCGTTGATATTGCTAGCTATAGCAACACGCCATCTGGTATTTGGAATTGTAGAAATATACAAGAAAAATGAATTATCATCTCTTTTAAAGGTAGCCTTTCCTAATACATTTTCTTTGATAGTATCTAATTCATCACTATTTATGATGATTGATGTATAGACGGTTTCGTAATTGTTATTGAAGATGAAAACATGACCTCCATCTCCTAATTTTGCTTCATCAATCATACTGACAATGCTAGAAAAATCATAGGAGATATTCAATATCGCATTGTCACTGCCATTATTCATAGATATCATTTTGGATAGAGTAAAACTTGAAGAAGTATCAACTTTTGAAAAACAGTTGATGAGAGGATTATTTAAAGCTGATTTGAACCAATCTTCTTTGACAATTGATTCCTTATTTGAAGTTGGTTTAAAAAATGAATTGCTAGAGATCAAATTACCATCAGTATCATATAACGAGATTGATTTCATACTATTCGATACTGACATGATTTCATCAAAATATGAATGATTAGAAGCGATGACTTCTTCCTTGCTTTGATTATCAATCTTTACTTGTAAAGCATCTGATAATAAAACGACATTGTCGATGTAATTGGTGTAATTTGATAGTGCTTGTTCAGAAGTTGAAACAACCTGATTGATATAGGTGGTTTCCATATTGCTCGAATAGATAAAAACAGTTATCGATAAAATACCTATGACAAATACGCATAGTAAGGCGACAACACAAAAAACTAGTTTTCCTGATAACGATTTTATTTTAAATTTTTTGATTCTTTTTAAATTCATCTGGTGATTGTCCGTAATATTTTTTAAAACAATGAGAGAAGTAATAAGGATCTGAATAGCCGACATCATTAGCAACACTTATTATTTTAGTATCAGGATTGAGCAGTAGTTCTTTTGCTTTTTCCATTCTAAATTCAGTAGTAAGCTTTGTAAATGAAGTATTATTTTTCTTTAAAATGGCAGAAATATAACTGATGGAATATGCTAATTCATCAGCGACATCATCGATTGATAAATCACATTCTGAAAAGTGAGCTTGAATGTAGTGTTTGATTCTATCGTATGATGATTCAACACCTGATAGTCTTTGTTCTTCATTTACTTTGATAACCGCTAAAGCAACTTTGTATAGATAATCAGCAAGTACTTCTTTAGTTTTGATGGTGTAGATATTTTGAGTCATCTCAATTTGAGATTCAAAATTTTGATATAGATGGGCTAATGATATACAGGATTTTAAGATAGAATCCAAGATATTGGATAGGATGAAATAATAGTTATCTTTGAATTGAGGAGTAGAGATTTGATCGATGAATGAATTGATTTTCTCCTTTGCCTCTTTCTTTTTTGAATAAGCGACATAATAAGATAGCAATTTATATTCGTTTTCATCAATTTTTTCACTAGTAGTAGGATTTGATTTTTTTAGTTCTTCAAAAGAAAGGACTAAATTACTTCCTAAAACAGTTCTGAATTCAAGAGCTCTTCTTGCGTGTCTAAATAGTTTTCGATAATTTATTGATTGACTTGCGACATTGCTTAATCCACAAGATACTGTGCATTTCAAAAACTTTTTAATTTTCGCACAAATTTTATTCAAGTTGAAAATGAGATCGTCAAGAACTATCTCATCATTGCTCATGATTAAGGCTGCAAGTTGATTATCTGGTTTAAAAGTGTATATTTTATAGCTAGAAGACATTTCATCAATCAAAAGAGATAATAAGGAAGTGTACATCAAATCAAGATTTTCATAAGAAAGCTCATCGCTATCAGAATCAAAAATAGCAATCAATTGATATTTATAATCTAAGTTAATACCATCTTCTTTGAGTTTTAAAATGAAATTATCGCTTAATACTTTTAAAGTGACAAGCTTTGTTAAGTCATCTGCTTTGATATAATTGACAAAGCTCTTCTCTTGTTCTTCCATATGTTTGAGGATATTGGCATTTTTTTGTTGAGCTTCTAATGAATCTTTCACTTTCATCATTGTTTCTTTGAATTCATCAAAGCTCAATGGTTTAGTAAGATAGGAAACAACACCGAGAGATATAGCTTCTTTTGCGTAGTCAAAAGAATCATAACCAGAGATGATAACGGCTTTTATCAATGGCAATTCGATTCTAGCTTGTTTTATCAAATCGATTCCTGAAATATATGGCATTTTAATATCAGTGATGATCAAATCAGGTTCTAAAGGAATTCCAGATTCTAAAGCATCAAAGCCATTTTCATATTTTCCGATAACTTCAAAATCATCTCCTAGTTTATCTAGCATAAGACAAATACGATTTCTAATTGATTCTTCATCATCGGTGACAATTACTCTGTACATAGTATCTCCTTTATCCTCAAATAAGCTTGAAACGCTTACATTTTATCACAATTTAAAACGATTAGAAAATAATGTTTTCAAACAATAGCAATTACGCATAGATATTTTTAACAATATTATCGAATTAGGTCGATTTTTTG
>CAVJWL010000013.1:0-46018 GCA_963653505.1 uncultured Prevotellaceae bacterium
ATCAAAAAAACATTCAAACGGGTAAAACGGGCTTATATTCTTGCGATTGCCATATGATTTTTTCATTTCATTTGCTAAAAATCAAAAATTAAATTATACTTAAACATAGGTAAAGGAGAAATTTATATGAAGAAACATTATATTGCGTTAAGTTTGATTGCTCTTGCTTCTTTAACATCTTGTTTTAATGATAGTACATCAAAAACTTCAACAAAAGATTCAACATCAATCAATTCTAACGAATCAAAGAAGACAAATTCAGACAAAACAAGTCCGGTTGAACCAGTGACACCACCTACTATTGATGATAAGGAATTTTCCTTTTTATTAGGTGATTACTATGGTAAAAATGCCAAAGTAACGATTGGAAATAGCAGTCTTACCTTGACTGGAAAAATAGAATTATCATTAAATGCATCAAAAGTTGAAACTATCGAATTAGAATATTCTAAAACCGATGAAGATGAAGAAACTAAGACTTATGATACTTTAAAGATTGAGTTCTCTAGCGAATACAATAATGGAATTGACTATCAAGCCTATATCAATTTTGATGATGGATTCTTGCATTTAGAAAAAGTTGAAAATGATAGTACAGTAACTACTATCGGTACCTATATGCCAGATATCAAAGAATTCAGCGGTTCTTATTCCGCTTATGGTGATTCTAATCAGTACAATATGTACTTCTCTTTCAGCGGTGATTTTGATTTAGAAAGAGGTGTCTTCCCATCATCTCATAAAAGTGCCTATTCTATTTCTAGTGAACAATCTTGGTATTTAGAATCCTATTATGTCTGTGTAAATGACACCATTTATAAAGCTATTCAAGAATTCGATCAAGATAAATACGGATATGGTAAAAATATCATCTATAAGAACACTGAAAAGAATGATATTTATGTCTTCTCTGGAACAAATGAATATTCAGTCGATTATGAATTTTTTGAATATGTGACAGATATTGGTGTCCTTCAAAATTTAAATCTTTTCGATGGAGAAAATAAAGTAACATTAAATGTCAACGTTGAAGATAACACGATAACATTTGGAACTTTGAGTGGGACATATACCAAGGTTGTCGATGATGAAGGATTAAAAGTCAAAGCAGTATTTGGAGATAAAAACTACATCTTCTCATTCGGGGAAAGATATATCGTTGTAAATGATGGTAATAGTGAAAAAGTCTATCCAGTTAATGATATAGATGATTTATATGGTGTATTCACCGATGGCACTAATACCTTCAAAATCGAAGAACAATATGATGAATCATATGAAATAACAGATCCTAAAGTCTATTTAAATGATGCTGAAATAAGTTATAAATATGTCACTTCTAACAATAGAAAATCTATTCAAATAGTTAAAGATGGTATCACCTATATCATTTCACCAGACAATACGGGTTCCTCAATTCGCTTAGATACTAATGGTGTTATTTCTTATCCGATCTATGAATCCAAATTTAAAGATTTGTATACTGATACTTTTGTATCCCATGATAAATCTACATCTTTCTCTTTCACAATCACAAGCGATATGAAATATGAATTCACAGGAGAAAAAGATAATGTCAAATTCAAATATTGGCACGGCGATAAATATCCATCTATCAGTTTCAAATATAAAGAAAAAGATTATTCTTTAGAATTGATTCAAGAAGATATCGGGTATTATGAACTCATAACTGATGAAGCTACCTACACCCTTTATAGTCAAACAGTTTTAAATAAGGTCTATGGTGAATATTCTTTAAATTACAATAATAGTTTTGTTTTAACCCCATCCCTACTTATCAAAGATGGCGTCAGTTATCCGTATTCATTTGCTCCATATTTTGTCGAAAGTTCTGGTTTATATAACTTCGGTATTTTAACTGATGAAGAAGACGGTCATTATCAAAACAATCTCTACGGAACATTTATCAATTCAACAACTTCTTATGTTAAGAAATCAGTTTTTGAAGGTATCAAAGGCACCTATCAAGCCTATGGTAAATACGGAATCGAAAATATCAAATTCACTGAAGATGGAAAATTGTTATTAGATGTTGTCAATTCCACAAACGATGGTTTAGAAAGAAATGTCGAAACAAATTATCTCATATATACCGACACCAATAATACTCCTATCATCGTCTTCAATTACGGAAAAGTAAATATCTCTATCAGCTTCTATGGTAACTATGTCGAAATTGCAACCTTAAAATATTATAATAGCTGCCTTGTAAACACCTGGGGAACATATATAAGTAGCGATAATACAAACACTCTCTTTATCCAAGATGATAGCGTATATCTAAACGGAACTAAGCTATCTATTTCAAGTTATGAATACAGTGATGATAAAGCTATTTTCTACAGTGATGATTACACTATCACCTATTACAATGGAAGCGATAATGTCACCCTTGATAGTGAAACATCATGTGTTAAATTATCAAGAAAATTGAGCTTCACTGACTTTGATAAATTTGTCGGGACCTATACGATCAATGGTTCTGAAGTAGTCATCAGCAAAAGCACTACTATCGGATATTCAATAACCACAGCAGGTAGCACTGTCTCAACTTATTATATCGCTAGACACAACGATAAATTAGCACTCACATTCTCTGATTTTAACGGTACCTATTATTTGATGCTCAACGAAGAAACCGGAGAAATAACCACTGATTTTGAAGCTTCTTCAATCCCTGTTCCACCTCCACTTCCATTCTAAATAGTAATGAAAATACCGATGCCAAACAATTAGCATCGGTATTTTTTATTTCAATTTTGCTTTTAAATCTAGAGGATCTGAATAACAATAATTCAAGGTCATCTTATTGAACTTCTTGTATTTAGAAAACATCTTTTTAGCTTTTTCTTTATCTCCAGTTTTGAGGTATAAATCAGCTAACTTATAATATGAATCCTTATCATTTGGAATATCTTGAATCAATTCTTCATACATAGAAATACAGCTATAGTCATCTTTTTGATATTTATCAAAAGCTAATTTTCTAAGTGAGTAGTCATATACTTGAATCGGTGTTTTCTCATTGTTAACTAACATCTCATAATATTTATTTCTATCAAGAGTATTCTTATCTTCAGCAAGAAGGTATTGAGCCATAACACAATTATTATTGCATGCTTCTTCCATCCATAATAAATATAGTTTTGACTGAGTGTTATTGACTATTTCTAAGATTTGATTAGCAAGTGAGAATTGACTATCTCCATCGCCCTCTACGGCTTTATTTATCAATTCTTTCAACTTTTTATCTAAATCATTTCTTGCAAAGAAACGTTTGGTATCGACGATAATTCTTTCTTCCATATTGACCTCCGAGACAAAAACAATTATATTACATATTGCCGTTAAATCTAAGAAATATCAATATTTTTTAGCAAAATATGTCAGTTTAAGCGATAAAAACGACAAGATACGAAAACAGCTATTTTGTAAGCCTTTTCACAAAAAAAGTTCTTGCAATTCAAACCGAATTATAAGAAAATATTATCGTCTTAAGGAAATACCCCTCCAAGAGACATTGAAATTGATAATAAATTCTAACATAAAATTCCTTTTGCTCTTCCCAGATAGATTCTTGTCTACCTGGGTTTTTTTATTATATTTTTTAACTTTAAAAGGTCGCATTTAAGCGACCTATTTTTTATATACTTATTTTAAGTCTTCGATATTGATATTATCCATATCATCGAAGTCTTGGTTTTCACCGCACATTGCCCAAATGAAGGTGTAATTCTTAGTTCCAGCGCCAGAATGAATACTCCAGGATGGTGAGATAACTGCTTGTCTATCATGCATGACAACGTGTCTTGTTTCATTTTCAGGTCCCATGAAGTGGAAGACTGTTTGATTCTTATCTATATCGAAATATAAATATACTTCCATACGTCTTGCATGAGTATGACATGGCATTGTATTCCAGATAGAACCTTCTTCAAGATGAGTCAATCCCATCGATAATTGACAAGTTTCTACATTTTCAGGGATGATATAACGATTCAATGTTCTCTCGTTGCAATGAGCTTTATCACCAGCATGTCTATGATCAGCTTTTTCAAATGGAATCAAAGTAGTCGGATATTCTTTATGAGCAGGACAAGAAGCGATGTAGAAATTAGCAGGATCATTTTTATCTTTGGAGGAGAAGATAACTTCTTTGACACCTCTTCCGATATATAAAGCTTCCCAATGCTTTAAAACATATTCAGTACCATCAACAAGGATAGAACCTTCACCACCGATATTGATGACACCCATTTCTCTTCTATCTAAGAAATGTTCAGCTCTGAGTTCAGGTGCACTAGCTAAAACAACACTCTTATTGACTGGAATAGTACCACCGAAGATGATACGGTCGATATAGGAATAGGTTAAACTGATATCATCAACTGCGAAGATATCTTCAACGACATATTCTCTTCTGAGTCTTTCAGTATCATAATGCTTATAATCTTCCATCGAAGAATAATCTCTTGTTTTTAAAATCATAATTCTATCCTCCAATATATTTAAATTTTGTAATCGAGATTTTCAAAATATTCTGGATGTTTCAAAATGACTTTATCGATACCGTGAAGACCTGCATAATTATGCTCATATACGATATCAGTCAAAGAAGAAACATCATTATCAATCAAACAATCTAACATCTTCTCATGAATGCCATAGAGAGATTTAAGTTGCTTTTCTTCTCTTAAGAATGTCATGAAACGATAGCGTTGGAAATTCGGTTGATTAGAATTTAATAGTTTTAATACACCTTGTTTTGAAGCTATTGAATAAATGTATTCATGAAATTGATTGTCAAGATTGAATAAGGCCGTTGCAAATGAATCATCAGATGAATTCTTTTTCTTCTCTTTTAACTCTCTTTGAAGAGCTAAGTTATCTTTCAAATAGAGAATGTCATCTTTTGATAATCTACCAGCAATTGATGAAAGAACATTGTGCTCAACACAATTTCTAACATAAATCAAATCTGAGATATTACCCATATCAATCTTAGTGACAAATGTCCCGGATTGAGAGCGGATTTCAAGCAGTTTGTTATCTTCCAATCTTTTAAATACATCTCGAATTGGTGTTCTTGAAACTTTGTATTTAGTTGCCATTTCAATCTCACCTAATTTTTGACCAGGCAACAGCTTCATCGTGATGATGGAGTTTTCAATTTTAGAATAAATAATAGAGTTATCTTTTGTCATACTCCATCTCCTTAACTTTGTTTATTTTAAATTCTCTCTAACTTTTTTTACTTCATCGACAAACTTCTTAGCTTCTTGTCTGACACCTTCATAATCGCCTGTTTTTGCAGGAGCAGTGAGGGATGAACCAGCAGAAACTGCAACAGCACCATTCTTGATCCAATCTTTGATATTATCTAAAGAAACACCACCAGAAGGTAATAAATTAGCTTGTGGAAGTGGTCCATGGATATCTTTGAAATATTTTGGAGAGACAACATCACCAGGGAAGACTTTGATGACATCAACACCAGCTTTCATAGCAGTGATGATTTCAGTTGGAGTCATACAACCAGCAAAATACGGTACTTGATATAAATTGCAGATTTCACAGACTTCTTTATCAAAAGCAGGAGAGACAATGAATTGAGCACCTTTGATGATTGCATATCTACAAGTAGTAGCATCTAAGACAGTACCAGCACCGACAAGAGCATCGACTTTATCTTTGATGAGTTGTTCGATGACTTCATCAGCATGAGGAACGGTAAAGGTTATCTCTAAGCCTCTGATTCCTCCTTCACTGATTGCTTTTCCAAGTAGAACAGCTTTCTCAACAGATTCAGCTCTGATGACAGCGACAACACCATTATCAGCTAATTTAGAAATAACTTCAAACTTTTTCATTTATTTAACCTCTTTAATCTTTATCATTTTCATCGAAATCAATCTTATCTAACATCTCATATAAATAAGCGCGGGTAGGGAATAAATCGAAATTCATACCTAAGACTTCAGCGCATCTTTTAATACGATAATCAACGGTATTGTAGTGTAAGAATAGATCGATTTGAGCATTTCTTGATGAACAATTATTTTCAATGTAGACCTTCAAAGTGTACAAGAGAGATTTTTTAACTCCTAAGATGAGATACATAGTCTCATCATAGATAGCTGGATTTTCTCTAGCTAGTCTAAAGAATTCATAATAACGTCCATCTTCAACCTTATTTATAAATGTGTATAAGATTTGATTCTCACAAGGAATCAATAGCGCTTTTTTAAGTCCCACCTCTTCGTTGATAATTGCAGGAAATGATGCACGGAAGATTGTAACATTTTTAACGGCATCTTTTAACTTTAAAATATATAAATCATCGCGTAAGTGTTTGATTGAAAAATTAGTATCAAACAATCTCTTGAGAGATTTTTCTAATTTACTTGTATCCTCTGAATACATCTGAAGAAGAACAACGCCATCATTAAACATCGATTTTGGTGATCTTAGCAACTCCATTTTGAACAATTTCCTTTCCTTCATAACCGCTTGTCTTAACATTCTTCAAGTAGACATTTTCAACATTTTCAAAGACAAAACCTAATTTTGATACATCATCGATATAGGATGCCATGACTGGCTTCCCTTTTGATGCATCTTGTTTTGTCGTGAATTCCGAATCGATGATTTCGATAGAATTTATCTTTCTTTCAGGAAGTCCTAAGAAATAACCAAAGGCATATTCAGAATCTACGACATGCATTCTTTCAAAACGGAAATTTCCAAGATATGGTGTTCTTTCATCAACAATTTGGGGATTTCTATTTTGGACATAATCATCTTTTCCATCCGGATCACAGAAGTAGAACATATTGATGGTCAAAGGAGTTAAGACATTGTCCATATAGATGTCTTTGAAGACAATATTATCGATAATTGAATCTTTACCTCTGCCTCTTCTACTCTTGATTCTAAGTCCACGATCTGTATGTTTAAAATAACATCTTTCAATCAATAAATTAGTAAGTCCAGCTCCTGCTTCAGAACCTAGAACAATAGCACCATGTCCTTCATTCATAAAGCAATTTCTGATGATTACATCATTGCATGGTTTTTTAAAGGTAGAACCGATATAGATCTTTCCACTTTTTAAAGCGATACAATCATCACCAACAGAGAACCTGACACCGATGATTTTGACATGTTCACAAGCTTCTGGATCCATACCATCAGTATTTGGACTATCTTTTGGATTGGTAATTTCAATATCATAAAATCCTAAGTTAGAACTGAAATGCGGATGCAAAGTCCAACAAGCAGTATTGAAGAACTTGATACCAACAAAATTGATATTCTCACATCTCATCAAATAAACAAGTCTAGGTCTTGCCCAGGTGAGGTGTTTAACATCTTCCCAAAATCTAGATTTTTGAGCTTGTCCATCAACCATTCCTTCACCGACAATATTTACATTTTTAACTTCAAAACCTGAAATAAGAGAAGGCTTTCCAATAAACGGGTTTCCTTCCCAAGATAAAAGTTCTAAAGGTTTATCATCTTTGTGATATGGTTTGATTTCTCCTGGTCCTAAAGGATAGGCTTCGACATCAGTATTGCCTAATAATCTAGCATCTTTTTTGATTTCAATTGTGATATCGCTTTTCAAAAATAAGCAAGTGATATGATAATCTCCTGAATCAAAAATTAAAAGACCATTCTTAGGTGTCATGTTGATTGCCATTTGACATCTTAAGTTATCGTCTTTTTCATTTTGAGTTCTTTTGAAATCTGACATGTGGAGAATATAAGAAACATCTTTTGTTTTAAAACTTAAAACATCATCACCGATTCTTAAATTGTAATCGGTATCTGGATTTAAATTATAAATAGTAAAAACATTTCGATTTGTCTCGAGAATAAAGGAATCGTTCAAGTAGACCTGAAAATTATCTTTGACTTTGTAAATCTCTTCATTTTCAAGTTCGAAAGTTGCACTACAACAAGTTATAAATAATGCGTTAAATTTCATCTTGTACTCCTTTCCTTTATTTCTTAAACACGAAATGTTTTATTAAATCTTTGATTAATATGAATATTCCATCAACTACAAATAGCATAAGGCCAGCTGTAAATGGTTCTCTAAACCAGAAAGTTGAATAAGTAGGATCGATGAGTTCAGAGAATTTTCCTGAGATAAAAATACCGAGGAATCCAACAGCAACGCCGTAAACAATATTGATGAATAACGAATATATTTTCCTAGACTTGAAGATGACATAATCATCTTTTTGTCCAGGAAAATCTTCGATGACATCCAAAATGTTATAAACAAGCAGATCATTAAAGACACCGATAGCAAGACCTGTGATAATGATCAATACGAATGTCATCGAGGAAAAATTAGTTTCTGATCTGAATATTTCTAAAGATCCTAAACCGTTCATGAACAAGAAATAAATCAAGCCGAAGAACCAATATTTAATAAAGAGTGATTTGACAGGATAAGGAATCTTGTTATACCAATGAACTTTATATTGTTTCAACGTCTTTTTATCGACAATACCATCATCTTCTTTTTCGGAATTTGAATCGTTCATCAATTCTTCATTTGTCTTTTGTTCTTTTTCATTTTTAGGATCAAAATTTTCCATCAGTTAGTTTTCTTTCTCTTATGAATTTGAATCTTCTTAGCAAATGGTTGAACAATCGGAGCCAAGATGACAAGAGCAATATCGATGAATAAGAAGATATTGTGAAGATTAGTATAAGCGTAGGATTTAGTGATACTTCCATCATCAGTAACTTTATTTTTACCATTGACTAAAGAAAGTTCGATTTTGATATCTCTCATGTATCTGAAATTGATGAATAACTCGAGTCCAACTACTATAAAGAATAATACTGTAAAAATAATTTTCTTCTTAGTTTCTGTCTTTTTATTGTTGACATTAATATAAAGAAGACAAGAAACGATTGATAAAACATTATTACAGAAGAATAAAATTGAATTCAAATCATTACGACCTAAAGCATTGATAGCTACTAAGTGAGTATGAATTGTACAAGTGATGATAATTGTACAAACAATAGTCATAACCATCGGAATGATTGAAACATGATTTTTGATTTTGATGAAGAAACGAGTGAGAGCTAAAACAAATGCGTTTTGTTGTAAAGCTTCAACTAAACTAGCTTCATCAGATCCTTCTTCAACAGCACCTAAAGCAGATGAATCAATCGAAGTATTCGCATCAGATGTGAATTGAATGCCAGAACGATCGATTTCTTTTTCATCTTTTTTATCAGGCATTATCACTACCTCCAATCTTTTTACCATCTTCTTTATCGAAGAAGCACATCTTATCTTCTTTAAAACTTACATTGATAATATCATTGTGATTCTTTCTGAGCCATCCAGGAACTTTGATGATACTTCTATGACCTTCTAAATCACCGTGAACAAGTGAGTATTGACCAAGATGTTCAACAAGATCGATAGTGAACTTCAAATCACCTTCAAGTTTGATATTTTCTGGTCTAGTAGCAAGAAGCACTTCTTTTCCTTCATAAGTTGCTAAATCATATTTTTGTTGATCAGAAAGGTTGTAAACAAAATTCTTATCTGAGACAAATTTGCCATCTTTGATAACACCATCATAGAAATTCATACTTGGATTTCCGATGAAGTATCCGACAAAGGCATTGGCTGGTTTATGATAGACTTCATACGGAGTTCCGATTTGTTGAACTTTACCCATGGACATAACGACGATTCTATCAGCAAGTGTCAAAGCTTCTGTTTGGTCATGCGTAACATAGATCATAGTTGTTCCAAGTCTATGATGTAAGAGTTTGATTTCTCTTCTCATAGAGTTTCTAAGTTTGGCATCAAGGTTAGAGAGTGGTTCATCGAATAAGAAAACCTTTGGTTCTCTGACGATAGCTCTACCCATAGCGACACGCTGTCTTTGACCACCTGATAATTCTCTTGGTTTCTTATTGAGTTGATCTTTAAGTCCTAAAATATCAGCTGCTCTCATGACCTTTCTATGAATTTCTTCAGGATTTTCTTTTCTCAATGTCAATGAAAATGCCATATTTTCATAGATTGTCATATTTGCATAAAGAGCGTAATTTTGGAAAACCATTGCGATATCACGATCTTTTGGAGCAGTATGAGTAACTTCTTTATCATCGATGAATAAGTGTCCATCAGAGATTTCTTCTAAGCCAGCTACCATTCTCAAAGTAGTTGATTTACCACAACCAGAAGGACCGACAAGAACGATGAATTCTCCATCTTTAATATCGATATTGAAGTCATGGACAGCGATAACACCGCCATCATAGACTTTCTTTATGTGTTCAAGTTTAAGTGTTGCCATATTATTTAACTACCTTTTCATTTTCGATAGGTTTGACAGTTTCAAGATATCTTCTTAAGGCTGCACCTCTGTAAATACTCAAGAATCCTGCAATGATAGAACAAGCTCCAGAAATCACATAGAAGATGAGAACTAAGGTGAAGATGATTGAATTCATACTTCCTTGATTGAGAAGTGAGAGAGGAAGAAGGAAGACACGAAGAATAGCAAATGCTCCCATACAAATAGAAGCGATACCTAATGATTTAGAATAGAATTCCATACGAATTGCAGCTAAGAATAAGAATAACATTGAAAGAATATTGATGACGATATCAATACCTTCACAAACACCAGCATTTTTCAAGCCTAATAAGTTAAATTCTTTGTTGACATTGGCAACAATTTCAGTTCCAGAATAGAAGCAGCAGAATCCTAAAGCTAAAAATACAGCAGCTAATAAACCGAACATGTAACTGATTTTGTTTGGTCTATACCTAAGCATTTCAAGCTGAATTCCTTTTGGAAGGAAGTAGCTTTTAATTTTATCTAAGAAGTTCATTATTTGACCTCCTTTGCATTATATGAAACAGGATTTGGAACACCATTCTTCTTATTTCTTTCATAATTCAATCTAGAAAGAACTTTTGTGAAAGTTACATATGCAACAGGAATGATGGAAACAAGAAGGACAACAGCGAGCAAGTATCCTAAAATAAATACTGGAGTATTTGGATTGATTGTATAACTCGAACGAGTTGACCAGTATTCATTCATGGCATCAAATGGTAATTCCATGTATTTTCCTTGATAGAAAGACACGCCGATAATCGTATAAATTGCAGAGACAACAGTGAAAGCGATGTAGGTGCCATCCCAAACAAAATTAGATACATAATAAATTTCACGGAGATGATTTCTTAAAACAAAATAGAAAGCAACAATCAACAATCCGATGATAGATAGAATCAAAATCATATTGTTATACGGCATTATAGGCGTATAAAACGATTCAGTTTCTTGATAATATCTACAAACGGCTGCAGGAGTAGCCATTCCTAAAGCATAAACTGCCATAAGAGCATAAACAATAATGCCGATTGTTCCGCTTATTTTTTGTAATAATGAAGCTATTTTTTTCATATATATCCTCCGTGGATTTTTATAAATTATCAGAAGCGGCTATTTGCCGCTTCTGACTTTATTCTTCAATTAAAGAGCTAAATATCTAGTATAGGCGTCGTTATAATAGGTGGTGAATTGAGTAAGTTTTAATGTAGTATTGACAGTATCGCAATAATTATTATAAGACAAATCATAATCACCTTTTGTTCCGAAACCATCGATGACAATATCAGAGATTACCATAACTTCTTTCTTATTTGAAGTGAAAACTTTGTTCAAATTTGTGAACTCAGAAGAAAGGGCTGAATTTTCAGATTTATTGAATGGAAGAGTTGTTGGAACGATGTCTTGCATATGAGAAGCATTATCAGTCTGGTGATTGACATGTTGTAAAACACCTTTAACAATTGCGTTATTAAGTGTATCAAGAGATGGAATTGCTTTTGTTGAAACAGTTTGATATTCCATACCTTGTTCTTTGACATAACCAACTGGGAAGGTAGCACCTAAATAATAACGATAGAAGTTAGTATAGTTACCACCAGTCTTATCCTTCATTTGTTTTTTAGTTGTATCACTTAATTTTGGAACTTGCTTATCTTGGTAATTGATATATTCAATATTATTATTTGCATCTTTTGCAAGATATTCATCTGGTCCATAAGACATCAATCTATTGCCTTTTTCAGAATAGAGATAATCAAAGAGTTCTAAGCACTTATTGAGTTTCTTTTCATCTTTTGCAGTATCAGCAGTGATAAACCATCCTTGTGGTTTAACACTTCTCCAAGATTCAGTGTAATGGATGAAGTTACCAGTTGTTCCGTCATCGAAATCAGCAACAGCTGGAAGGACAGAAGCGATGACAGCATTTGTATCTTTGCAAGAATCATTGTAGACAGTTGTGGTTTGATTATAGTCATAAGTGGCAAAACCAGCAGCCTTGGTATTGGTGTAATCGCCATCATATAATTTACCACGGAAATCAGTTGAATTAGCAACTTTACCAGTTGTGAAATCCTCTAAGATAAGTCCATCTTGATACATTTCATGTAATTTCTTAAGACCATCTCTGAATTGAGTGGTTCCACGAACATCAACAAGTTTGCCACTGTTATCAACATACATCCATTGATTTCTAGATTCAGTACCACGAATTCCGAAGAATTGTAAGAAACGATATAAATCAGTTGTACGATCACTAGATTGAGCTCTTGGGAATAAAGCGACCATATTGGTGTCAGCACTTCCAGTTAAGAATTGTGGGCATCCTTTAACGCATCTGAATAATGCAATCAATTCATCGACATCATAGACAGCCTGGCCACCGCAGAAGAGTTTACTTCTCTTATTTCCATAAATCTTAGTTCCATCAGCTTTGACATAAGTAGCATCGATATAATCACGAAGTAACTTGACAGCAGTAGCACCATTTAAGGTAGTAGCATCATTCATTTGTTTGATGATATTCTTACTAGCTGTAACTTTCTTTGTGATTGTTTCTGTACCAGTTTCATCTGCAGTTAAAACAGTAACTGTTGAATTGATATCAGTGGTATAGAATGGTGTATAATTTTTAGAAAGAGTGACACCTGTTTCAGTTGGAAGAGTATCACCATCAAGGAGTTTTTCGACCCAATCTTGACGAACCATAAGCATACGTTCAAGATCATCATAACCATCGAAGTATGGAGCATAGAATAACTTTCCCTCAGCAGAAGAGATAATCTTCTTAACAGCTGGATTGTCATTCAAGAACTTCTTGAAGTTTGGCATCTTATCAAGATAATTTTTCAAATCAAGAATGTCATTCTTACTTGTACCTTCTTCGATGATTTGATCAGAGTTACCTTGAGCGATGTTGACTAATTGATTATTAACTTTGAAACCTTGAACAGTTAAAGTCTTAGCGAAGTAATCTTTGATAGAAGTATCTTGTTCTGGAGAAGCATCAGTGATATTGATATTAAGATCGTTTTGAATTTGCTTCCAAACCGGCTTAAAATCACCTTCTTGATATACAGTTCCATCTGGTGAAGTATATGGAAGGCTATATGTAGTTGTATTGACAAACTTCATCTTACGAGCCGCATTATCATAATAAACAGACATTACTAAATCGACACCATCTTCATCATCGTCATCATCAGTTGAAGTAGAAGTTGGCTTAGAAGTTTCACTCTTCTTAGCATCTTCACTACCTTTTGTACTTGTTGATGTCTTGCCTTTATCATTTGAGCAACCTGCAAGACCAGCAACAGAAGCGATGACTAACAAACTTAACAAACCTTTTGTGGATTTCATTCTAATACCTCCTATAGATTTCCAAATCCATTTTGTACATCCCGACACTAACAACTATTCCTTAACACCACCTAGATTAACACCAGCAGCGAAGTACTTTTGAATAAACGGATAAATGACTAAAATCGGTACAATTGCGAAGATGACCATTGCATAAATGAATGATTGAGTCGCATAACCATTTGCGATAACAGCATCTGCACCTATTTCACTGATTTGATCTTCCATCAACTTAATTGTTGTTTGAATTTGAACTTGAAGTGGAAAATCAACACTACTAGAGACTTCTTGAGCAGCCCAGAAGTAACCATTCCATCTAGAGATACCGTAGAATAAGCCAACGGTAGCTACGGTAGCTTTAGACATCGGAACATAAATCTTTGACATAATCTGGAAGTCGTTAGCTCCATCAACTGTTGCTGCTTCTTCAATTTCTTTAGGGACGCTTTCAAATGCATTTCTTAAAAGAATGATATTGAAGGCTGACATACCCATCGCAAGAACAATCAACCATTTTTGATCTTGAATATGGAAGACATCTTGAAGAATTTGTCCAGTAGCTTGATAATTCAAATGCATTGGGATAACACCAGCTGAGAACCACATTGTGAAGATGAGAAGGAAGTTGAATAACTTATGTCCGTATAATCTCTTCTTACTGAGAGCATAAGCGCCAAAGATTGAAAGTCCCATACAATAAATAGTTCCGTATAAAGTGACAAATAATGTATTGCAATAGGAATTCCAGAATGACTTGCTCTTGATGACTTGTTCAATTGCTTTTAATTGGAAGCCAACAGGGAAGAGAACAACTTGACCATTCATAACTGCTGTACCACTTGAGACTGCACCAGATAAGGCGAAGACCAATGGATATAAGCAAAGAAGAGCAAAGATTGTAATGAATAAATATGAGATAACTTTGAAGATGATTTCAGAAGTATCTAATTTAGCACCACCAGTTTTTCCTTTTGGTGCCTTTTTGAGGATTCTGACAGATGATTCGTTTGACATATAAATCCTCCTAGAATAATGATGTCGAAGAAACTTTCTTCGAAATCTTATTAGAACCGATAACTAATAACATAGATAAGAGTGAGTTGAACATATCAGCAGCAGCACCAATACCTTGGTTCTGACCAGATGCTTTCATAATAATATTGATGACATAAGTTGAAACCGTTTGTGATGTTTGATATGTTTGACCACTTGCTTGAACTTGTAACAAGTAAATCTTTTCATAACCGACAGTGAGAAGTTGTCCCATCTTTAAGATCAACATAATGACAAGTGTTGGTGCCATACCTGGGAAGGTTACATATCTAATCTGTTGCATCTTATTAGCACCATCAATTCTCGCCGCTTCATAATTTGTCGGTGAAATACCTAAGATAGCTGCAAAGTAGACAATAGAACCATAACCTGCATCTGTCCAAATACCAGAGACTGTGAAGATAGAACGGAAGGCTTTTGGAGAATGTAAGATATCTTTAGCACCCATAGCTTCAAATATTCTTGAAATCGGACCACCTGCAGAATTCGCTGATGAATTTTGAAGAAGTAAGCCGATGAGAGTTGTCATAACGACCAAAGAGATGAACTTTGGAAGATAAGTGAATACTTGAACGATAGCTCTATACCATTTCAATCTGATTTCAGAGAAGAACAGAGCTAAGATAATCGGGAATGGGAAGCCGAAACATAAACCATAGAAAGAAACTAAGAATGTGTTTCTAAATGCTTGCCAGAAATCTGATAATCCGAATAAGTATAAGAAGGAGTGGAAACCGACAAAGTTAGATGTGAAGGTACCACCACCGAATGATTCATCAACTACTAAATCCTTAAACGAAACGATCATGGATGCGATTGGAAAATATTTCCAAGCGACAAGGAAGAAGAATAGTGGGAAGAACAAGACATACAATCTCCAATCGACTAAGATTTCATGTACTTTTCTCTTCCAGTACCCTCTTTCCATCGACTGAATTTCTTCTTCAGTCGCTTTTGGTAATGCTCTACTTTTTCCCATGTTTTAATGCCTCCCTTTTCTTTTTGTAAGCATTTATTGCATTATTTTCATCATCGAAAGAAGAATGCAGGCCTTCAATTCTTCGCCTATCATCTTCCATCTTCTTTAAATCTTCTGTTGATAGCGTTCCTCCATCTAGAAGTGCAGCTTCATTTATTTGATTTCCTTCAGCAAGTTCTTCCATACAAACCGATTCTTTTTCGATTCGCTTTTGAATGTCTTGCATCTCAATCAAATATTGATTCATATCTACGACCAATCCATCTTGTCTTAATGTCACTAGATAAATGACAAAGGAAATAAAGATATTGATAAGGTCGTACATTAAGAAATTCATCGATAATTTGAGATAATTTTCACTACCGATAAGAACAATCATTCTGATAACTTCAAGAGATAAATATCCGATGAAGTAATAAAGAATCATCATTCCCTTATCTTTTCTGAATTTTGATTTGTCTTTTTTTCTGATGAACAAGTAACAAACAGCAAGTGCAAGATAAGCAAGGCTATAATAAAGCCATAGCTGAATAGTCAATTGTTGTTTTAGAAGCACCCTTGTTATAAGTGATGCAATACCTCCAATAGGAGCAACGATAAGTCCGTATTGGTTCCAACGGTAGATAGCTATCATTCCAATAAGAGGAGCAAATGATATAGTTAGAATTTGACCAAAGGTATAATTTCCACTTTTTACACTTGCGATATTAAAGGCGATAGTAAATGCAACCTCGGTAATTATCGCTAATCCACTCAGAAACAAAAGATCAATTACTTTGAATTTTTGTTTACTCATATATTCCTCAAAAGCCATTACACCTGTAATCGCTTACAAAGATTATATCACACTTTATAGAAAAAATATCAACTTGTATACAAGAATTTTAAAAACTCCGATAAACATTGATGTTTTTAAGAAAAATATTTTTTATTTTATTCTTGACACACATTTAACTTGTATACAAGTTTTGAAAAAGCTATCAATTTTTTATCATAAAAAAGGGATTATATGAATAAAAATAGCCTATAGTCTTTACTTTAACTTATGAATATTAAAAAGTGGAAGAACCTAAGTTCAACCACCGATTATCAAATCATTTCAAAGCTTCTAATATTGTCTTCTTAGCGAGCTCTATCTTATCCTTTTTAACTCCTTCAAATATCAAAGTTGCATCACTTGAATATTTATTCACACATTCAATCATGAATTTATAATCAAATTTACCCTCACCCGGAGCTAATTGTATAAGTTTTCCGTCTATCATATCAGCATCTTTGATATGAATGATTTTAACTTTATTACCTAAGGTCTTTAAAGCACCTTCAAAGATTTCATTTCTCTTATCAAAATTTCCTTCGTAAAGAAGATTATATAAATCAACCGTAGCAAAGACATTATCGGAATTCAATTCTTGAATGAGTCTTGCCTGTTGTTGATAGCAATAAATGACATGTCCCCAGGCAGATTCAATAGCAATCTTAGACGAGATAGAATCTGCATAATCTTTTAAATCTTCAAAGACCTTCTTTGTCTGTTGATATCCTTCTTCTGTTTGATTCTTAGGGACATAAATCCATGGAGAATCATTATATGAGCCTGTTTCACTTCCAACATAAGGAAGATTATCAAATTCATGTGATATTCTAAGATTTTCTTTAAAATTGGTAATGCCAGCTTCTACGATATCTCTTTTTGAATGCACAGGATTAAAATAAGCACCTAACATAGTTATTGAGATATCATTCTTATTTAATTCTGATTTAACTCTTTCAACATAAGTTTCATCATAAGAAGGATTATCAAAAGCTTTTTTGAATACTAATTGAATGTTTTTAAACCCATTTTCTTTAATGATTTTTGATAATTCTTCCGGTGTTTTTTTATCTGCTAAATCATGAGCTCTAACTCCGACACAATTTTTTAATTCCATGTTTGTGATTTCCTCTCTCCTTTCTATAATAATACAAGAATATCAATTCTAAAAAGGAGATTATTATGATAAATACAAATTTGTTTAAAAATTCCAAAGAATTTCATGTTAGTTCATACGAAGAACTGATAAATTTATGTAAATCATTAAGAAATAAAGATCCTAAAGCCCCATATACAATTCATATAGATGGAAATGATAAAGAAATTGGAAATTACAAATTCACATTTTCATATTTTCATATCATCTCCCACGATCATGAACTAGATTCAACTTTATATGCGAATATGAAAGACGAAAATAATAATGATTTAACCACCTGGAAAACAGCCGCTATAAAAATAACTGGATCCCATAATGTCTTTGAAAATTTAGATATTAGAAATATATCTTTTTCACCAGAAATAAAAGGACAAGAAGTAGCTATTGGAATATACGGAGATGATAATATATTTATAAATTGTACATTCAAATCAACTCAAGACACTCTCTTTGTAGGTCCTCTCCCTGATGACCTATCAACTAGATATCTAGATTTCTTACCTGATGATGAAAGATATTTTGAAGGAAACACTACTAATTATTTTTCTAATTGTAATATCTATGGAAGCGTAGACTTTATTTTTGGAGCAGGAAAAGCAGTTTTTGATAATTGTAATCTCATAACCGTAGCTGATAAAAGAAATGAATCATATGTAGTAGCAAGTGCTAATTCATTAAAAGATGATTTCGGATATCTATTCTATGAATGCAATTTCAAAAAAGAAGTAGAAGTAGAAGATAACACTGTGTATTTAGCACGTCCCTGGAGAGACTTTGCAAAAGCAGTCTTTGCATATTGCAATTATGAATCACATATTCATCCAGATGGATTCCATGACTGGTCAAATGTAAATAGAATAAGAACTGCTAGATTTTTAGAATATCCATTAAAAGAATCTAGAGTATCTTGGACATATAACAAAAAAGGCGATAAATTAGATGATAAATATATAAATTCAGTTTTAGAATTAAGAAAATCAATATTATAAACTTTTAACAAACTTCATAAATTGGTTTTAAATATTATTCAATACAAAATCATTTACTTTTTATTTAAAATAATAATATTTGGTTTTATTATAAACAATATCAGTTTCTTGTGGAAAACATTCAATACACATATATTTAGAACTTTGGATTGGTTCTATAACTTTAACTATATTATCATTCTCATATATGAGAGAATTCACATCAATAGTATACCTATTCACATTAATTCCTAAATAGTTATAGTCGCATTCATGGCCTTCCATTGTTTTAGAAAGAATTCCAAAGACCTTTTCATTAGAATTAACAGTGAAATTAGTAAAATACTCTTCTTTGTTTATTGAATATACAGATACCTTTGCTTTATCTTGATTTTCTTTTTTATTGAATTGATAGATAAATTGCTTGTCATATAATGTCACTAAAAATTTATATATCCGTATCTCAAATAATGATCTTTGCTAAATGTCAAACTAAAATCATAGAATGCACAGGATGAACTTGATCCAAGTCCTTGTTGAATTTCTTCATCTAATCAAAAGAATTTACCTTGTTTTCTATTGGACATATCGATTTCCATTTTCTTGAATTTTACTTTATTAACAGAATCAGTGAAATAGATGATTGAAGAAGCAAAAAAATACCAATAGTTAAAGTAGCAACAATTAAACCGATAATTTTATTTTTCTTCTTATCAATCATAAGTCCTGTACATTTGATTTGTCCACTTCAAATTTTTTCTTATCTTTCTTTCTATTTCTGATCAAATAAGAAACTAGGCGGCAAATGCCATAAACAAAAACACCAATTTCACAAACGCTGAAAAAATCACCTAACATGACTAAATTTCGTTCAGTGAGAAAATGAAAAGATAAATATAAAATTGCAGATAATCCAAGTGGAATAAGTCCGATCCAATATTGTTTGAAACAAGATAAAACACCAACCATTAAAATACCTAACGGTAATATCAATACATAACCTCCAACATTTGTGAATATTTATCTCTCCTTCTTTCTATAAGCTTGAATTATTTCTTTAGCCATATCAAATTCAAGTTTATCATCTAATACTAATGTCTTAATTTTTCTTATAAAATCATCATCTTTTTCTTCTTCATCAACCTTGATTTTTTCAATCAATTTATCTAATCTTAGTCTCATCGTAGGGTAAGAAACCCCATAATCTTTTGCAATCTCCTTGAGAGAACCTGAAGATAGAATAAATTTTCGGACGAAGTTTAAGTCTTCAACTTCTAATCTAAGTAACCAATTTGGTATATAATCACGATTAATCATGAACATAGTATATTTGATATTTTATTTTGCTTTCTTTAAAAGCTTTGACAAATAAAATGATAGTGTTTAACATTTGTAACTCTTGCAGCTATAAAATTAAATAATCTTTACTAAGCTAGAAAGAAGAAATGGAACACTGCATTTTTCTTAGTTATACAAATTAAAATTTCCTAAGTAAGCAAAAAGGCTGCGAAATAGCTGTGTTTAAAAGCTAATTTCGAAGCAGCCTCTTCATAAAAATATAGTCATATAGAAAGGAATATACGTTACATTTTCTATTTTTTTATATCCTTTGAATATATCACATAATTAGTTTTGATCCTTGATGAATATTTTTTATTAAATTTATCAATCGATTTATGATTTGAATAAGAAGAAGATTTCACTTCTATTGGAATCAGTTTTTTACCTTCACTCAGAAGAAAATCTATTTCATAATGATCAAATGTATGGAAATATAATTCATGATCATTCGATGTCAACATTTGGGCAATTGAATTTTCAAGTACCGTACCTAAATTTACACCTATCTTATCGAAAATGATTTGTTTATATATGGAATCTTCTATTTTTTTATGAGAATCTCTAAAAATTTGAGTCACCAAAAGTCCTGTATCATTTAAAAATATCTTTTGTTTGCCATAATCTTTCGTTCGATTCAATCCAATAGTTGGATCAGTAGCATTATATGCAATATTTACAATTTTAAAATCATCTATAGCCTGAAACGAAGAGAATGTTCTTGAGATTCTTGCATTTTTCCCTAAGGTAGTAATTTTAAATAAACTGCTACGTGAAGATAATTCAGATGGAACAGTATTGAATATCAATGAAGTCAAAAGTTTATTATCAGCATCCATTTTCTTTAAATCACTCTCATATAAATCTAATATATCTTACTTTACTTCATCTACTCTTGAAAAATTATTTGATTTTAGAAGCTCATTTACCGCTTGTGGCATACCACCTACAACTAAATATGTTCTACAATTTAAAATTTAAATCCAAAATAAAAAATGCACGAATTTTAAAAATCTTTTTTGCCATTTTTGCACATATATTAAAAATCTTTTTGACGAGTTATGCATAAATTTTAAAAATCTTTATTTGAGGCATGCAGTCATAGGAGTCCTAAATTTATTGTTGTGCAAATATCAAAATAAGAATTTTTCAAAATAAAATCTTTTCTATTTGTCTAGAACTTTTCTTTAAATTTACATCTTATATGAAGGAGATATTAACGAATTAATTTATTTTTTACATAATGAAATACCACCAGAATAAAAAATAAACAACAATACATTGCGATTCTTTAATTGATTTAGCAATAAATGTTTCATATCATTTCTTCACATATTTCACTATGTAGTTATAACGACATTACTACTTGGGACTTTCTTCACACTTTGAATATATTATATGCACATTACACCCTAAAAAAACACGGACCATAAAACCAGTCCGTGTTATATTTTTTTAAATTTAGTTTAGATTATCTTTTAAAATATTCTAAAGCGTTGTTATAAGAAACATCTTCAACAATCTTACCTAATGTTTCTTCATCAAGTGGATATCTACCATCATTGACTAAATCAGCGATGAAATCGCAGAATTCTCTTCTGAAATAATCATGTCTTGGATAGGATAAGAAAGATCTTGAATCAGTCAACATACCGATGAAGCAAGAGACAAGTCCATCAGCGCTCAATTTCTTGAGTTGTGCTTGCATACCATCGAAATGATCATTGAACCACCAAGCAGTTCCGACTTGAATCTTTCCTTTCATACCACCTTGGAAGCAATTCATCAAAGTAGCAAGGACGATGTAGTCTTTTTCATTAAGAGTGAATAAAACTGTCTTTGGAAGTTCATCAGTTTCATCAAGAGCACTCATCAAAGCAGATAATTTCTCAGCGAAGTCTTTATCTTCAACTGCATCATATCCAGTATCAGCACCCATTCTCTTATAATTTCTTAAGGAATTATTTCTCAAAGCACCGATATGATATTCTTGAACCATATTGTACTTGTGATACATTCTTCCTAAATGAAGCATAATATATCCTTTATAGATATCTTCTTCTTCAAAGGAAATAGGTTCGCCTTTTAAGCCCTTTAAATAGATAGCATTAGCTTCTTCATAGGTTGCCTTTTTAAAATGAAGAACATCAAGTGCGTGATCACTTGCAGTGCAACCATGATCAACGAAGAATTTCAATCTTTCATCGATAGCATCTAAGAAGGATTGTAAATCATTCAAATCTCTTCCGACAACTTCAGAGAGTTTCTTAACCCATGGAATGAAAGTATCTCTTTCAACATTGATAGCTTTATCAGGCCTCCAAGCTGGGAAAACCTTTGTCTTTAAACTTGGATCTTTTGCCATCAATTCATGATAGTGAAGGTCATCAACAGGATCATCAGTTGTATAAACAGTTGCAACATTATTCAATTCCATCATCTTTCTTGCGGATAATGTCTTCAATTTTTCGTTGCATTCATCATAGATTTCTTTAGCTGTTGCTTTAGAAAGTGGTTTTCTAATTCCAAAATATGTCTTGAGTTCAAGATGAGTCCATTCATAGATTGGATTTCCGATGAAATATGGCATGCATTCTGCAAATTTCTCAAATTTTTCCCAATCAGATTTATTGCCAGTGATGTAGTCTTCATCAACTCCCATCTCTCTTAAAAGTCTCCACTTATAATGGTCGCCGTATCCATTAGCACCAAGCCATGCTTCAGTGATGGATTTAAAATGATAATCTTCAGCAATTTGTTGAGGAACAAGGTGACAATGGAAATCAAAAATAGGCATCTTTTTAGCATGTTCTTCATACAATTTAATAGCTAATTCACTATTGAGTAAAAAATCATCTCCTAAAAATTCTTTCATATATATTTATCTCCTATAAAGTAACACCTGTTTTAAATAGAGCAATAAGTCCACGATCATTTCTTTCAGATTTTGCCATCTCTTTACCGCTAGCAACATCTAAAAGTAAATCTAATAATTCATCTCTAACAGCGTATTTATCCATATCAAGCATCTTACCACCATCAAAATCAATCCAATCCTTTTTAAATTCTGCGATTTTATGATTAGTAGCGACCTTGATAGTTGGAGCAAGAGTTCCAAATGGAGTACCTCTTCCAGTAGTGAAGAAAAGAATTGTACAACCGCTAGCAGTAAGATTAGTACTTGCGACTAAATCATTACCTGGGCCATTGACTAAGTTCAAATTATTGCAAACGATTGGATCACCAACATCAAGAACATCTTCAATCTCTAAGTGTCCACCTTTTAAGACACAACCATTTGATTTTTCTTCTAAGGTAGTAATACCGCCATCCTTATTACCTGGAGATGGATTTTCGTAACAAGGTTGATTATTTCTAGCATAATATGCTTTGAAATTTTCAATCAAACTGACAACTTTCTTAAAGGTCTTTTCATCTTTAGCTCTGTTCATGAGCATTTGTTCAGCGCCGAACATTTCAGGGACTTCTGTCAAGGCAACAGTACCACCGCTAGCACCGACAACATCGCTGACAAGTCCGACTAATGGATTAGCAGTAAGGCCTGAGAAACCATCGCTGCCACCACATTTAAGACCTAAGACAAGTTTTGAAAGAGGAACTTCCGTTCTCTTATCATCTTTCATAACAGAATAGATATCTTCAAGAAGTGATAATCCATATCCGATTTCATCTTCATGTTCTTGAGCAAGATAATGCTTAACTCTCTTTTCATCAACAGGGCCAAGTTCTGCTAAGAAATCTTGCATTCTGTTATTTTCACATCCAAGACCGATGATCAAGACACCACCTGCATTTGGATTTTTAGCAAGACCGACAAGAAGTCTTCTAGTATTGACTAAATCATCACCTAGTTGGGAACATCCATATGGATGAGCGAGAACTTTAACTCTTCCTTTCATCTCTGGATGCTTAGTTAAGAATTCAAACTTTATATCTTCAACAACATTGTTGATACATCCGACAGTTGGAAGGAGATATAAATCATTTCTAGTTCCAACTTTTCCGTTGTCTCTAACATAACCCCACCAAGTTTTATTTGATGGTTTTACATTTTCAACAACTTCTTTTTTATAGTAATAGGTTGGTTCGCCTTCTTCCAATGATGTTTTAAGATTATGTGAATGAATCCAATTGCCTTTTTTGACATCTTGGCTTAAGACACCGATAACATTTCCATACTTTATGAGATGATGTCCTTTTTCCATATCGTGGAGGGCGATTTTATGTCCCATTTTGACATCATCTAACAAGGTAATATCAGAGACGACATCACCGGCCTTAAAGTCCTTTAAGGCGACGATGACATCATCTTTCTCACTGATTTTGATAAAGTCGTTCATATTACTTCAAAAACTCTTTGATGGCATCCATTTGAGTTTGAGAAGATAAGATGACTTTGAGCCATTTGCTGACTTCTTCTTTTAAGCCTTTAACTTCGTGTAAATCTCTTCCCCAAATGTCAGTATTAGCAAAGACAGCATCAACTAAAGCATCAGCATCTTTATTTGCGTAATAACTATCCCAGGTCTTTCTCATGAAGGCGATGTATTCTGGGTTATCAGCAAGCTTGATTTCTTCTTTCTTTCCATCGACAACACGATATCCATCATAGAACTTGATCAAGGAAGCAAGTGCGAAGCACATATGCTTTGGAGTTAAGCCCTTGTTGAAGTCATCGATCATAGTTGGAAGATCTCTTTCTTTGAATTTGCTCAAAGAATTCAAAGCGATACTCATGAGTTGATGATGGACATATGGATTTAAGAATCTTTGTAAAACATCATCAGCGAATTTTTGAGCATCCTTAGTTGTGACTGTTGGAACGATTTCTTCTTTTTGTTCACCTAAGATGAATTTGTTGATGGTTGGATCAAGTAAAGATTCTCTGACTTCATTGAAGCCTGCTAAATAAGCGACTGGAACAAGAGTTGTATGAGTTCCGTTTAAAATACGAACTTTTCTTTGTTTGTATGGATGAACATCAGGAACATAGATTGCGTGAAGTCCAACTTGATGGACTGGGAATTTTTCTTCAACAAATGGTTCTTCTTTTAAAACATAAAGGTGGAAATATTCGCCTTTGACCATATTGTTATCGATATAACCATATTTTTCGCAAAGTTCAGAGAATTCATCTCTTGGGAAGCCTGGAACGATACGATCGACAAGAGTAGAGGTATAGTGGCAAGAATTGTTGATGAAATCGATGAATCCAGCATCCATATTTCTTGCGACTGCTAATTTATTTAATACTTCTTTGAGTTTATCGCCATTATCATCGATGAGTTCACATGGGATGATTGCAAGTCCGTATTCCTTTCCAAGAGTGTCATATCTTCTCTTTAAGAGAGCTAAAAGCTTTCCTGGATATGAATTTGGAACATCCTTTGCTAAATCGATCTTAGTATCTCCTTCATCAAAGCAAATACCAGCTTCAGTAGTATTGGAGATGACAACTTCTAAATCTTTGCTTTCACCATAAGCTAAATATTTATCGAATTCAGTATATGGATCGATGAAATCATCTAAAATGTCGATGACTTGAGCTTGCTTGACAGCTTCTCCTTCTTCATTGATACCTTGGAGAATGAGTGTGTAAAGACCGTCTTGTTTTTCAAGTTCTTTAACTCTACCCATTGCTAATGGTTGAACGACGACGACATGACCATCATATTTGCCAGAATCATTCATCTTTTGAATCATCCAATCGACAAAGGCTCTTAAGAAGTTACCTTCACCGAATTGCATAATTCTAACTTTAGACTGTTTCTTTTCCTTTACTTTTTTTGATAAAATTTCTAAATTTTCCATTTTTATTTTCCTCCTTTGGTTAAATTAGAATTTTACAGATAAATATTCAGCATAGGCCATCATAAATGGTCCAACACCCTTACTATCATTGCTGACTACTTCTTCACTGAGATAATATTTGACAGTTCCATCTCTTCTTTCATTGTCAAGACCGGAAACTTTACAAATATTAGTTAGTTCATCATCTTTCAAACAATTTCTGACAACACCTTCGAAGATTTCAGTTCCATGTTTTCTCTCTTCATAATCGAGCATTCCAAGTCTAGAACCTTTCATATATCCATAAGCGAACATGATGGAACCAGATGTTTCTAAGTAATTGCCTTCTTCATCTTTTAAGACAGGAAGATCATAATACATATGTGTTTTTTCATCTTCGTATTTCTCAAGTGAAGAAAGAACGCGTTTCAATTGTTCTTTATAGAACTTACCGAAGTTGACTGAGAGTTTTGATTTCATCTCTTGATAGACATCGCAGTCAGCCATAGCAAGCCATCCGACACTTCTAAGCCAAATGTTAGGACTTCTTCCAGTCTCTTTATCTGCCCATTGCATGACTTTATTTTCATCATAGCAGTGATAATAAAGCTGACTAGAAGGATCATAATTGTATTTATCAACACATTCGAATTGAAGAAGGATATCTTTATTCATCTTCAGAGAATGTTCTTTATCAGCGACAAGAGCATAGAAAGGACTTGCCATGTAAAGACCATCAAGCCAAAGTTGAGCTGGATATCTATTCTTGTGAATGAATGCTCCGCATTCAAGTCTTTTTTGAGTCTTGAATTGGCTAGCTAATTTCTCTAAGGCTTTTTCATATTTTTCTTTATGAACGATATTAGCTACTTCCATAAGAGCATAACCAGGTTCTAAATCATCGAGATTATTGTTATTGACATCGAATCCTTTCATGCTACCATCTTCTTGAATATGAGCATCGAAATAATCAGTACAGAAGTCTAAATATTCTTTTTTCTTAGTAGCCTTATATAGTTGAAGAGAGCCATTTAAGACAACACCATCTTCATAGCACCAAGTACCATTTTTATAAGGTTTATATTCCTTTAAGAATTTGCTGATAAACGAATCAATTCTCGACACTTCTTCATTTGTAAGTGACATACTATCCTCCTGAATTCGTTGAGTTTTCTTAATATTACAAATAACAACAATACCGACGACGACTGCGACAAGTCCGATGAGAATATTGCTGATTCCCATTGAAAGACCTGCGCACATAAATCCATCAAGAACAACATTACCTGGTAAGACAACATTGTCATTTGCAAGTTTATTGCAAATGATGAATGATGGAATTCTAAAAGCAAAGACACGGGCGATATTCATCACAGATGCAATCTTGGTTTTACCAAGTCCGTATAATAGACCAAGAACTGAAGAATTGATAGCTAAGGTTATGATTCCCATCTTCTCATAGAAGAAGACTTGAGAAATATGACTTGCGTACACTTCTTGATTCTCACTAGATCTAGCGAAGAACATCGTGATAGGTTTATCGAATATTGTGACAATCACAACTCCGATAACAGCAATTGTAAGAGCATATACTAATCCGACATAGAAAGTTTTAATCGCTCTATCGATGTTTTTAGCACCGATATTTTGAGAGATGATCGAACTTTCACTATCTTCAATCGAAGAAATCGGGTTAGTGACTGACCCTCCCATGTTATTGCTGACGCCTAAGGCTCCGACAACATCATCACCAAATCTTTTACACATCGCATTGATGACAACCTTTCCTAAGGAGAAAATGAACTTTCCTAAGAATATCGGAGTGGAGATATTCAAAGTTTTCTTCATCATCTTCAAAGAGAAATCGACCTCTTTAAAGGAAAAACTGAATGTATATTTAGTAAAGAATAATCGTACTAAGATAAAGATAGTCAATGAACTATTAGCAATCAATGTCGCTAAAGAGACATAGAACATATCTTTTAAACCGATGGCATAGATGAAAAGTACATTTAACAATACTTTCAAAACGACGACACCAGTATTTAAAACAGTTATTGGAAGTGTTGAACCTTTAGCTTTTTCAACACCCATATAAACCGTATTTATCATGACAACAGCAGAAGAACAGACGCTGATCATGAAGTATTTATAACCGACCTCAATCGATCTTTCTGAAATATTCAATAATCTAAGAAACGGAATTGTCAAAGGTAAGACAATAGCGACAGTCAAGGCTGCGATGATGAAGATATAGAAGAAAATCGTACTCGACAGCCTTTTTGCTTTCCGATAATCACCTTTACCAATTTGTCTTGCGATAAGTATCGAACCACCAGCACCTAAGCCTTGTCCTATAGCTGCAATCATATTTGTCGCTTGATTTAAAGCGCCGACTGCATTCAAAGCATCCGATGATAAACCTGAACACATAATCGTATCGATGATCGAATATAAATAATTGAATAATGAGAAGAAAAATAGAGGAAGGGCTATTAATAAAACTACTTTCCAAATATTACCATGAAGAATAAAATCTCTTCTCTTCAATTCCTTTTGATTTAAAGTAGTTTTATTCTCGCTCATAGATCAATGGCGTCTTCACTAATAGAATCAAAGAATCTGAAATCTTCTCTCTTGATGTAATATTCCATTTGCTTTTCGATTTCAACTTTGACTTCTGGTTTGACTTTGATGATAGCTTTTTCTTCACCGACATTCAAATAGACATTTTGAAGATCGCCAAGCATTTCATAAACTTCAACTTTACCTACCATCTTGAGATAATCATCTTCATCGATGATATCTTCTTTCATGAAAGCATTCTCTGGACGATAACCTAAAGTGATTTTCTTACCTTCAAGTCTGGCTCTTTGTTCATCAGTATATTTATAAAGTGGGAAATGATAGAAGCCATCTTCACTGATAAAGGTACCATTTTTGACTTCACCTTTGATGAAATTCATTGGCGGGTCACCGATGAAACCAGCGACAAAGAGATTCTTTGGATGGAAATAAAGCTCTTCTGGAGTACCGACTTGTTTGATGACACCGACATCCATACAAACAATTCTACTTGCCATTGTCATAGCTTCGATTTGATCGTGAGTGACGTAGATAGTAGTAGCTCCGACTTCTCTATGGATTCTTGCAAGTTCACTTCTCATGCTGACTCTTTGTCTTGCATCAAGATTTGAAAGTGGTTCATCCATCAAGAAGACCTTTGCATGTCTGATGATAGCTCTACCTAAAGCAACACGTTGTCTTTGTCCACCAGACAGTGCACGTGGAAGTCTATCTAGATATTGAGTTAAACCTAAGATCTTCGCAGTTTGTTTAACACGTTTTTCAATGATATCCTCATCAAAGCCAGCAAGGTCGAGTGAAAAAGCCATATTTTCATAAACAGTAAGAGTTGGATAAAGTGCGTATGATTGGAAAACCATAGCAATACCTCTATCCTTTGGTGGAAGGTCGTTAACTCTTTTTCCATCAATTGTAAAATCACCATGGGTGATATCTTCAAGACCTGCAATCATACGAAGAGTTGTGGATTTACCGCAACCTGATGGGCCGACTAAAACGATGAACTCCTTATTTTCAATGCTGAGATTGAAATCGGTAATCGCTTGGTATCCATTTGGATACACTTTATAAATATGTTTTAATTCCAATGACATAACTAGCCTCCTATTTGAAGATATCCTTCATTTCTGTCACTTCTTTTAAGTAGGGAAGTAATAATTTGACTATCCATTTAGCTCCATCAACTGTCAAGTGAGTATGATCATCTTTTCCATCTGGATAGTTTTTATATTCATCTTTTTTAAGAATCATATAATGTTTTTCATTTTCTTCTTGTGAATGAGAAGATAAATCATCATAAGTTATCTTTTCAAGATCGATATATGTTCTTCTAGTCTTTTTAGCGATATCTTCCATCGCCTTTGGATAATCTCCATGAGTGTGAAGAAGTTTTCCGTTTTCATCATATCTAAGTCTTGTTATTGAGGAAAGTAAGATGACTTTACATCCTGCTTGGCACATTTCATTTGCCATGTAGCACAAGTTCTTTTCATATGAAGTATAGGGATCTGTATATCTAGTTGGGTCTTGAATTTTTTCATCATTATGACCAAATGAGATAAAACAAATATCACCAGGCATTGCTTCTTGTAACGCTTTTTGGAAGACACCTTCTGCCATGAATGATTTTGTACTTCGACCATTTAAGGCAAAGTCGAGAACTTTAACACCATCCTTTAAATACGGTGTCAATTCTTGGGGCCAACCCTTTTGAGGATAAGTATCCTCATTGTTGACTTGCATCAAAGAATCGCCTAAGAATATCAAGTTCATCTTTTCACCTCCTCAAGACCAGCAGTTTCTAGATAAGAAACTAAGTCTTCATGAGTGAATTTAGCATTATCACCATAAATGGTTTGTTCTAATACACAATTAGCGATGCCATATTCAATTGCTGAAAGAGGATCTTTATAGTCGAGTAATAATCCGTGAAGGTAACCAGCTGTGAATGCATCACCAGCTCCGATACGATCAAAGATTTCAAATTGTCTTTCTTTTCCTTCAACTTTAGAATCCTTAGTATAAGCGAATGCTTTTAAGCTTTGACTTCTTGCAGAGAGAATTGTCCTCTTTTTAGTAAAAATATAGTCAAATCCTAATTCCTTACAGGCATCCATAAAGAGTTTATCATTATCTTGTTCCTCTGGATGGAATCCTAAAAGAGTTTTGATGTCCCAAGGAGAAGCAGAGATGATATCTGCGTATTTTGCAATCAAAGGATAGACCTTTTTAGCATCTTCAACAGTCATGAGTTTTGCACGATAGTTGAAATCAAAACTGACTTTCAAGCCTGCTTTTTTAGCTTCCATAGCAGCTTTGATTGCTGTATTTCTAGCGCTTTCTGAAATTGCTAAGGTGATACCTGATATATGAAGAATTGATGCATCTTTAAATGCTTTTTCATAATCGAAATCATCTTCTTTCATCTTAGTAGCAGCAGAATAATGTCTATTGTAGACAACCTTACTAGCTCTTGCTCCTTCTCCTTCTTCAAGGAAATACATACCAAGAGGATTATCATCAAAGACAATATTAGAAACATCAACTCTATTCTTAACTAAGTAATCTAAGCAAGCCATTCCTAAATCATCTTTTGCAAGTCTAGTTAAGACACTTCCTTCATGTCCTAAATGACATAAGGAAATGATGACATTAGCTTCAGCTCCACCATAATTAGCTTTGAAAGAATAAGCATCACGAATTCTCGTTCCTCTTTCAGTTGTCATACGAACGAGCAATTCGCCAATACCTACAACCTTATTCTTCATTTTCATAAAAGAACCTTCCTTTCTTTGGAACAATGATTTTTTTATTATCGCAAACAAGATAGATATCAACATCACTGATATTGATAAATTCTTTTGTCATTCTTGAGTAATATAATGAATTAGCTGCATTAACATATGTATAGATTTCATGATTTGTCATGCAAGCAATTTCATCATTCATTTCAAGTATTTTACATATATCATCCAATAATTCAAAGTTGTGATCGATAGCGAATTCATAACTGTGGCCCCAGATGTACAAAAGAGCTAATTCTTTATCAGCCTTTTGAAATTCATCAAGAATTTCATAAATTCTTTTATCTCGATGATGGATTGTTGGATTCCAAAGCAACCAATTATACGGAAGAGAGAAATCATATGTTGATCTTGTGGTTCTATCATATTCGATATTCAATTTCTTTTGAACCTTGAAAGTATCTCTGTTATATGTTCCATAGGGATATGCTGCTCCATAAACTTTTCTTTGGAATAGCTTTTCAAGTTTTTCTCTTCCTAGAGAATATTCCTCTTCTTGAACGTTATAGGATAAATCTTGGAGATGTGGATGATTCAAGGTGTGATTTGCAATTTCCATTCCATCATATACAGAAATATTCTTTTCTAAATCAAGATGAGAACAATCAATTTCTTTTCCGCCTTTATCAATTCTGAATTTTGGCTCATTTGATTGACCATAATTCAAATTGAAAGTTCCTTTCATATTATGTTTTCTCAATATCTCAATAGTTTTGATATCTTGAATGATTCCATCATCATAACTGAAAGTCACTGCTTTACTTTTGAAATTTGGATAATATAGTTTAAAATTCATAAATTAATATTTAGATGTGTATTCAAGAGATGCAAAGGCGTTATTTACAGCTTTGAAATAACCGCCCAAACTAGTGATATCGATAACAGCAGATTTGCATCCTCCAATCTTTTCATAGTTACTTGCATCATCAGCATAAGCTTTAACTGTTTTTGCTGCTAAACCAGCATAATCAGCAAGTCCTGGGCTATAGGTCCATTCTCCATCTTTAATTTTAAAGGAATCATATCGATTATTTTTCTTATCACGAATTTCATCTTTATAATTGAGCTTCTTACCAGCAAAATAGGCACAAAGAGCATCAATTGATGTTTTCCATTCTGGTTCATTATCGCTTCTATTCTTCTTGCCATTTGGGAAATATGGAGTTATAGAGGTTGCTTCGCATTCAACCTTTTCAGCCTTTGGATCTTTAGCTTTTAAGATTTTGATATCGCAATTCATAACATCGGTATAGTATTTACCGACACGGCTTGCAAATTGATAAGTATCAGTGTCACTAACATTTAAATATCTAAGCAAATCAGTAGCAGCTTCATCAGAGCTAGTCATTGAACTATATTGAATATATTCGCAAGCTTTGTAATATTTACCTTCTATATCTTCACGAATTGAACCGACCCAGGTATCTCCGCACATTTGAATATATTTTGCAAATTTAAGAGTACCTTCAGTTCCATCTTCAAGAGTGACATTTTTAACAGAAAGCAAATTATCTTCTCCTAAAGTAGCAGCATCAGTTTCAGATAATCTAGCCCATGTGCATGGAGAATAAGTTTCATCGATAGTGACTTTATCGATGACACCATCGGTGACTGTGACATCAACTTGAGCAAATTTATACCCATACATACTTTTTACATCTGAGATAGAATAGTTCTTTGTTTCTAAAGTCTTAGCACAACTAGTGAGATTCATACTAAGAAGACTTAAGGTAAGAGGAAGAAGTACTTTTGTTTTTTTCATAAGGTTAATCCTTTCTCCCTTTTTTAGGGATTATATTATTTATTTAGGTTGTTTACCGATATATGCTAAGATACCACCATCAACATATAAGATATGTCCGTTGACGAAATTAGAAGCATCACTAGCTAAGAAGACAGCTGGACCTTGTAAATCTTCTGGAGTTCCCCATCTTGCAGCTGGAGTCTTTGCTCTGATAAATGCATCGAATGGATGTAAGGAACCATCAGCTTGTTTGACTCTAAGAGGAGCAGTTTGTGGAGTTGCGATATAACCAGGACCAATACCATTGCATTGAATATTAGCTTCACCATATTCAGAACAAATATTTCTAGTGAGCATCTTTAAGCCACCTTTAGCAGCTGCATATGCAGAGACAGTTTCTCTACCAAGTTCTGACATCATAGAACAGATATTGATAATCTTACCATGACCTTGCTTGACCATATGAGGGATGACAGCTTTAGAAACGATGAATGGAGCGACTAAATCGACATCAATAACTTGTCTATATTGTTCAGCGGTCATTTCAACCATTGGGATTCTCTTAATAATACCGGCATTGTTGACAAGAATATCAAGATGTCCATATTCTTTGATGATATCATCAATCATTGCATTGACTTGATCTTCTTTGGTGACATCACAAACATAACCCTTAGCATCGATACCTAATTTCTTATAAGCTTCAACGCCAAGTTGATTCTTTTCAGGATTCAAATCATTAAAAATGACCTTAGCTCCCATTTCAGCATATGCACTTGCAATAGCAAAACCGATGCCATAACTTGCACCTGTAACAAGAGCGACCTTACCATCTAAACGGAATGCATTTTGATTCATAAATATAATTTCTCCTTTAATACTATCTATTATACGCTTCTTGTATACAAGTTTAAACCCCTTACATCAAGTTTGTACTTTTTACACAAAATACTCAAAAACATCAATATTTATCGGAATATTTAAGAATATTTTTAATGATTTTTGAAAATTTTAAAAAAATAATTTTTAACAATTTCTAACTTGTATACAAGTTAGAGTGCATTTTTCACAATTTCTTTTTTTGCTTTAACTTTTTCATCTCACCAAATTTCTTCTATAATATTAGCCGTTAGGAGAAACAAGATGGCTATTTATTATTCAAGACATGGAGAGACAATTTGGAATAAAGAAGGAAAAATACAAGGAAGAATTGATATACCATTATCACAAATAGGAAAAGAACAAGCTTTGAATTTATATTCAAAAATCAAAAACATCCATCTCGATCTCATTTTCTCTTCACCATTGAGTCGTGCTTATGAAACTGCAGCAATAGCTACCAAAGATAAAAACATTGAAATTATCAAAGATGATAGACTTATGGAAATGAATTATGGAGATTTTGAAGGTCAACACCATAATAATTTAGAAGTGACAACTAAAAAGAAAATGTTCGCTTATCGCTATCCAAACGGAGAATCCTATCTTGGTGTTGCTGAAAGAGTTTATTCATTTCTTGATGAGATCAAAGCTAAATATTCCGAAAAAGATATATTAGTTGTCTCTCATTATGGAGTAGGAAGAATTTTCAATTCTTATTTCAACGATTTGACAAACGAAGAATTCTTTGATTTCAAGCTGAAAAATTGTGAATTAAAAAAAATACGAGTTTAAAAAATAACTTATGATATTGAATGAAAAACTATCAAATGAAATCCTCATAAAGATTTATCTTAGAGAAAAAGATTTTATAAAAACAAAAGATTTTGATTTCAACTATTTTAAAAATCATATCAATGAAACAATTTCAGATACAAATGAAACAAATGACATCACAATTCATATAATTCCTTGCAATACTAGTGAAAATACAATTGAAGTGACTTTATGTTCATTTGAAAACAATATTGATTATGTGAATGATACGAATTTTGACCAAATATTAAAAGGATGTTTCGACGATTATTTCATCGCTTTAAACATCCCAATCACAAAATATATCTTAATCCAAACATCATCCCCTGCTGTTGTATACACATATTGAACTGAAAAAGGCTTTTACATCACTTGATATCAGTTTATCAAATGATATAGAAGCCTTGTTTTTTATTTTACTTTTCTATCAGTACCTTCGTAGAAAACAGCAATAGTTCCAGGTCCTACATGAGCACCAGTGACCAAATCATAAAAATAGATTTCAACATTATCAATTCCACCTTCATGAAGAAGATCTTTTAACTTGTTAGCATCATCAATAGCATTGCAATGAGAAACAAAAACTAAAGAAGTTTTATCTTTGATATGTTCAATGACTTGACTTGCTAATTTCTTGATAGCTTTGACTTTGCCATGAGCTAAAGAAGTGAGTTCAATCTTACCTTCATCAGAACCATAGAGCAATGGCTTGATGGATAAAAGAGAAGAAATAGTAGCAGTGAGTTTACCGATTCTTCCAGTATTTGTAAGATAAATCAAAGAATCAACAACAAATTCACTTCTCGTGCATTTGACATATTCTTCAACCTTAGAAGTGAGTTCATCAAAATCGCTTGTAACTAATGATTGTTCATAAGCATATTTGACAATCATACCTTCGCCCAAACCAGCAGTCTTTGAATTGATGACATGAATGAAATCACCTTTGTGTTCTTCATTAACTTGCTTTGCAATCATCGAACAAGTCTGATAAGTTCCTGAAATTCCACCAGCTAATGAAATGTAAAGAACTTTATTTCCATTTGCGATTTCTTCTTCCATTTTTTCTTGAAACATTCCCGGATTAGGTAGTGAGGTTTTAGGTTTATGACCATCTTTCATAAGCTTATAGAAAGTCTCCGAGAATTGAACTACATCGATATCATCTTGATAGCATAAATAACTCTGCTCATCGATTTCAACTCTCATAGGTAAGACAGTGACATCTAAATTCTTTTTTTCTAATATATCTTTAAATAAATTACTACTAGCATCTGTATAAATTTTAATTGCCATATAAAGGTATCTCCTTGCGATATAATTTTATCATGAGAGCTTTAAAATTAAAAAGATATTTTACACTTATTTAATGAAACCGATTATACGAATTTGTTCATAAAAATAACTATACAATTCAATATTTATTTATCTAATATTTCAACTTTTTTAAATCAAAACATCATCGAAATTCCATTAACTGCTAAATTCAAACCAAGAGTTATCAAAAGAATTATATTAATTCTTATCATCCAAGCTTGTTTTCTTCCATTAAAAAACGAGGATAAAAGACCAAACAACATCATGAATGGAACAGTACCGCAAGACCATGAAAGCATTGTAAGCATTCCTTTTAACCAATCACCAGAAGTCACTGATAACAACCACATACTATTTGAAGATGCACATGGTAAAAGTGCTGTGAATATTCCAGCTATAAAAGGACCTGCTTGAATAAGAAATTTATTCTTCTTTTTTATCTCACAAAGTGATGGAATCCCTGTTTGAATCTTTCTTAAAAAAGGAACTCCCCACATAGCTAAAGCGATGAATACGATATAAAATCCAGTGAATGTATATAAGATACTTTTTGTCTTTAATGAAAAAACGATATATTTACCAATCGCACCAAAAATAATACCTAAAATTGTCGCAGTGATGACTCTTCCAAGATTATAAATGATAACAGAGAAAATTCTATTTTTTGTAGGTTTTGAATATTTAATGCTTCTATCACTTGTTTGAGATAACATAATTCCGCCGCACATAATGATACAATGAGTTCCAGTAACTAAGCCGATAAAAAATAACATCAAATACGAAGTATCATTATCAGCTTTAGGTATATTTGGTAGATTTACATATCTGATCAAGAAAAACAATCCAATAACAAGAACAATCGATAATAAATCAAGCAGTTTTCCTTTACCATTTTTAACCGATGGTTGAAAGCCAAAGCCAATCAATTTTTCTTTGATCAATTCTTCTGAAATGATATCAGAATCATAGGTGATTTTAACCCTACCTTTAAAATATGAGCATTTAACAGAAATGATTCCCCGAACATATAGCAAGTCATTGATGAGAATATCTTCGCATTGAAAACATATCAATCCCGAAACGCCTGTCTCATATACCTTTTCCACTTATTTCTTTTCCTTTCATTTTGTTTAAACGAAGAGCATTCATCAAAACAGCAATGGATGAAAATGACATAGCTGCACTAGCTAATGAGGGATTGATAAGTCCACAAGCTGCTAAGGGAATGCAAATAGTGTTATACAAAGTAGCCCACAATAGATTCTCAAATATATTTGTCATTATTTTCTTAGAAATATAAAAAGCAATAGGTATTTTTGAAATATCATCCCCAAGAATGATCACCTCAGCAGTATCTCTTGCTAAATCTGTGCCATTTTGGATTGAAATAGACAAATCACTTTTAGCAAGCGCTGGTGCATCATTAACACCATCTCCAACCATCATAACCATTCCTTCTTTTTTTAATTCCTCAATGATTTTCGCTTTTCCTTCTGGTTTAACTTCACAATAAACTGTCTCGATTCCAGCTTGAGCGGCAATATTTTTTGCTATTTCTTCTCTATCACCGCTAATCATTACTACTTCATATTTCTTTTTTAATTTTTCGATTGTTTCTTTTACATTATCACGTAAAACATTTCTAGAACTATCCTCTCCTCCCCTTGTTAGAGTTCCTGTTTTATCAAATGCGATAATTTTAATTTTATTCATCTTTTCAATTGCGCCAGCATTTTTAAAAAGGACTCCCATTTGACTGCTTTGAGAATTTCCAACCATTATGCTTGTAGGTAAAGCAAGACCTAAAGCGCACGGACAACTAACTACCAAAACTCCTGCACAGCAAAGAAGTGCTTGCTCAATATTTCCTTTATCAAAGATAAAATACCAAAGGACAAAAACTAATATTGATATGCAAAGAACGCACGGAATAAAAATAGATACGATTCTATCCGCTAATTTTCTGATAGGAGATGATGAGATTTGAGATTGAGAAACCACTTCAATCATCTGTTCTAAGGAAGTATCCTTACCTATCTTTGTGACCGAAATAGTGATTTCTCCTTGTCGTAAAAGAGTTCCAGCTGTGATGATATCTCCAATATCTTTTGTAAGTGGTAAACTCTCTCCCGTTAATAATGACTCATCAACAAGACCATTGCCTTTGATGATAATTCCATCATTTGGTATTCTTTCTCCTGAATGAATCAAGACATTATCACCGACTTTTACTTCATCAATATCGATAATTCTCTCTTTTTCATTATCAATAATTCTAGCTTTATGTGGTAAGAGATTGATAAATCCTCTGAGAGATTTTTCAGTATTCCCTTTTGCAAGAATTTCTAAATATCTTCCAAAAAGGACTAATGAAATCAATACCCCTTCACATAAAAAATACAGTTTAATATCTTCTTTAACTGTAAAAGCTAAATAGGTGCTATAGCCATATACTAATAGACTTGAAAGAAGAATTAAAATATCCATATTCAAGCCACCACGCAATCCTTTAAGAGCACCTTTTATGAAGGAATTGCCTGGAATTATCAATATCAAAGTTGCTAATGCAAACTGCAAATACGGACTTGGATTCCACAAAATTGGTGTTGTAAGCAAGACAGAAATGATCAAATTTCTTAAAAGAATAACCTGTTCTTTTTCAATCGATTCTTGAATTCCACTTTCCCATTTTTCGATTTCAGCTGGTATTTGAAACTTTCTAAAAGCAGCCAATATTTCATTACCACGGCAATCGATTGGATAAAGAAATAAGATAATATCACCATCTTTTCTTTCATAAGAATAAAAAGCAGAAATCTCTTTGAAGATATCATCTTTTGCTATTTCAAAAGCTTCAACATCAGTTTTGATACTGACTCTTTCTTTAGGAAGTGAATACCCAAAAAAAGATAGTTTTTTTTCAATTGTTTTCAAATCAGGAAATGAAGAACTCTCCATTTCAACATTCGATGATGAAAAATTTACTCTAATAGATTCAATGCCATCTATCTTTTTTAATATGGATGATATTTGACCAGAACAAGCAGCACAATCAATTCCATATACTTTTAATTTAAGCTTCATTTTGTTTCATTATTTGAAGAACCATTCTTCTTCATTTTAAAGAATGTGATAAAAGAAATAACTGAGGAAGGCAAACAAAGAGCCGGAACTTCAAATAAGAAAATCCAACTGAAAATATCAACGCCTTGATAGAACACTCCGTTATATGTGACACCCTTTATCAATTCAAAATATGAATAATTCCATATTCCCCAAAGGCCAGAAAAAGCTCCGCATAAATGAATGATCAAAAATCCAGCTGTAGTGAAAATACCAGTGAAACCAGTGACCAAAGAAGAACTCATTCTATTAGACCTTATCAAGAAAAGAGAAACCGCTGGAAGAAGATAAACAACTAAATTCAAAACTAATAAAGCAAAAGAAATCTTATATCCCCAATTGAAAGCTTGTCTTAAATGATCTCCGTCATGCATCAAAATAGACGCTAGAATTACAAATGCGCATATATAAAGTATTTTCTTTGAATTTTTATCCATTTGAATATTCAATACTTTTACTATTTTTTTCTCACTCATAAATCACAGCCTCCATTTTTATATTTACCACTTGGTAAATAATAATCACTTTATCTTTTTTTGTCAACTTCTATTTTTAAAAAGTGTTGTGTATAATAATTTCAAAATTTCAACGGAGGTCTATATGCCACTTATTGTCGATAAAGAAAATGAAAAGAAAAAAATACTAGAAGCCTTTGAAATGTGTTTAAAAGAAAAAACAGTATTTTCAATCTCCCTAAGAGATATCGCTAAAAAAGCTAAGATGACCCATCCAAAGCTTTTAAATTATTTCAAAAGCAAAGATGATTTAGTTCTCTCCTATTGTGACCACATCAAAAACTTCATGTCCGAACACTGCAAAAAATGGTTTATCGAAAATAAGCCCTCTGATTACAGTGATAAAAAAGAATATATGAACGCCTTTATGAAATATGTTGTCGATGGTAAAAAAGGAGAAAAACGTCCGATTGCAACCGTACAAACCTATGTTCTTGCAAAATATAATTCTGATGTTGAGAAAATGATCAAAGAAGAATTTTCAGCTTGGAAGAATTTGATGAAAGATTGTCTTAAAAGTGTCTTTGGAAATGAAGTCACTGATGCAGATAGTGAATATATGATGATACTCATCACCGGTGTTTTCATTTGCAATTATAACGGAGTACTTTCAGGTGATATCAACGATCATCTTATGAATGCTTCACCATTATTTCAAAAATAGTGATATTATCAAACAAAAAAAGACTGTTATTACCAAGAAAATCCAGGTTGATAACAGTCTATATTTTTTTAATGGTGCCATCTGCCGGACTCGGACCAGCTACCTTCTGATTACAAATCAGATGCTCTACCAGGTGAGCTAAGATGGCAAGGATACTTTTCACTGGTGATCCCGACTGGGTTCGAACCAGCGACCTTTCCCGTGTGAAGGGAACGTTCTCCCGCTGAACTACGGAATCATTACCGCGAAAAGTATTCTATCATTTATCCTGTCGTATTTCAACATTTTTTTACATTGCTAGTTCAAGTTGTTGATATAAAGTGTCTAATTCTTTATCTATAGCCTTCATCTTATCATCAATTTCTTTTAATTTATTTGCGTCATTATAGTTTTCAGGCAACGAACAAAGTTCGCTATATTCTTGTTTTTTCTTTTCTAATTTATCGATTTTCTCCATGATTTTCTCAGGAGCATCTCTTGTTGTTCTTGTTTTCTTTTTATTAGCTAAATATTCATCGCTGATAGCTTCTTGTTTCTTTTTCTTCTCTTCTCTTTTTTGTCTATTCTCTTCTTGAAGCTTTTCTTTTTCTTCATTCATTATTTTGACTAATTCTTTATCTCTGAATTCACTATATGGGCCTTCATAATAATAACCAGTCTTATTGTATAGATATAATAGTTTATCGCAGGTCTTATCAACAAAATCACGGTCATGAGAGACAATTACTAAAGTTCCTGTATATTGATTTAAGGCATCGACAAGTTCAGAGATAGACATCAAATCCAAATGATTCGTCGGTTCATCAAGAAGAAGAAGGTCATAATCTTCAAGGCTCAAATGAAGAATTTCAATTCTCATCAATTCTCCACCGCTTAAATCGCATAATCTTTTCTCATTAGATTCTTCATAAGTGAAGGCATATCTTCCAAGTCCAGAATAGATATCTTCGTTTGACATCTTCGGATATAGATTTCTAAAATATTCAAACAGTGTCTCTTCATCTTGATACGATCTTATATCCTGTCTTAACACTCCCATTGTCATATGGAAATAACGGCGTATCTCACCGCATAAAGGTCTTAATTCATTCAATAAGACCTTACCAAAAGTTGATTTTCCAGTTCCATTAGCTCCCATGATTGCTAAATGATCTCTTCCACACAAGGTGAAATCGATATGTTCAACTAATGGTTTATCATATCCGACACCTACATCTTTAAATTCGATGAGTTTTTTTCCTTCTCTGATATTTCCGTTAAGTCCCATCGAAATATGTTTTGCGTGATTCTTAGTCGGATCAGAAATGCTGTTTGCTTCTAATTTTTCTAATTTCTTCTCACGATCTTTGGCTCTTGAAGCAAAACGCGGTTTTGGCATATAGAAAGTGATGAACTTCTTCAATTTTTCTTTTTTCTCTTCTTGGGCTTTATATTGTTCAACGAGATTTTCATATCTTTCTTTTTTCATGCGAGCAAAGTTTTCATAGTTGGTGTTATAGCAAGTATAAACATGATTCTCGATATCTAAAATACGATTAGCTAATCTTTTAACAAATGTGATATCGTGAGAGACAAATAACACTGCTCCTTGATAGGAAGAAAGATAATCTTCAAGCCATTCAATTGAGATGATATCTAAGTGATTAGTCGGTTCATCCATGATGAGCAAATCAGGATTCATCAATAAGAGTTTTGCAAAGGCAACTCTCGTTTTTTCGCCACCTGAAAAAGTTGAAATCTTTCTATCATAATCAGCTTTTGAAAATGAAAACATATTTAAAATCATTGCGATTTTATATTTGTATTCATATCCACCTTCTCTTTCAAATTCATCTTGTCTAGTTGAATATTCAACAAGCAATTGTTCATCATCAGGATTTTCTTCTAGTTTAGAAGTCAACTCTTTAATTCTTTCTTCATCTTTGATAACTTTTGAATATACAGTCAAAGCTTCTTCATATAATGTATGGTTATTATCTTCAATAACATCTTGAGATAAATATCCTATTTTGACATTCTTAGAAATGATGACTTCACCTCCAGAAATCTCCTCTTGACCTAAGATCATTTTGATGAGAGTTGACTTTCCGGTACCGTTGGCACCAAGTATTGCCATTCTATCATGATCTTTCACCATAAAAGAGACAGGCTCAAAGAGCTTGTCTCCAGAAAATTCTTTATAAAGAGATTGTACAGATAAAAGAACACCCATATTAATTATTCACTTTCAATTTCAAATTCTTCAGTCTTTGAATTATAAGAAATTACTTCTTCAACAACTGGAGATATTTCTACTTGTTCATCTTCGATTTCAAAATTATTCATAGCTGAAGAAACCATCTCTTGCATATTAGCTCTTTCAGTATACAAGGTCATAAGCACATCACCTTTAGATACTTTATCGCCTAATTTTTTATTTAAAACAATACCAGCAGTCATATCGATAATATCATCTTTGGTTTCTCTACCAGCACCAAGTCTCATACTATCTAAACCAAGTTGCATAGTATTGATATAGGTCACATAACCGCTCTTGATTGATTTGACTTGATAGACATATAAAGCGGTTGGAAATTTTTTAGGATCTTTCAAATAGGAAACATCGCCACCTTGTTCTTTGATGAGATTAATAAATACTTCAAAGGCTTTTCCGCTATCGATAGTCCCTTGTAAGGCAATTCTAGCTTCTTCTTTATTCTTATATATACCAGCTTGAACTAACATTGTAGAGCCCGATGAAAGACATAATTCAACAAAATCGCTCGGTCCTTTTCCATTCAGTGTATTGATAGCTTCTTTAACTTCCAAAATGTTACCGATAGCTAATCCTAATGGTTGATTCATATTGGTGATTTCAGCTTCGACATTTCTTCCAAAATGGCAACCGATTTCGACCATAAGCTTAGCTAATTCTTCAGCATCTTCTTTTGTCTTCATAAAAGCGCCATTTCCATATTTGACATCTAAAAGGATGCAATCACATCCAGCAGCTAATTTTTTGGACATAATACTAGATGCGATAAGAGGAATGCTATCAACAGTTGCTGTAACATCTCTTAGGGCATAAAGTTTTTTATCAGCAATATCAATTTTTTCAGATTGTCCAATGATAGAAATACCGATGGAGTTGACTTGTTTAATAAATTGATCTGGAGTCAAAGAAACAGTGACACCAGGAATTGATTCCAACTTGTCTAAAGTACCACCTGTAAATCCAAGACCACGACCTGACATCTTAGCTATCTTTAATCCTAAAGCAGCAACCATCGGACATAAGACCATACTGGTTTTATCTCCAACACCACCGGTTGAATGCTTATCAGCTTTAACTCCTTTGATGCTTGATAAATCAATCATTTCACCAGAATGCATCATCGATTCTGTGAGTGAAAAAGTTTCAGCTTTAGTCATGCCATTGAGTCTTATTGCCATGAGCATAGCAGCTGATTGATAATCAGGAATCTCACCGGCAGAATATCCGTGAATCCAAAATTCGATCTCTTCAGGAGTCAATTCCATTCCTTGTTTTTTCTTTTCAAGAATATCAATCATTGTCATAACTAAAATTAATACTATTCATTTATTAATCCCCAATAGTACATCCTCATTCTTTCTTAAGGGATTTGTGTTTTATCATTTAAAGATAGCTTTGTTGCTCTCTTTAAAATATTATAACATACTAATAAATTTTTAATTTGTTTCTTAAAATCTAAATCGATAAAAATTTATAAAGAAAAGAAAAACTGTTGTCAACCTTATACAAGTCAACAACAGTCATTGTATTACATCTTTTTGAATTCTTCTGGATGATGAGCTTCGTATTTTTTACGTTCAGCTGTGTCGAGAATTTTCTTTCTCATACGGATTGATTTTGGAGTAACTTCACAAAGTTCATCAGTATTGATATAGTCAAGACAATCTTCCAAAGACATCTTTCTAGGAGCCTTTAAAACAACAGTAACATCCTTGTTAGCAGAACGTTGGTTACCTAAAGATTTGCTCTTGACAACATTGACAGCTAAATCAGTTGCATATTTATTTTCACCGACAATCATACCTTCATAGACATCAACACCAGGCCCAATGAACATAGTACCACGATCTTCAGCTGACTTGATAGCATAAGCAGTTGACATACCTTGATCGGTTGCAACAAGAACACCTGAATTACGAATTCCGATTGGTTTATTGATCTTTGGACGATATTCACGGAAGGAATGGTTGATAATACCATAGCCTTTAGTGATAGTCATGAATTGATTCATAAAGGAGATAAGACCACGAGATGGTATCACATAGTTGAGTCTTGTTTGACCATTATCAGAATTCATGTTGATAGTCTCAGCGCTTCTACCGCCGACAAGTTGCATTACGGAACCTGCATATTCATCTGGAACATCGATTTGAAGATCTTCGAATGGTTCACATTCAACTCCATCGATAACTTTGATGATGACTTCTGGTTTACTGACTTGTAATTCAAATCCTTCTCTTCTCATAGTTTCGATGAGAACGGAAAGATGTAATTCACCCCTACCAACAACGATGAAGGCTTCATTGGTTGGAGAGACTTCAAAACGCATAGAAACATCTCTTTGTGATTCTTCATAAAGACGGTCAGAGATCTTTTGTGCGGTCAATAACTTTCCTTCTTTACCAGAAAAAGGAGAATTATTAGCACCGAATGTCATACGCATAGTTGGTTCATCAACACGCAATAATGGAAGTGCTTCTAAGCAATCATTTGGACAGACAGTTTCTCCGACATTGATATCGGCTAAACCAGCGACACCACAAATATCACCTGCTTGAACATGATCGGTTTCAATTCTGTTCAATCCGTGGAATGTATATAACTTTTGAACTTTAAATTTAGTAGTACTACCATCATGTCTGATACATGAATATTCTTTTCCAAGTTCAATATCGCCGCGATCAACACGTCCGATACCGATTCTTCCAACATACTTATTGTAATCGAGTAAGGATGGTTGGAATTGAAGTGGTTTTGTCTCATCAGCAAATGGAGCAGGAATATGATTTAAAATTGCATCGAATAATGGATCCATACCTTCTTTCTGATCTTCAACCTTATCACTCAATGATGAAGTCATATTCAAAGCAGAAGTATAAACAACTGGGAATTCTAATTGATCATCATCAGCACCTAAATCTAAGAATAATTCTAAGACCTCATTTAAAGCGCGTTCTGGATCAGCACCTGGACGATCGACTTTGTTGATGACAACAACAGTAGGAAGCTTATAAGAAATAGCTTGCTTTAAAACGAATCTAGTTTGTGGCATCGGTCCATCGAAAGCATCGACAAGAAGACAAACACCATCAACCATGTTCATAATTCTTTCGACTTCACCAGAGAAATCGGCGTGTCCTGGAGTGTCAACAATGTTGATCTTTGTATCTTTGTAAGTGATAGCAGTAGTTTTAGCAAGAATAGTAATGCCTCTTTCATGTTCAAGAGGGTTGCTATCTAAAGCTCTAACCATTACCTTTTCATTTTCACGGAATGTATTAGACTTTTTTAACATAGCATCAACAAGTGTTGTTTTGCCATGGTCAACGTGAGCAATAATAGCAACATTTCTTATCTTTTCATTCATATTCGTCTTCTCCTTGATTAAACAGTTTAACTGAAAAATTATATAATAAAAT
>CAVJWL010000014.1:0-42382 GCA_963653505.1 uncultured Prevotellaceae bacterium
TCAACGATTACTACTTAGTATTCGTCAATGAAGATCAAAAATCACTTTCTGGTAAAATCACTAAAACCGTTGTTCAAGATGGTGTCTGGGGTCCTAAAGCTGAAGGCGATTATTATAAGAATCACTTCAAAGGACATAGAAAATGGACAGGTAGCGATACTGATCCTGTAACCATTCAATAGTTGAAAGTAATAAAATACCTGTAGTCTCGGCTACAGGTATTTTCAATCAATTCTTTTTAAAATGTGTTTCAGGTTCTTCGCCTTTAGAAAGTCTTTTGATATTTGCCATATGTCTTATGATTACTAAGACAGAAAGTAAGAAACAAGAGATCGTAGTGATATATGTCAAATGAATCATACAATTTGAAGAGAAATACATTCCTCCATTGAATGCGTTTGGATCATTTAAAACTGTTAAATCTAATATCATAGGAATGAAGGATACGAGGAAGCAACAAGGAACTCCAAGAATAGAACCGACAGAAACGCGCTTTGCAAATTTTAAACAAGTGAAGAAGATTATCATGCCAACTAGAGCAATCAAAGGAGAGACAAGGAGGATATAACCTGCAAAACAAGCAACAGCTTTTCCACCTTTGAAATGACCAAATGGGGTGAAGACATGACCGATACAACAAGCTAAACCAGTGATAGAAACTAATAGTTCAACTAAAGAATCAAATTTGACTAAGAAATCAAAATTGCAAAGTGTGAAAACTAATGCGACGGTTAAACATGGGATGAAACACTTGAAGATATCGATCACCATGACTGAAATCCCATATTTTTTTCCTAAGACACGACCTGCATTTGTTCCTCCTAAATTATGAGAACCATATTTTCTGATATCAACGCCTTTGATTTTAGAAAATATTAAAGCGGTTGGGATTCCACCTATAAAATATGAAATTAAAGAAATTCCTAAAATAATAATTACTAGATATAATCTGTCCACAATTTATCTCCATTAATAAAAACAACGATATTATAAGCTTTTTTTCTTTATTTTTAAATCAATTATAAGTAAAATTATTAGGTGAGGTATGTTTTAATGTCTGAAAAGTATAGTGCAAATAATTTAACTGTTTTACATGGACTAGAACCAGTCCGTGAAAGACCTGGTATGTATATCGGTTCGACAGATACGGTTGGTTTACACCATCTTGTATGGGAAATTGTCGATAATGCCGTTGATGAAGCAAATGAAGGATACGGAAAGAATATCTTTGTAACCATCCATAGCGATGGTTCTTTAGAAGTTCAAGACCAAGGGCGTGGTGTTCCTTATGACTTTAATAAAAAAGAAAATATGTCAGGATTTCAAATCGTTTATCAAACCCTTCATGGCGGTGGTAAATTCGATGAAACAAATTATAAATCAGCTGGTGGTTTACATGGTGTTGGTGCAGCTGTAACAAACGCCCTTTCTGATTGGATGGAAGTTCATTCATATAAAGAAGGTATCGATCATTTTATGCGCTTTGAAAAAGGTGGAAGCAAAGCTAGTAAATTACAAAATTTAGGTACCACAAATAAAAGAGGTACTTCAGTAAGATTTTATCCAGATAAAACAATATTCGATGATATCACTTGGAATTTTGATAGGATAGCAAATCACCTTGATGACCAAGCCTGTCTTACAAAAGGAGTCACTTTCCATCTTTTAGATGAAAGAACAAATAGAAGCCAAGATTTTTATTACGAAAATGGTTTATTAGAATATTATACTCGTCACACCTCAAATAAAACGGCATTAGCTAATCCGATTCACATTGAATCAACAAGTGCCGATGGCATCAAAGTTGATGTTGTATTTGGTTTTGTCAAAGATGAATACAGCGAAAAAATTATCGGGTTTGCAAATGGAGTCAGAACTGGTGATGGCGGTTATCATGTCACTGGTTTAAAGAAAGCTTTGACATCCTGTTTCAATTCTTATGCTATCGCTCATAATCTTGTAAAAGCTTCTTCACCCCTTGATGGTGATTGTTTAAGAGAGGGTTTAGTTGCAATCCTTTCAGTTTGGGTTCCAGAACATCTTTTACAATTTGAAGGACAAACAAAAGGCAAATTAGGAACCAAAGAAGCTTTGAATGCAACAGATAGTGTTGTTGAAGCAAAACTCGGCTATTACTTAGAAGAACATACGGTTGAAGCTGATGCTGTTGTCAATAAGACAATTATCGAAATGAAAGCGAGAAGCAAAGCTGAAGAAGATAGAAAAAAAGAAAGAGAATTATTGAAGAATAAAATCTCCGGATTTAATCTTTCTGATAAATTGACCCCGTGCTCCTCAAAGGAATACTTAGCAAATGAATTATTCATTGTTGAAGGTGATTCAGCCGGTGGTAGCGCTAAAAAAGGAAGGGATCCTAAACATCAAGCAATTCTTCCTCTTCGTGGAAAGCCAAAGAATACTAATGATGTTGAAGATGAAAAAATCCTTTTAGGAAATAAGGAAATTGCTACACTAATCTATACAATTGGTGCTGGTTATGATGATGAATTCAAAGTCAAAGATATTCATTATGGAAAAGTCATTATTATGACCGATGCTGATGATGATGGTTCTCATATTCAATCTCTTTTATTGACTTTCTTTTTCAAACATATGCGTCCTTTGATTCAAACAGGACACTTATATATCGCTTGTCCTCCTTTATATAGAGTATACAATGCTAAAAAAGAAATATATTGTTATGATGATGTAGAACTAAAGAAAGCTCAAGCATCATTTGGACAAGGTGGATATAGAGTCAATCGTTATAAAGGTTTAGGCGAAATGAATTATTCACAATTATCATCAACTACTATGCAACCAGAACACAGAAAGTTATTGAAAGTTGAAATGGCTGATGAAGAAGATGCTCATGATAAATTAAATTTATTCATGGGAAAAGATACTGATAGAAGAAAAGATTGGATCAACAACAATATTGATTTCACTACTAAAGATGAATTTATAGAGGAGGTGGAACGTGGCCAAAAGTAAAGAAAAAAATAAAATTTCATATCAAGAAGATATCGTCCCCTCTGAGATGAGCCAAGTCCTCATCAACGCTTTCAATAGATATGCAAAAACTGTCATAACAGACCGTGCAATTCCAGATGCTAGAGATGGTTTAAAACCAGTTCAAAGACGTATCATTTATGGCATGTACAATCAAGGACAGTTCTATTCAAAGCCGACAGTCAAATGTGCAACCATTGTCGGTGATATCATGGGTCATTATCATCCACATGGAGATTCATCAATCTATGATGCCTTAGTCCATATGTCACAAAGTTGGAAGATGGAAGCTCCCCTCATCGATTTCCAAGGTAACAATGGTTCTATCGATGACGACCCAGCTGCAGCAAGCCGTTATACCGAAGCTCGTCTTTCTCTTTTGAGTGAATATTTAACTCAAGATATTGATAAAAATACTGTCGATATGGTTCCTACTTTTGATGATAAAAGATTAGAACCAACTGTATTGCCAGCCAAATTCCCAAACTTATTGATCAATGGTACCTCAGGTATCGCTGTTGGTAGTGCAACATATATTCCACCTCATAATCTTGGTGAAGTCATTGATGCTACTATTTATAGAATCAATCATAAGAGATGCTCTCTTGATGATTTGATGAATTTTGTCATTGCTCCTGATTTCCCAACTGGTGGTATTCTCGATGATAAAGAAGCGATGAGACACCTTTATGAGACAGGAAGTCAAAACTTCTATTTATATTGTAAAACTGAAGTTGATGAAGCAAATAATCAAATAATCATCAACGAAATACCTTATGGAATTGTCAAGATTGATTTTGTCGCTAGTTTGAATAAGAGAAAAGAGACAGATAATCTTGATAATATTGAAGAAATCATTGATGAATCAGCTAAAGATGATATTAAAATTGTCATCCAAATTAAAGAAAATGCTTCTCCATATGACGTTTTGAATTATTTACAATTAAAAGGCTGTTTAAGAAATACAATCTCTTGTAATTTCTTAGCGATTGATAAAGGACATCCAAAGACAATGTCCCTTATCGAACTTCTTGATGCTTATATCGACCATCAAAGAGAGATGGTCACTAAATCTTGTCAATTTGATTATAAAAAAGCTGAAGATAGAATGGAGATCATCGATGGTCTTATCAAAGCTTATTCTATCTTGACAGAACTCATCGAAAAGATCAGAAAGTGCAACGGCAAAGAAGGCGTCAAAAATATGCTCAAAAATGACTATGGTTTCACTGAAAGACAAGCTGAAGCTATTGCCATGCTCCCTCTTTATCGTTTATCCAATACTGATATTTTAGCTTTGAATAAAGAAAAAGGTGATTTGACACTTGAGATGGAAAGACTGAATTCAATTCTGACAAATCCAAATCTTTTAGACAAAGAAATTGTCTCAACACTTAAAGAAGTTGCTAAGAAATTTGCCGTTCCTAGAAAAACAGTTTTATTGGATGCAAAACAGACATTTGAATCCGTCGATCAAACCAAATTGATAGCCAAGGAAGATGTCTATGTCGCTTTGACAACAGATGGATACGCTAAGCGTTCTAGCATCAAATCTTATGATTCAAGCGCTAAAGCTAACAAAGATGATCCTCTCAATATGCCAAAGATGAAGCCGAGTGATTCACTTGTGTTTTTGAAAAAATGTACAACTCACGATTCTATTCTTTTCTTCACTGATAAAGGAACTTATGGTTATTTACCGATTTACATGTTGAATGACATGAAATGGAAAGAAGAAGGAAAGCATTTGAATAATCTCATCTCTTTAAAAGCCAACGAGAAAATTGTCAAAGCCTTCTTAGTAAATGATTTTAAAGAAGGAATCAACGTCTGTATTTTGACAAAAGAGAATAAAGTTAAACGTACTTCTCTTAAAGAATTCACTCAAACAACACTCACTAAAAAGCCACTTAAAGCATGTAAGCTTTTAAATAAAGATGATAGAGTTGTCGGCGTTTGCTTAACTTCTGGAAATAGCGATGTTTTAGTCACTGATATTTACGGTCGTACATCGAGATTTAATGAAAGTGATATTCCATTAGTATCAACCTCTGCTATGGGCGTTAAAGCTATTGCTAGTGGCATTGATGAAGCACCATTATCTTCAATCCTTTCTCTTACCACTAAAGAAGTCTCTTTGTTATTAGTATTATCAAATAGAAGAGCTTGTAGACTCATCAATTCAGCTAAGATAGAAACAAGAGAGAGATTAGGTGCCAAAGATAATTTGGTTAAAATCTTTAAATCTAAGCCATTTGAAATCATTCATGTTGCTAAGGTCAATAAAGTTAAAGGTCAAAATAATTACTTCTCATGTGTCACTATGTCTGGAAATGTCATCATTGATTTAGCCAATTTAAATCCAGTAGATTTAAATGGTGAAATGAGAGAGAATATTCCTGATTTAGGAACTCAACTCATCATAGGTTCTAATGATTTAGGTGAGGTTGTCGATGATAATTTTGTAATTGAATCACCAAAGCCAGCCAAGATTGTTCCTACCAAAGCAACTGAAGATAAAGCAGATGCTCAACTTTCTTTGTTTGACTTATTCGAAAAAGGTAAATAAATAAAATAATTTAAGTTATAATAATAGCGGAACAGAATATGATTATAGGAACAATAAAGACAATCTTTGAATTAGATATAAATTATCTAAAAGAAAATAATGTAAAAGCCTTGATTTGTGATCTAGATCAAACTCTAGCTTCCGCTTTTTCTCTTAAACCAGATGTCAATGTCTACAAACTAAAAAAAGAATTGAACGATAGCGGAATTCAGATGTATGTAATATCAAATAATTTTGATAAAAGAGTTCGTCCATATTGTCAAAGTTTGAATGTTGATTATCTATCTTTTTCATTAAAGTTTACTTCATTGAAAGTAAAAAAATGGTTAAAGAAGATGAATTTGAAGATTGAAGATATCGTTTTCGTAGGCGATCAACTGAGAACAGATGGTAGATTAACTGATAAACTGAAAGCACGTTTAATTCTTACTTCGCCTTTAGTTGAAAAAGATAATTTGGTCACAAAAGTGTTTAGAAAAAAAGATCAAAAAAAGATTTTAAAATTGAAAGAACAAAACAAATTAGGTGTTGAATTACCCAAGAAATAGGAGGTGTAAAATGTTATTTAACAAAAAAAAGAACAGCGGTTTAACTGCTGAAATCAGAGTTAAAAGATGCTATGGTTGCGGTGCGATATTACAAACCAATGATCCAAATGATGTCGGATATATTCCACCAGAGAAATACGAATCTGATGATGAAACTCTTTGCGAACGTTGCTATAAATTGAGACATTATTCAAAGTATTCTGAATCCAAAAACTTCAATCTTGATTACATCACTATTTTATCTCATGCCAAAGAAGAGAAAGCACTTGCAGTTTATGTCTTAAATGCTTTCTGTTTGATGGGTTCTTTCCTTGATGGAATCGGCAAATATTTACCTGAAAATGTTTTAGTTGTTGTCAATAAAAGAGACTGTTTGCCTGCAAGTTATAGCGATGATTATATCAAGAGTCAAGTTCAACAAAAATTAAAAGAAGAAAATATTGTTGCTAAAGATATCATCCTTACAAGTGCTAGTGTTACCAATAACAAAAACATTGATGTTTTAATTAAGAAAATCATTGAATTAAGAAATAATAAAAATGTGTATTTCTTCGGAGCTTATCAAGTTGGTAAATCATCAATCATTAATTGTCTTCTTATGGAATACAATAATAAGACTGATAAAATGATTACAACAAGTCCATATCCAGGAACAACCCTTGATGTCATCAATATTCCATTAGACGAAGATACTTATTTGTACGATACTCCAGGTATTTATAATTCTGCAAGTATGGTCTCTTTCCTTGAACCTACATTGATCAAATATGTTTTACCAAGAACATTAGTCAGACCTGAAACTTATATGGTTAAAGAAGGTCAATCCTTTGTTTTATATAACATAGCAAGAATTGATGTCACTAAAGGTGATAAGACCAATCTAACATTCTTTAAATCTAATGATTTGACATTATCTAGATGTAAAATTGCAAAAGCAGGAGCTCTTGTTGATTCTTATTCCGAAGCTGGTAAATCCGAAATTCAAACTGATAAGATTAAAGCAAATCATGAACTTGTCAAAATTCATATCAAAGCTATTCCAAATCAACTCAACATCCTTAGAATTTACGGATTATTCTTTGTTGAATTTGTTGGCAAAGACCAAGAATTTGATGTTTATGTTCCTACTGCAGTTAAAGTTACAATCGAAGGCGAATTAAAGAAATAAATGTCCGATACTATAATTCTTCAAATCGATAATCCTATCGCATTTTGTGCTTTAAAATGCGATAGTGAATTATACAAGCAAATAAATGAAGCAAAAAGAATTGAAGTATATATTGAAAACGCTTTAATAAATCATATAAATTTTGATACAAAAAAAGAAATTATAAATTCTACATTGGAAGATGAACTGATAGGTAAGGTATTTTATAAAAAAGGCCTTATTGAAAATTTTGATAGTAAAAGTAAATGTTTTATTGAAAATATTTTCTTGAATAAATTTAATTTTGCAAGTAATATAAAATATTTTTGTTTGAAGACAACTACTTATTATTTGAATAATAATTTGTTTAAATATAAGACTTTAAAAATATTTGCTAAAGAAAGAATCTATTTTTGTAAGCAAATAAAATCTTACTTAAAAGAACATAGATATAACCACAGTGTATCAGTAGCAGATACCGCTTATGAAATTGCTAAACAAAATGGTTTTGATGAATCATTCTGTCTAAAATGTTATATAGCAGGTTTGTTTCACGATGTATCTAAGGATCTATCCACCTCATTACAATACGAATACGGAAAGATATACAGTCCTTTTAAAATCGATAAAATTGAAGACTTCGCTTATCATCAATTAGCTTCATGCTTATTGTCAAAAGAAGAATTTGGATTATCTGATGATGAAATTTTAAAAGCTATATCAAATCATTGCACAGGAAACGGTTATATGGACTCTATGTCTATGATACTTTATTCAGCAGACAAAGTAGAACCTTTACGTGAGTTTAAAACGGAAAATTTACGACAATCTTGTTTAAATAATTTTGAAGTTGGTTTTAAAGAAGTTCTTCAAGACCAAGTAAATTATTTTATAAAAAATAATATTCCATACAAAGGAAATATATTCACAGCCGAAATGTATAAAATTTATTTGAATAACTGAATGAGAGGTTAAAAAATGATTAAAAAACAAACTGAAAAAAAGAATGATTTTAAATTAGAAAATAAAGGTTCAATCACTGCCTTAAGACCAATTCATATCGGATTAGATTTATCTTGGAATTATGGCGATGATGTTGTTGTTTATGATGTAAGAAATAACACTCCATTTGTCTCTTATTACATCGTTTGCTCAGCTTCTAACGACCATAGATTAAGAGCATTAGTAGAAACAGCTAAAGACGCTTTATACGCTAATTATAAGGAATTAAAACATACCGAAGGAAAGAATGATTCTAAATGGATTCTTTTAGATGCTGGTGATGTTGTAATTCAATTATTTACTAAAGATGAAAGAAAAAGAGTCGGCTTTGATGAATTATATAAAAACGTTCCCCATAAGATAGTTAAAGCTGATAAAGAACCAGATTATAAGCGTAGAAAAAAGGAAGTTAAAGAATATTAATGAAAACATATTTAATATTAGCTGCTCAAAAAGAAGAATTGGATGGCTTATTTGCTTCTTTAAATTATACAAAAGAGAAGCTAAATGAACTTGAAATTTTAGTGACTGAAATTGATGATATCAAAATTTATGGTTTGATTTCAGGCATTGGAAAAGCTGGAATGGCTTATACAATGGGTTTGTTTTTAGCAAATCATAAAGTAGACAAAATAATCAATATTGGTGTTGCAGGATCTGTTTCAAAAGAATTAAAGAAATTAGAAACTTTTATTTCTACAAATGCTTGCTATTGGGATGTTGATTTAACTGAATTTGGTAAACCTGTTGGTCAAATGAGTGATTGTCCACTCTATTTTAAAGCTGATGAAGAATTATTAAAAAAAGCATTATCAATCAAAGGAACTAAAACAAAGGCTGGTTTAATTATTTCTGGAGATAGTTTTATTTCTAAAACTAAAATTAAAAAAGAATGGTTTGAACAATTTGATAATCCAATAGCCTGCGATATGGAATCTGCTACTGTTGGACAAATAGCTTATAGAAATAATCTTCCTTTTTTGATTATCAGAGCTATCAGTGATGATCCATTAAACGATGATGGAAATCAAACCGATTATGAATTTAATCTTGAAAAAGCAGCATTTGAAGCTGGTGAATTTACTAAAAAGATAATTTTGGATTGATAGTAGTTATTTAGTACTATAATTGTACTAAAATTCATGAATTTAAATTAGTAAAATAGTAGTACTAAAATACTACTATTTTTATTTTATATAAAATTGAATACTATACATATAAGATATAATATTTAACTAGTATTTATTTAGTACTAAATTAAAACTAAATTGTGACAGGTAGTTTACCAACAGTAATTTATAAAAAATTTTAAAGTGATTTTGTATTCATTTTATTTAGTTCGTATAATATTTATTATGTTTATAAAAATAATAAAAATAAATGAGTGTATTCCTTAAAATATTAAATTTTATAATTAGCATTATTTTAGTACTAAAAAAGTACTACATACATTTATCAAAAAATGTTCGTAGTACTTCACATTTAATTTAATTTTAATTAGTAATTTATTAGTACTATATTTAAACTAATTTATAATTTTAATATTTAGTATCTATTTAGTACTAATAATATACTATTTGATTTTCTTTTCCTTTTTTGATACCTGCTTCAACCCTTTAAAAAAGTGGCCATTGCACATCAAAGCTAATCCATTAGCAAGAGTGTAAGAAATCATGCCGTTAGAATTATTACAACCTAAAAACAAAGGTGTATTATCAATTGATCTATAAATGAAATATGCGTTTTTAAATTCTTCTCTTTTCTTTTTAGGATCTCTGATAAATTTTGCTTTTCTGATTCTATGTCTTCCAACTGAATTTGCTACAACTCTCACAAATTTTCCAAAGGATGAAGAAAACTCTTTAATCATCTTTTCTTCAAGATGGTCATCTAAATTTAAAGGAGCAGGTAATTCAGAATTATAAATCTTTTTAAAATCATCCAAAGAGATTTCATCCAAATCTACTTTTTTGTATTTATCATCGGTCAATGGATTTAATACCTTTTCACCTTGTAATGAGATAGCGGTCTTTAATTCGATTTGAGTCGAAGAACTTCCTACTTCAATATCATATCTTCCATCTTCTAAGATAAAGCGTCCTTGATTTATTTCGTAATATTTTAATAAATCAATTGGAACATCAATTTCGATTTCTTTTGTATCACCTTTTTCAATTTTTGTCTTATCAAATCCTTTCAGTTCTCTAATTGGTCTATATGTCACAGAATCATTTTTAGAGAAGAAAACAAATGATATTTCTTTCCCTTTTCTATCTCCAATATTCTTTATTTTATATGCGATATGAATCTTATCTTTTTCAATTTGAACATTCAAATCAGAATATTTAAATTTTGTATAAGATAGACCAAAACCGAAGGGGAATAATATCTTTTCTGGATGAGATAAATAATATCTATACCCAATAAAAATGCTCTCTTTATAATATTCTTCTCTATCTTTTCCGTATTCATTGATAAATGGCACGCATTCTATGTTTTTAGGCCAGGTTTCAGCTAGCTTACCACAAGGATTAGAATGCCCAAAAAGAAGGCTATAACAGGCTTTTCCAGCCATTTCTCCAGCTAAATACATATCAAGCACAGCATCGATAGATTCTAAATGTGGAATTTGAATCGAGCCACCATTTGAAAGGACTAAAATTATCTTCTTATTCAGTGGGATAAACTCACTTAATAAGTCTATTTGATATTGAGGTAATTTATTGCTTGTTCTATCAAATCCTTCCATTTCTGTGAATTCATCTAATCCTAAAAAGAGAATCAAAGTTTCAAATTCTTCAGCCTTTTTTATAGCTTTCTTTTTTAATTTAGAATTAGCTTTCAAATTATATGGATCAAATCCAGGTTCGTATTCAAAATTGATTTCATTTTCTTTAAAAGCGTCATAAGCAGAACATAGTCTTGCAGGGTTGATCAATGAAGAACCTGCACCTTGATATCTCATGTCTTTAAAGAAAGAACCAATAACTAAATATTTTGATTTTTCATCAAGTGGTAAAGACTTATTTTTATTTTTCAATAAAACACAAGATTCAACTGCAATTTTATAGGAAATATCAGCATTTTTATCAAAATCAATTTTATCGATTTTTAGTAAATTATTTCCCTTTTCAACCAATTTTTTAACTCTCTCAACCGACTCATCAACTGCAATTTTAAATTGTTCATCTTTATCGTAATAATCAATGATTTGTTTGCGGTGGTAGTTAACCATTCCTGGCATTTCTAAATCATTTGTAGCATGAATAGATGCTATACGATCATGCATAGCACCCCAGTCTGTCATTATGACACCATCAAAATTAAATTTGTTTCTCAAGATATCTTTTAATAAATAAGTATTTTGACAAGCAGGAACTCTATTGATAGCGTTATAAGAGGTCATCAAAGTATCTGGCCTTTTTATATCCATTGCTAGTTTAAAATTTCTTAAATACAATTCTTCCATCGCTCTTTTATCCACAACACTGTCATTTACAAATCTCAAATCTTCGGTGTTATTACAAATGAAATGTTTAAGACAAGCACTTACACCATTTTCCTGAACACCTTTAACATAATAGCCAGCAAGAGTTCCAGATAGTAGAGGATCTTCAGAAAAATATTCAAAATTTCTTCCACAAAGTGGGTTTCTTTTCAAATTGATTCCAGGCCCTAAGATAACTGAAACACCATAATATAAACATTCTTCAGCGATGGTTTTTCCTTCTAAATATGCAAATTCTTTATCAAAAGAACAAGCGATACAAGAAGCGGTTGGAAAGCATGTTGCTTCATATGCATTTCCAACTTCAAAGCCACCTTTTTCTTTCTTCTTAACTAATCTAACACCATGAGGACCATCGGTGATTGTTATCGGTTTTAAACCGATAGAATCAACAGGATTAGTCCACCAATTATCTTTGCCCTCTAATAAGGCACTCTTTTCTAAAATGTTCATAAATGAGCATTGATTTATTATTCAAACAAATCATCAATGGAATAACCAATTTGATTTTCGCTAGGCTTTACATTGAAGTTTTTTAAAATTGTTTTACCTATGCAAGCGAAAGTGGGAACTTCATCTAATTTTCTTCCCATGCGGTAATTTTTGGAATAACTGATGAGAGGTACTCTTTCACGAGTGTGGTCACTTCCCCACCAGGTTGGATCATTTCCGTGATCTGCTGTAATCATCAATAAATCACCATCTTTTAAAGAAGAGATGAGTTCTTTCAAATCAGCATCAAATTCTTCAAGTGATTTACCATACCCGATTGGATCTCTTCTATGGCCATATAAAACATCAAAATCAGCTAAATTGATAAAACATAAACCATTGAAATCTCTATTTTTTGCGATATCAGTAGTGATTTCCATTCCATTATGATTAGAGGTGATATGATATGATTCATCCATTCCAGTTCCAGCAAAAATATCATGAATTTTGCCGACAGCAATAACTTGATATCCGTTATCCTTTAAATCCATCATCGAAGTTCTACCAGCTGGCAAAAGAGAATAATCTCTTCTATCAGAAGTTCTTGTGAAATGACCTTTCTTATTTCCGATGAATGGACGAGCGATGATTCTTCCAACTTTCCATTCCTTTTTCATTGTGATTTCGCGAGCAATTTCGCAGGCTTTATAAAGTTCTTCTAAAGGTATGATTTCAACATTAGCTGCTATTTGTAAAACAGAATCACTGGAAGTATAAATAATCATAGATTTTTCAGCGATAGATTGTTCGCCGAGTTCATCTAAAATAACAGTTCCAGAGGATGCGTAATTACCGATGAACTTTCTATTTGTTCTTTTTGATAATTCATCAATCAATTCTTTAGGGAATCCAGTATCAGTAAAGGTTACAAGTGGTTCGTTAGTTTCAATACCCATCATTTCCCAGTGACCTGTGAGAGTATCTTTACCCATGCTTACTTCTCTCATTGTTTGAACATAAGAATATGGATGGTCGACCTTATTTGTTCCTAAGACTGGAGCAAGGTCATTAAGACCTAACATATTCATTGTCGGAACTTTTAAGCCATTCATCTTTTCAGAGATATGCAACCAAGTATTACTTCCTACATCATTGTGATTTCCATTGTAGAATTTATCTGCGTCGGGTTCATAACCGATACCAACTGAGTCCATAACGATGACAAATATTCTTTTAAATTTCATATTAGCTTCCTTCTTTCTATAAATATTATATATAACTTTGATATTTTTTTAAAGAAACATCTTTATTTATCTTTTCATTTTTTTATCGTATTCTTCAAACTTTGTTTTCATTGATAAATGAGTGTAAATTTGTGTTGTCTCAATGTTTGAATGACCTAACAATTCTTGAACGCTTTTTAGTCCAGCTCCATTATTCAATAAAAAAGTAGCGAAGGTATGTCTTAAAGTATGGGGAGATATATTCTTATTGATTCCAGCAATTTTAGCGTACTCTTTAAGTCTTAAATAAAAATATTGTCTGGATACGTTTTTGCCATCAGGATGAAGAAACAACTCTTTTTTAGATGTTTTGATTTGTTTTCTGATTTTTTCTAAATATAAATTGATTATTCCGTATGTTTCTTTGGTATAAGGTATAATTCTTTCTTTATTTCCTTTTCCCATAACTTTCAAATAAGAATCTTTAAAATTAAAATTCTGAATTTTTAAATTTACAAGTTCAGAAACTCTCAGCCCCGTAGAAAAATCTAAAATGATAAGAGATAGGTCTAAAAGCCCTTTTGGAGTGTCTTTATCGACACTCTTGATTATTTTATCAACTTCATCAACTGTCAAGTATATAGGCAATTTTTTATCGTTTTTAATAGGTGGTAATTCATCAAGAGATACATTTATCAGATTTTCGCTTTTCAAGTATTTATAAAACAATCTGATGCACATAGCTTTTCTTATCAAAGAATTCTTTTTATAGCCTTTTAAAGATAGTTCTTGAACAAAGGAAGATACATCATCAGCTGTCAAATCCTTTACATCTTCAACTTTAACAAAATCGAAGAATTCCTTTAAGTCGATTTTATAAGATGAGATGGTCATCTTGCTATCACCTTTTTCTGTTGCTAAATACATCAAGAAATTTTCGCTAGCTTCATATAAAGTCATAATTCTTCACCTTTAAAATAATTCAATACGATTATCATCTTCTTCATCCTTATCAGAATCTTTAGAGACGACTTTTTCAAGTCCAACACCAATCAATCTTATCGGTTCTCCTTTATAAATTTCTTCTAAAATATTAGAAGCCACCATGGATATCTCTTCAAAAGAGGAAACATAATGAGCGAGTTTTTTTCTTTTGCTTTTACTTTCAAAGGAATTATTCCTCAATTTTAAAACGACAGTATCTGATACTTTGTCGTATTTTATAAGTTGAGAATAAATGTCTTTTGAACAAACATCTATCATGCTTTTTAAATCATCAAAATCTTGAATGTCTTCAGAAAAAGTTCGCTCGGCAGATATACTTTTAGGATCAAACGCTTCTGTTGAAATAAAATCACTTGAAATGCCGTTAGCAGCATTTTTAAATGATTCAAAACCGCTGCCTAAAATATTTTTAACATCTTGACTATCACAAGCGGCTAAATCACCGATTGTTTTTATTCCAACTTCTAGTAATTTTGGCAAAGTTTTTTTGCCTATACCATACATATTAGCAATATCAAGTGGCCAGAGTTTTTCTTTGATATCATTATGATTTATAATAGTAATTCCCAGAGGCTTTTTCATATCGGAAGCCATTTTTGCAAGAAATTTATTATAAGAAAAACCGATAGAACATTTAAGCTTTGTATACTTATATATGTTCATTTGCAAATCGAATAATTGACTTTCTATATTTTCATCTTCAAGTTCATCTGTGGCATCAATATAACATTCATCAATCGATGCTTGTTCTAAAATAGGAAATCTTTTTCTTAGAAAGTTGATGAACTCTTTTGATAATCTTGAATAATACGAATAGCTAGATGATACCAAAATTAAAGATGGGCATTTCTCTTTTGCAATCGCTACTGGCATTGCAGAATTGACGCCAAATTTTCTTGCTTCATAACTAGCTGTAGAAATTACACTTCTTCGAAAATCACTACCAATCGCAATCGGTTTTCCTTTTAAAGAAGGATTTTTTAATATCTCTGCTTGAGCAAAAAAGGCATTCAAATCGATATGAAGAATTTTCTTCATCCACGGGACTCCTTGATCAATTCTTTAGCTTGTAATTTAGCGGATTCAGTGACTTTTTCGCCGGATAATAATTTAGCTATCTCTTCTTCAAATTCCTCGTCATTCAAGGTTTTAGCCTTGGTTTGAGTCATATCTTTGCTCACATGTTTTGTTATCTTGATAGATGAAAAAGATGATGAGACTACTTGAGCTAAATGAGAGATGACAAGAACTTGGCAGGAAGAAGATACCTTCTTGATTTTATTAGCGATCAAAGAAGCGATTCTTCCAGAAACTCCAGAATCAATCTCATCAAAAACTAACAAATTATATGGATCTAGAGCATTTAAAACCACCTTTAAAGAAAGCATTAAACGGCTAGCTTCACCACCGCTTGCGGCCTTTTTTAAAGAGGTAAAATCCAATCCCTTATTCAATCTTATTTCAAAAGTGACTTTATCAATTCCATCACTTGAAAGCTCGCTCTCTTCAAATTTAACTTTGAATCCATCTTTTAATAGACCTAAATCTTCCATCTCTTTCGAGATTGATTTCTCCAATGATTGAGATACTTTCTTTCTTTTTTCAGAGAGAATCTTAGCTTTTTTAATAGCTTCTTCTTTATTTTTATCTATTTCATTTTGAAGATCGATTTTTAGATTTTCAAAATCATCCACTTCTTTGATTTTCTCTTCATAGTCATTGAGTTTAGAAAGGATTTCGTCAGTTGTTTTTCCGTATTTTCTTTGAAGTCCTTTCAAGGAGAATAAACGAGAGTTGATATATTCAATTCTATTAGGATCTAAATTCAAATTGTGGTAACTCTCCTCTAAAAGATTGAAGCTTTCAACTGTATCATTGATGTTTTCAAATAATTTCTTAGCTTCTTCTTCTAAAGGTGTATTTTCAAATTTTGATAATTTATTTCTTATTTTAAATAAGATATCTTTGATATTTCCTTCTGGTAACAGGATGTTCTCTTTGTAATCGTTGAAGTTATTTTGAATGATTTCAAGTTGTCTTAAGGATTGATATTCATCATTCAAATCTTCGATTTCATGTTCTTTTAAGTTTGCTTTTTTTATTTCAGCAATTTGAAAATTCAAATATTCAGGATCTAATTTAGAATTTTCTTCAATCAAAACAGCTAATTTTTCTTTGCTATCTTGATATTTTTTATAGGCTTTTTGATATTCATCTTTGGATTCTTTTATCTCTTTTTCAGAAAATTTATCAAGATAATAGATATGTTTTTTCTCATCTAATAAATCCCAATTAGAACCTTGAGAATGAATATCGATGAGGTGAGATGAAACTTTTTTAAATTCATTCAAAGATACAGGTTCATCATTTATATAGGTTTTTGATGTGTGGTCAGGATTTAAAACTCTCTTTAAAATCAAAGTTGAAGTATCATCAAGGTATTCTTTTATTTCTTGATGTTCTAAAAGAAATCTTTCATCAATCGAAAAGGTAGCTATGACAGTAGCTTTTTTCTTTTGATCTCTGACCAAAGAAAAATCGGCTTTATCACCTTTTAATAAATTTAGAGAATCAACAATCAATGATTTACCAGCTCCGGTCTCACCGATCAATGAGACAAAATTAGAAGCGAATTCCAAAGTGGTATCTTCAATAACAGCCAAATTAGATATGTGAAGTTCTTGTATCATAAATGCACCTCTAAAAATAATTGACCACTCACTTTTCTTTTGTCCAATCGTGGATTTTTAGATTGACTGAATCATAATCAAGATGAGCTAATTTCATCAAATCATCCATTTGACCAAAAGTGACAAAATCATTTTCAAAAGCTAAATGATGATATTCACCTTTATATCCGTTTTCTAAAAGCAAAGAAGCTAGGTAAGTTCCGGTTCCTTCTTTTGTTGAATAAGGGTCAAATAAAATGATTTTAGAATATTTAAAAGCTTGAATGTTATTGAGTTCTTCAATGCTAGGTAATAAATTTAAAAGAATAATTTTTGTATATTTGCTTTCTAGTTTTTCAAATAAGGTATAACCTCTTGGACCGATAGCAAGGAGTAAAACATCATCAGAATTCTTTTCATAAATATCACCGATACTCATATGTGAGATGATCTTTGCATCTTCAATCGGAGAATCTTTCGTCAGTCTGAAAAATGTCGGACCATCTTCGATGAAAAAATGTTCCTTAAATAGTCTTGCCATACTTCTTTTATCATATGGCATATACACTTGAGAATACGGGATGCTTTTTGCCATAGCAACATCATAAATACCGTGATGGCTAGCTCCATCTTCACCAACCAAACCAGCTCTTTCAATCAAGAAAACAACCTTTACTTTATTTCTAGAAACGTCTTCGATGATTTCATCATATCCCCTTTGTAAAAATGTAGAATAAATATCGACGATAGGGAGTGTACCTTTCAAAGCAAGACCGGCAGCCATTGTTACAGCATGCTCTTCTGCAATACCGACATCGATACATCTATTAGGATAGGTAGAAAAGACATTTTCTAAACCAGAGCCTAATTCCATAGCTGGAGTTATGACATAAGCTAATGGATTTAATCTCATATAATCTAGTAAATATAATGATTTCAAAGTTACAAAATCAATATTCGGTTTACTTGAGAATACCGTCTTATCAAAATTGTTTTTAACGCCATGGAATTCACCGCTTTCATCATTCATAGCCGGTTGATATCCATAACCTTTTTTAGTCAGAACATGTAAGACAAGTGGTCCTGTCAAAAGATTCTTTTTAGCTTTGATAAAAGCAAAATCTAATGCAGAAAAATCATGTCCATCAATCGGACCTTCATATTTTATAGACATAGATTCAAAAACTGTCGGTTCAATAAAGAATCTTCGAATGTGATCTTTTAATGAACGCATTTTAAGAAATACTTTCCATGTCAATTTGCTTTTTTTCATCATTCTTCCAAGTTTTGAAGCCGTTCTAAAATATATGCGGGAATTTCTTAGCTTCACAAAGTTTTTAGAGATGTGTCCGACATGTTTACCGATTGACATTCCGTTATCATTGACGATGATCATCAAATTCAATCTCTTATCATCCGATATCAAATTGATAGCTTCCATAGAAAGACCGGATACGATGCTAGAATCCCCGATGACTGCGATTGTATAACTGTTATCCCCTAATAATTGTTTAGCTTTAGCAATACCATAAGCGGTTGAAATTGAGGTGGAAGCATGGCCGTTATTGTATTTATCAAATTCAGAAGAAAAACGATCTGAGAAGGGAGCTAATCCATTTGTTTTTCTCAAATTATCAAGACTTCTGCCAGTCAGCATCTTATAGGCATAGGTTTGATGTCCGACATCAAAGAGAATATCATCCTTCAAAGGATCAAAATGGCGAAGTAAAGCTATGGTGAGTTCAACTACACCTAAATTTGAGGATAAATGTCCGCCATTTCTGATAGTGGCTGAAAGAATATCAGCTCTTAAATCTGAGGCTAATACTTTCAATTTATCTTCATCTAACTTTGATAAAACCTCGTAAGGATAATTTTTCTCTTCCTTTTCCATATCAATTTTCTTCTACTTTATCACTGACTTCTTTTTCTAATTGAGTCAACCGGTTCTCCATTTGAACTATCAAATCTTTTCCGTATTTATATAATTTTGTAGATTCATCTAATCCTAATTCAGAATTGGAGAGCTTGGTAAGCACTTCTTCGATTTCTTTTTCTAATTCTTCATAGGAATAATCTTTTATCTCTTTCTTTTTAGCCATATTCACTCCTTGATCACTGCTTTCTTATGTCCGTCGTAATATGTGATTGTCACTTCGGAATCTTTCTTCAAATCATTGATGGAAGTGACTTTCTTTCCATCTTGGAAAATCAATGAATATCCGTTATCTTTGATCCAAGTCGAATCATATTTTTGAAGTTCGATTTGGAACTTTGACAATTCTTTTTGTTTATTATGTATAAATTGTAACATGGAAGTCTTGTAATTGTATTCCAATTCATTGATTTTTAGCCTTTTCTTTTGAATATTTTGAAGCATGATTCTATTCAAATCTTTCTTCAATGATTCAATATTTTCATGCTTTTTCTTCAAGATATTATCAAAAGAATACTGCTCGATATTCATTTCATATAAAGCGACATTCTTTCTTTTATCTTTTATCACTTCTAACATATTGTGAGATAGTGTCTCTTTATAATTTTCGATTTCGTTTGAGAGATCTTCTTTTGAAGGATTAATCAAAGAAGCCCCTTCTGTTGGAGTGATTGCCATTATATCGGATACCCTATCAGCGATTGATAAATCGATAGTATGACCGATACAAGTGATAACTGGTATTTTACTTCTTGCGATTGACAAAGCGACTTTTTCATCATCGAAGCAACTCAAATCGGTTTTACTTCCACCACCTCTTCCTAAAAGAATGATATCACAGTCCGAAGCATTAGCTTTTTTAAAAGCATCGACAATGCTTTTACTAGCACTGCTACCTTGAACGATGATAGGATAAAGAACAGTGGAACAAGGAAATCTTTTATGCAAAGTATTCAAGATATCTTGATAAGCAGCTCCTTCTTTAGCAGTGAGAATAGCTACTTTTTTAACATATCTTGGTATTTTTCTTTTTCTCTCATCATTCAAATACCCAAGTTCATCAAGATGTTTTAGTGTCTCTCTTTTCAAAAGTAAATTCTTACCAAGTTGCGATTGAAGAAGTGTGACTTCATCACCCCACAAAGTAATAGAACAGCCGTGAGAGTAATAAGATAATTTACCTCTAACTTGAATGATATCGCCTACTTGAATATCTTTAAGATGAAAATAATCACCTGAGAAAGTAGAGAAAGCACATTTGATGATTGGAGAATTCACTTGCTTATTTCCTTGATCACCTAAATCGATATAGGAGAATTTTCCTCTTTTGATAGAGTAAACCTCTCCGTAAACTGTGATATTAGAAAAAGCGGGATTAGAAAAACATCCTTGAAGTATATCCGATAGTTGTTTAACCGATAATGGTTCAGTCAGCAAACTCATATTGTTCAATAGCTCTATCTAAGACTGCATTGATAAATTTGTGCTGTCCTTGACTCAAATAATTCTTAGCTAAAGTGACAGCTTGAGAGATGATGACATTTCTAGGTGATAAATGCTTGTAGTTAGCTTCGCTAACAGCTTCAATCAAAATAGCTTTGGCGACATTGTCAAGACGATCGAATGTCCAATTCTTCAAATATTTGCTGATGAGTTTTTCACTCTCTTCTAAATGTTCAAGACTTAAGGCGTAGACAGCACGAGAAAAGACTGGAACATCTTCGTATTTATCAACTCCGTATTGATTCATCAAAACGACTTGAGAATCAAATTCTTCTTTATTTTCAACAAAGAGAAAGACTTGATAAAGAGCTTGCATTGTCTTTTCTCTTTCTGCTGAACGAGTATATTTACTTTTTTCACTCATAATGTTTTTTTCTCCTTTGAATCATATAAAGGTTTATTTTTTTCTTCTATTTCTAATTTTCGAGCAACGACTAAAGAATAAATCAGAACAGCACAAGCGATTAAATGAATGATTGTGGAAATTATGATTCCAATAACATCTAAATATAAGGGGAAAGTTTTAAGACAGGATAAGATGATTTCAGGAATTAAAAATAAAGTATCCAAGAAATACAGTCCACAAGCGAGATAGTGATAAATGAATTTACCTTTAACTGCTTGGGAAGATAAAAATATGGTTACAAGACCTAAGACTATGCTGAAGATTGCACCGGAGGCTTTTATCAAGCCTAAATTGAAATTCTTTGAAGCGATTGTGATAGCAAATTGTGTTGTTGAATAAGATAACATCATTCCAAAAGCGCCGTTGAAAGCGTCTTTATTTTCATTTAAAGAGATTAAGCTTTGTAGAAGAATAAATCCTAATAAATGAACGATTGTGATGACTATTATCGCACTTGCTAAATAACCATAATTCTTTCTCAGTTTTGAAATTGTATTGTTTTCTTGATTCATTTTTTCTCTTGCATACCAAGAATTGAAACATTGACGTCGATTTTAGAAATTTCAAACATTTCTAAAACATTCTCATAGATGTTTTCTTGGATTGTTTGACTTACTTTTTGCATATCTTTTCCGAGATACCCTTTGATGGAAACATTGACAGAAACTTTTCCATTCTTATCAACATCAGAAGTGACATTCATCATCTTCAATTTATCATCAAAGACGAAGGAATCCTTCAAATCTTCTTTAGACAATGTCTTCAAGGTTTCAAGAGCAATCTGGGTGAAGACATAACTTGAAACTCCGACTTGTCCTTTATCATTTTGATTTAAATATAAATAACTTTTCATAATCCACCTTTATTTTGGTTGTTTAATACCTTTCATAGATAATCCGATTCTATTTCTCTTCAAATCGACTTCGATGACTTTAACTTTGATGATATCACCTGGTTTTCCGACAGTGTGAGGATCACTTACAAAGTGATCAGCCATTTCAGAAATGTGAACTAATCCGTTGATTTCAACACCTAAATCGACAAAGAAACCAAAACCGGTTACATTTCTGATAGTACCTTCCATCTCCATACCTACTTTCAAATCCTTGATATCAGTGACAGATTCATTTAAGTGAGCGACTTGAGCAACATCACGAGGATCTCTTGTAGGTTTGATAAGTTCGTGGATGATATCTTTTAAAGTCATCTCACCGACATTCAATTTAATAGCTTCATCTTTGATTTTTTTATCGTCGAATTTAGAAAGGATATCAATTCTTTCTTTTTCATCATCAGTGTTGATCTCTTTTAAGATTGCTTTAGCAATAGGGTAGGATTCTGGGTGAACTGCAGTATTATCCAAGGATTCAGCACTTTCTGGAATTCTTAAGAAACCCGCACAGTTTTCAAAAGCTTTCGGACCGAGATACGGAACTTTTAAAAGCTCTTTTCTAGATTTGATGATGCCATTTTCATCTCTATATCTGACGATTGAATCAGCGATTTTCTTGCTGATACCAGAGATATGAGATAACAAAGCAACACTAGCAGTATTGAGATTGACACCGACATAGTTGACACAGTCTTCAACAACACCATCAAGGGCGGTCTTCAACTTTTTACCATCGATATCGTATTGGTATTGTCCAACACCGATGCTCTCCGGTGGAATTTTGACAAGTTCAGCAAGTGGATCTTCAAGACGTCTTGCAATGGAAACAGCGCTTCTCAAATTTGGTTCGAAATCTGGGAATTCTTCTTGAGCATCCTTGGTTGCTGACCAAATAGAAGCACCAGATTCCGAGACGATGATGATTTCAAGACCATTGAATCCGGGAACATTATTTTTGATATCTTTCAATAATTTTTCAGATTCACGGCTAGCAGTACCATTACCTAAGGCGATGGTCTTGGTCTTATTGGTTTTCAATAATTCGACAATCTTATCTTTAGCAAGATTATAGGTATAACCGCTGCTTTGGAATGGATTTTTTAAGACATAAGTATCTAAAACCTTTCCAGATTCATCGATGAAAGCTAATTTACATCCGTGAGAGAAACCAGGATCAAAACCTAAGATTCTTCTATTTTTGAGAGGAGATTGAAGAAGAGTAGCTTTCAAGGATGTTTTGAATTCTCCAATAGCTTCATCGCTAGCACTATCCATGAGAGTTGAGAACACTTCATTATCGATACTTGGTTTGATAAGTCTTGAATAAGAATCTTCAACCATCGCTTCAAGTTCTTTTCTATATGGAGTTTTGGTTGGAATTTCAAACATTTTGATATGATTTAAAATTCTTTCATCATCATAATTGAGCTTATAGGATAAAACCTTTTTGTTAGAGCCACGGTTGATAGCTAAGACATTGTATCCTTTAAGTGCTGAAATTTTTCTTTGATATTGAGCATAATTGTCATAAGTTGCATCTTCACTTTTCTCATCTTTAGTACAAGTTAAAATACCATTATCAAAAGCTAGTTTTTTGATAAAAATACGATAATTTGGATTATCAGAGATGACTTCAGCTAAGATATCTAAAGCACCTTGAATACATTTAGCAGTGGTTTCATAACCTTCGCAAACATATTTTTTAGCTTCTTCTTCAAGAGTTCCTGTCTTATCGGTCAAAATGAATTGACTGAGCGGTTCAAGACCAGCCTTTTTAGCCTTGGTTGCTTTGGTGAGTTTCTTAGGTTTATAAGGTCTATAATAATCTTCAACAGCAGCTAAGGTTTTAGCTTCAGTGATCTTTAAAATGAGATCAGGATCCTCGATATTTTGTTCTTTTAAAGAAGCAAAAACAGTCTTTTTTCTATCTTCAAGACCTCTCAAATATGAAAGTCTTGTTTCGATGTCACGCAAGTTTTCATCGGTCAAACCACCGGTTACTTCCTTACGATAACGAGCGATGAAAGGAACAGTTGATCCTTCATCCATAAGTTGAATGGCTGTTTCGACATTTTTGACATTGAGTTTTAATTCATCGGCAATTACTTGATTGATATCCATATTTTTCTCCTATTTTTCAATCGAATTCTTTTTATAAAAAGCTTTGTAATCAATACTTTTAAATAAAACACTGACATTTTCATAATCGTAGTTTAATGAAGCGTAAACGACAAAGCCAGAATAAACATTGTTCTTTTTATCGACTTTAGATTTATCGGTTACGATTTTATATTTGGATTCGTATCCGAAGAATACGTATTTTGTCTCTTTTTCATTTTTGAATTCTATCAAAGTTTTAACTTCATCCAAATCCTTCTCAAATGATTCAAAGACAAAACTGTAATTATATTTATCTTCATTCTTCTCTTTTTTCAAAGTAGAAGTAAAAAAATCCGGTTCTTCTTCAAATTTCTCATTTTTAGATAAAAGAGAAACATCATTTTTCAATTCCTCTTCATACGAAATAGGCACATCTTTTTTACAAGATGAGAATACAAAGATGGCACTGAATAAGATAAAGAGCGTTTTTTTCATAGGCATATTATACCACAATGAAGAAGAGCTTTAACTAGAAATAATACTTTATTTGTTAGTTAATTTTAACTTTCTTAATTTTTTTATATTTTTTGTGATAAGATTATAAAGTTAGGAGAAAAAATATATGGAAGAAATTACACAAAAAGATTTAAGAGATTTTGAAAACAATTTCAACAAGGATGAAATTTTAAAAAATACCAGAAGAGCTGTCACTAAAAATGGTGTCTTTGCTTCTTGTATCGATGATGAAGTTTTAAGAGGAGCTGTTCATAAGTTTTCTATCGAAGTAGATTCTGGTGATGTCACCAATCAAAAACAAAGCGGTCGTTGCTGGATGTTTGCTGGACTCAATGTTTTAAGAGGTATTGCCATCAAAAAACTCGGAGTTAAAAACATCGAATTTTCTCAAGTCTATCTTCAATTCTATGATAAGTTAGAAAAAGCAAATTCCTTCTTAGATAAAGCAATTGAACTCAGAGATGAAGAAATCACAAGTCCGCTCAATAGACTCAATTTCTCACTTGGAAATGCTGATGGTGGTTATTGGTCTTATTTTGTAAATTTGGTAAAAAAATATGGTATTGTTCCAAAGGACAATATGCCAGAAACCGTTCCAAGTGAAGCCACTAATGAAGTCAACAAAGTTTTAGGTGTACTTCTCAATAAAGATGCCATGATTTTAAGAGATAAATCTGAAAAAGGAATCACCAAGGGTGGTCTTTTGAAGTTGAAGAAAAACATGTTAAAAGAAGTTTATCAATTATTAGCATGTTCATTAGGACTCCCACCAAAGAAGGTTGTCTTAGAATATTCACCAAAGAAAGAAGTTAAAGAACATTTGATCAGAACCGAATATGATTCTCCCCTTGCATTCTATAATTCCTTGATTGGAGAAGATTTAGATTCCTATATCTCAATTTCCAACGCTCAACTTCCAGGTTTTGAACAAGGAAAAGCTTATTATTCACCATGGCTTGATAATATCACCGGTGCTTCTCACGAAATCTATTTTGAAGTACCACTTCAAGTCATGAAGAAATCTCTCATCAAATCTTTAAAGAATGGTGAATTAGCATGGTTTGCAAGCGATGTCTCCGCTCAATCTTTAAGAAAATCTGGCATCTTATTCAATGACGCTTTCAATTTTGATGATACCTTCAAAATTGATACCAAGATGAAAAAAGGTATGAGACTTTACTACTATTCTTCTTATTCTAATCACGCCATGACCTTCACCGGTGTCAATCTTGTAAATGGTAGACCGAATAGATGGAAAGTTGAAAATTCTTGGGGTAAAGAAAACGGAGATGCAGGATACTTTGTCATGGATGATGATTGGTTTGATAATTATGTCTATCAAGTCATCATCAAAAAAGAATACCTTCCTGAAGAGATTGTAAAATCTTATGAAGAAGCTATCAAAAAACCAGTCGAAACAGAACCTTTCTACACCATCTTTGCAAGCTTAGACTAATTATTACGAGGGTTTATCCCTCGTTTTTTATTCATTCAAAAAATAGTAAGCAACTTATTTGTCACTTACTATTTTTGTTTTTATTTCTTCTTGTTTTTCTTATATTCAGCTTGTTTTATTTTAGCTGCTTGATATTTGTTGAGTTTGTCAGTATTTTCGCTTTTCTTATTGTTTTCTTCTTCTTTTGCCATTCTAAGTTTTCCAAGTTTAGAATTTATGATAACTTGAGAAACTATCAAGGTGATAAGTGCAAATCCACAGATGACACTTCCTGAGATGACACATGGAAGAGATGAATAAGAGATAGAAGGTGTGAAGGTGAACTTTCCAAGTCCGAAGACTAAATATGCACCGAAGACTATAAGTGCGATACAAGTCAGAGAGAAAAACATTCTAAAATTATCTAATTTTTGAGCTTTTTCTTCCATATTATTTCACCACGATAGAGACAATCTTGTTTTTAACAGCGATAACTTTGACAACAGTCTTACCTTCGATATTTGCTTTGACAGTATCTAATTCAAGAGCGAGTTTTTTTACTTCTTCAAGTTCTTCCTCGCTGCAGTCTTTTTTGAATTCAACAGTACCACGAAGTTTTCCGTTGACTTGAACAGCGTAATTGACTGGTTTTAAAGATAACTTATTAAAATCGTATTCTGGCCATTTGACAAAGTCAATCATTCCTTCATATCCTAACAAGGAATAACATTCTTGGGCTAAATGAGGACAAATTGGGGCGATGAGTTGAGCTAAACCTAAAAGCATGCTCTTTGGTAATTTTTCAGCTTTATAGAAATCGTTGACACAGACCATAAGTTGAGAAATACCAGTGTTATAATGCATGATTTCAAAGTCTTCAGTCATCTTCTTAACTGTGAAGTTATAGATGTAATCCAATGACTTTTCTTCGCCATCAGTCCATTTAGATACAAAGGCAGCATCAGCATACATACGATAGAATTTATCTAAGAATTTCTTAGCTCCCTTTGGACCATTCTCATTCCATGGAAGTGATTGATCAACCGGTCCTTTGAACATTTCATATAAACGCAAAGAATCAGCACCATATTCATTGATGACATCATCTGGGGAAACGGTATTACCTAAGGATTTAGACATCTTTTGTCCGTCACTACCAAGGATCAATCCTTGATGATATAACTTCTTAAATGGTTCTGTGGATTCAAAGACTCCGATATCATGTAAGAATTTATGCCAGAAACGAGCGTATAACAAGTGAAGAACAGCATGTTCAGCACCACCGACATAGACATCGACTGGAAGCCAGTGATCGAGAAGTTTCTTATCTCCGATTTCTTTATCATTCTTTGGATCGATGAATCTAGCATAATACCAAGAACTACCTGCCCATTGTGGCATAGTATTAGTTTCTCTTTCGGCCTTTTTACCATCGATAGTGGTATTGACCCAATCAGTTTCTTTAGAAAGTGGTGGTTTACCATCTCCAGTTGGTTTATAATCCTTCATCTCTGGTAATACAAGAGGTAATTCATCATAAGGTACAGCTTTTGTAGTTCCGTCTTCTAAATGCAAAATCGGTATCGGTTCTCCCCAATAACGTTGTCTTGAGAATAACCAATCTCTGAGTTTGTAATTGACCTGATAACGACCTTTATTTATTTCAATGAGTTTTTCAGTGATTGCTTCTTTTGCTTCTTCATTATTCATTCCATCGACAAAGGATGAATTGATGTGCTTTCCATCGCCTTCAAAAGCTGAGGTAGAAACATCACCTTCGATAACTTGAATCATCTCAAGATTGTGTTTCTTAGCGAAATCATAATCTCTTTGATCATGAGTAGGAACTGCCATTACAGCACCTGTTCCATAAGTAGCAAGAACATAATCCCCGATATAAACAGGAACTTTTCTTCCATTGATCGGATTGATAGCATAGGAACCTGTGAATACACCTGTTTTCTCTTTGTTCAAAGAAGTTCTTTCCAAATCAGACTTGCTTGCACAAACCTTAATATATTCTTCTACTGCACTTCTTTGTGACTCAGTTGTAAGTTCTTTGACAAGTGGATGTTCAGGAGCAAGAACGGCATAGGTGCATCCAAATAAGGTATCTGCTCTTGTGGTGAAAACATCAAAATGCTTATCCCTATCGACAATATCGAATTCAACCACTGTACCTTTAGATTTTCCAATCCAATTTCTTTGCATAGTGAGAGTGGATTGTGGCCATTCAATAGTGTCAAGTCCATCAAGAAGTTTATCGGCATAAGCGGTGATTTTTAAAACCCATTGTTTCATAGGTTTTCTTTCAACCGGGAAACCACCTCTTTCACTCTTGCCATCGATGACTTCTTCGTTAGCTAAAACAGTACCTAAAGCTGGGCACCAATTTACTAAACGATAATCTTCATAAGCGAGATTTTTCTCATATAATTTTTCAAAAATCCATTGAGTCCACTTATAATAAGAAGGAGATGAGGTTTCAATCTCTCTATCCCAATCATAAGAGAAACCAAGTCTTTTCAATTGACGTCTAAAATTAGCGATGTTCTTTTCAGTATAAATACCAGGATGTTGATTGTTCTTGATAGCAAATTGTTCGGCTGGTAATCCGAATGCATCATATCCGATTGGATGAAGAACATTATATCCTTGAGCTCTTTTCATTCTTGCAAGAGCATCAGTTGCAGTATATCCTTCTACATGTCCAACATGTAAACCTACAGCACTAGGATAGGGGAACATATCTAAGACATAAAATTTAGGTTTAGAAAAATCATAGGTATCAGTTCTATATAACTTTGATTCTTCCCAAACTTTTTCCCACTTTTGTTCAATTTCTTTAAATTCGTAACTCATAGTAGCCTCCAAAGTCTTAACTTATGAATTATAACATTTTCAAATTATAAATTATTATAATTTCGTTTAATTTGTTGTTTTTATTGAGGAAATCTACTAATCCATTAAAAGTTTTTAAAATTTTTATTGAAAACTTGTATTCTGTTTGATATATTATTTTTTGCATGTGTGTAGCACGTAAATACAAATTGGTCTGATGACGCTCTAATAGTAGCCTAGCTATAAAGGCGAACAACGTTCATCCGCAATCTTGGAATTCTACGCTCTTACTTATGCTCCAGCATAATGAAAGGAGAAATTAAATATGTCACGTTACACTGGACCAGTCTGGAGACAATCTAGACGTTTAGGCTATTCCGTTTTAGGAAACGGCAAAGAACTTGCCAAAAGACAAACAGTTCCTGGACAACATGGAGCTGCAAGAGCCAAAAAAAAGACTGAATATGGTCTTCAAATGGCTGAAAAACAAAAGTTAAGATTCACCTATGGTGTTTCTGAAAAACAATTCCAAAGACTTTTCAAAATCGCAAAAGCTGATAAGAAAGTTCAAACCGGTCTTAAGTTCTTACAAATCCTCGAATCAAGACTTGATAATCTTGTATATCGTATGGGATTTGCTACAACTAGAAGACAAGCTAGACAACTCGTTTGCCATGGACATGTCACTGTCAATGGAAAGAAAGTTGATATCCCATCTTATTTAGTTGAACCAAATGATGTCATTTCTTTCAAAGAATCTGACAAGAATCTTAAGGTTGTTCACGAAGCTATTGATGCAAAGCCATCAATTCCAGCTTATGTTACAGTTGATGCTAACAAGGTTGAAGGAACTTATGTTCGTTATCCAGAAAGAAACGAACTCACTTCCGAGATCGATGAAGCTCAAATCATTGAATTCTACAACCGTAAGCTCTAATCTTAATTATTTGGCTAGCTCTTGCTAGCCTTATAGATGGCGGATATGGTGAAGTGGTTAACACACCCGGCTGTGAACCGGTTACGCGGGGGTTCGAGTCCCCTTATCCGCCCCAGTTTGTATAATAGGTCTGATACTTATGTGTCAGGCTTTTTTTAATAAAAATATACAATATAACGTTATAAATCTGTACAAAAAACACAAACAACCTACAACATTAAATAAGATGTGCTTATTAGTTTACTAAATAAATTAAAGAACTATTTCATATTGAGATGTTATTATTGAAGAAGCAAAGTAAAAAAATATATAAAATGAGGTGAATATCATGACCGAATGGGAAAGAATGCAACAAGGTCTTGTCTACAACGACTTTGATGAAGATTTATTCAATCGTAGGGTTATAGCAAAGAAGTTATTCAGAGCCTACAATAAGACAGAAGATGATGAAACAGAATTGCGCAGACAGCTTATGAATAAATTATTTAAGAAAGTTGGAAAGAATGTTTGGATAGAACCGGATTTCAAATGTGAATTTGGTAAGAACATCACGATAGAGGATGATGTTTATATCAATTTTGGTTGTGTAATTTTAGATTGTGCTGAGGTGACAATCGGTTCTCACACATTACTTGGGCCGAATGTTGGATTATATGCAGCCAATCATTCTATTGATGCTACTGAACGAATAAATGGTGGATGCCAAGGAAAACCTATCCATATCGGTAAAAATGTGTGGTTTGGTGGAGATGTAAAAGTAGTTCCTGGTGTCACTATTGGTGATAATACAATCATTGGAACTGGAAGCATCGTTACAAAAGATATTCCATCAAATGTGATTGCAGTTGGAAATCCGTGCAAAGTCATCAGAGAAATCACTGGTAAAGATAGGACTGATTATTTACAAAGGATTAATCTAAAGCATAAAAACTCTTAATGATTATCAAAAACTAATTTTGAAAAAATGTTCAATACATAACTCTAGAACTTTTTATTACAATAAAACGTATTCAATCTATGTTGAAGAGGAAAATATGGAAAATCAAATTTCAAATAACAAATTTAAGTCTTTCTTTAAATCTTTAAAAGAAAAATTGATGACAACCACTAATGGAATGGCAATCGGCTTATTTGGTACCTTGATCATCGGTTCTATTCTAGATCTATTTGCTCAAATTCCAGGTCTTGCTTCCTTGTCAAGCTTTACAAGTGTAATCAAAGGATTGATGGGTGCTGGAATCGGTCTTGGAGTTGCACTTTCTTTGAAGAAAAATGGAGTCATCGTCGTTGCTTCGATGGCAGCTGGTATGATCGGTAACTACGCATATAGTTTTGCTGATAATAAAGTCACTTCTATCGGTGATCCTCTTTCTTGTTATATAAGCGCAGTTCTTTGTCTATTAGCAATCAAATACATCATGAGAAAAAAGACACCAGTTGACATCATTCTTTTACCATTAGTCGGATTGATTTTTTCTTTGCTATATTCATATTTACTTGCAAACTATGTTCATTACATAACTATAGGTTTAGGATGGGTGATTGAAAAGACATTCTCAGTAGTACCATTCTTAATGTGCATCATCATTTCTACTCTTGTCGGTATGGCTTTGACAGCTCCTATATCATCAGTTGCAATCTGTGTAGCTATCTCAATTGGTAATGTTCCACTTGCAGCCTATGCTGCATTGATTGGTTGTTCAACTCAAATGGTAGGTTTTGCTCTTCAAACAGCTTACGATAACAAATGGGGTTCTGTTATCGCAGTTGGTATTGGGACTTCAATGCTTCAATTCAAAAACATTGTAAGAAAACCACTTATATGGTTACCAACAATCATCGCTTCTGCAATTCTTGGTCCTTTTGCTATGATTATGCCAATAAAAGATGCAGCAACATATGCTGAGAAAGGATTTATATCTTCTTTGTCAGTTGCAGGAGGTATGGGAACTTCTGGTTTAGTAGGACCATTGAATGCCTTTTCAGCCAATGACTACAACTGGATTCTAATTCTAGAAGTCATTGCTTTTTGTATCATATTACCGATCATTCTTGTTTTCGTAATTGATTTTATTTTTAGAAAACTAGGATGGATAAAGAAAGGTGATTTTTCTTTATCAAGCGATTTATAAAAAAATCAATTTAAAAATTTCGCAGATTTAAATAATCTGCGTTTTTCTTTTTATAAACAACTTCAAATAATTGGATGATCTATACTACTTAATCAAATCTTCTATCGAACAATCAAGAGTTTTAGAAAGTTTATATAGAGTTTCACCTTGGGCTTTTGATATATCAAGTTTTCCTTGTTCATAGGCTTTGATTGCTCTTAATGAAACACCGCTTATTCCTGCTAATTCTGTTTGACTTAATTTTCTTTTCTTTCGCCATACCTTCAATAATGGTTCTATCTCTAAGTTCTTTTGAATCAACTTTGCAGTTTCTATTTCATCCATTTCATGGTAAGGAAAGTAATTAAGTAATAACTTACTACAAGGATAGGCTTTTATTATTTCAGCAAACGACTTAGAGCTATACCATTGAGTATATGCAAGCACCCATCCAACCCAGTATTCAGGTGAAGCATACATGTTCTGTTCTGTCTCTTGTATTTGTTTCTTCAAAACCAGTCCTAATAGTTCATTAGCTGATTTTCCAGCTAAATATATAGGATTAGCTTCTTCAAATGCTTTGCTTATAGGACTAGCAATAAATAATTCGGCGAATTCATCAACAGATAGATTTTCTTCATATACTGCTAGTTCGAACATCGAAGCAAGTTTTCTTTGAGACATACCGAGATAATATTCATTGTATGCGTGGATCATCCTTTATCTCCCCTTTCAATAGTTCGTTCAAATATAAGACGTTTGGATCAAAGAAACCTTGTTTATTAGATAAAAACTTAAGTCTTGCCTTTTCATTTCTTTCCTTGCGAAGTGGATAATAAATATTTGCAGGAGCAATTTCATATCCAACAAATTTCAATCTTTCAAAGGCCTTTTGACTTTTTATGACTATTTGCTCTCCTAAGTTTCCAAGTTTGAGTGCTTCAGCAAGTCTTTGACAAGAAATTGAATTGTTCAAAAATGATTCAGCATATGAAAAATATGAATCATCTGCTCTATATCCTTTGATTATGTCATAATCTTCATATGGTATTGAAAAATTTTCTATCAAATATTGCTTACCTATTTTGGTAATGTCATTTTTAAGAGTGAAAACTCTGTTTTTCAATAATATAGTTATCCAATGAAGCACATTGTACTTCTTATCGGATAAATCAAGAATTTTCAGTCCATTTGAATCTAACTCATATTTATTAGCAAAACCATCTTTACCATCTGTGACTCCCCATTCTTTTGCAAGCTCAAGGTCTTCTGTACAATAAAAACCTAGTCCATAATCATTTTTTAAATTTCCATATCCGAATTGAGGTTTTTCTCTTACCTCACTAGATCCATGATAAATAATAAAATTCTTTGTCATAACACAGTCTCCTTACCTATTTTGATTGTAACATTCCAATGTCCCAATTTACAACAAAAAGGATTTCATACCATACGATTATTTCTTGTCGAATAATTTGATTTTCTTTCTTCTACAATAAGCTGTAAGTGTGTTGTAAGCAACACTTTTATTAAGTCCTTTTTCATTGCGAAGAAATTGATAAATCGCAGAGAAGGTCATAACAGGTACAGATGCTTCTTGTTTGATAATTTCTTCATAACCATCTAATGAAGAAACATACTTTCTACTCTTTCTAGTTTGTTTAGGATTTAAATAATATTTTTTTATTGTTCTTCGGTCAACTCCATACAATTTTGCTAAGGCTGAATAATTAGGTTTCATATTATTTTTCTTATAATAATTAAGTTTTTTGATAAGTGCTTGTTCCATTTTAATTTCTTCCTCCTAAAAAATAATACAAAAAACATCGTATTTTTCAACTCGAATAAAAAGTTAAAAAAAATATATATATCATTGTACATTTCAACTGTATCTCTTTTGTACAAATTCTTTTTAATAATAAAATATTAGTGTTTATCACCTTGTTGTTAAAGAAAATGGCACAATTTCTAGTGCCAATTCTTTTAAAATTTCATGAATAATTGATAAGATTGATATCACAACTTTCAAACATCCTTTATTCACATGGTAGTTGTTTGTCTTTTTCTTTCGATAGTTTTTCAACCAGTACCAAATAGCTTTCAGCATTTGTTTTTGGATTTTGACTTATCGGATGTAGATAGATGTATCTCTTTTCTTCTTTTTGATCATTTGTGATTTCTTTTTTTATCCAACAATCATTTGTTTTAGAATCATCGAAGGCTTTAGTGAAGTTTTCATCAATTCTTTCCCAGTACGATGCGAAGACATTTTTATCAATCATCTCTTTAAGTTCATGGACATTGATGAATTCTCTAAATCGACTATCTGTTTTTAAAACTCTAAGTTTATCATCTTTAAATTCACAGATTGCAATTCCAACTTCATCAAATTCTTTGGATAAATCTATTTTCTTACCATTCAATTCGATATTTGAAACTGACATATCGACTAATTGTTGATAATATTCGATTTCTTCTTTACTAGATGGAATCGAGTCTTTTTTACTTACTAAGAAAGTATTCAGTTCGTTTATTGCTAATGGTTTTGATACTAAATATCCTTGGACATATTCACATCCGATATCTTTTAAGAATTGATAATCATCTTCTTTTTCGACTCCTTCTGCCAATGTTTGAATCGATAATTTTTGAGCCATTTCAATGATGCTATCGATGATGATTCTTCCTTTTTCCTTTTCTTTTTCTGAAGGCAAGAATTTCATATCTAATTTGATGGCATCAAAGAAAAATTCTTTTAATAGATTCAAAGAAGAATATTCTGATCCAAAATCATCCATCCATATCTTAAAGGATTGTTCTTTCAATTTTAATACTGAATCTTTTAAATTTTCTTTTTCAGCAAGGAAGGCACTTTCAGTTATTTCAAGAATGATCAATTCATGAGGAAGCTTATATTCATTAACAATTCTTACAATTTCATCAACCAAATCAGGTCTTTCAAAATCATATTTAGATAGATTGATTGAAACAGGTAATACATATTTATTTTCATCCATCAAAATTCGATCTTGTTTGCACACTTCTTCAAGAACATATAAATCAAGTTTATAGATCAATCGATTGTTTTCTAAAACAGGGATAAAATCTAATGGAGGAATCAATCCTTTTGATGGATGTTTCCATCTAGCTAAGGCTTCTAAAGAAGAAATAGAAGAAGAAAGAGTTTGAATTATCGGTTGATAAAAGATAACAATATCATGATTGATGAGGGCATTAGAGAATGAAGAAATAATCCATTGATCTTTCTCTTTCTTTTTAGATAAGACTTCATCATAGAATAAATATGAATGTTCTGGATGTTTTTTTACATTATCACAGGCGATTTTTGCTAAGTCATCCGCTTGTCTTAAATCCATATTACCGTTTAAAAGAACACAACCAGCGACGATTCTTATAGCTTGATTATTCACATAGGAACTTAATTCTTTTTCAATTTCTTTGAATATTGTTTCAAAGTTATTTTCTTCACATACAAGAGAAAAATGATCAGCGGAGATACGAGTTATCAGTCCACTTGGGAAGGATTTTTTTAATAACTCAGCCGTTTTAATCAATAATGAATCACCGATTTGATAATCATTAGTGCAATTATAAATACTGAAATTGAGAATATTGATATGACAGACCAATATGTTCTTCTTTTCTTTTAATTCTTGAATATAATGCTGTCCATTTAATAGATATGATTGGAAAGTTATAAGCTTAGTGACACTATCAATATTAGGTGAGGATTTGACTTCTCTTTTTTCATTGATGAAAGTAGAATAGTCATCCTTCAATTCATAAGACCTATCACAAATGATATCTTTACCTTGGTCTTTGGCATTATAGAGAGTGAAATCAGCACAATTGATCATATTTTGGAATTCTTGTTTAGTCAGTGGCTTCCCATAAACAAATCCAACTGAGATAGTCGGATGGAGTAAAATAATATCAGAGACTTCTAAATCCTTTAGTTCTTCTTTAACTTTTAACATGAGATTATTGAATTTAGCTTTGTCATTATCTTCCCATACAATCAAAAATTCATCTCCACCATAACTAAAACAAGCATCAACACCAAAATTATTTATAAGAATCTTTCCTAATGATTTTAAAACGATATCACCAGTTTGATGTCCGTACATATCATTGAAGAATTTAAAATCATCAATATCAACCATAGAAACGATGATTTCTTTATTAAAAAATGATTTATAACTCTTTTTTAAAGCATATCTATTCTTTAAACCTGTTACTTCATGATGTTCGCTTTTCTCTCTTACTGAAATATAGTTTTCAAGATTAGTAAAACGAAGGCTTAAAATGAGAAGAATAGCACTTATAATAGCAGAATATGTGACTAATAAGTGAACTGCATCAACTGCAAAGATTTCTAATGATTTATAGAAATAATCGACAATAAGAAAAATAAGACAATAAATAGTTTGAATTATGATGACCCTAAGAGGAATATCAAAGATAAATAATGGCAATATAAAAGATAAAATATAAAAAGAAAAAGCGTAAGAACCTCTGATAAATACCGAACCATTGAGAATTGAAATGATAAATGTCGGAATTTGAATCAAATAAAGAAGAGGAATAATCCATTTAGAAGGAACTCTTTTAATAACTTTTGGAAATATAAAAAGAAGTAATAGAGAATAAACAGTTCCAAAAGTTGAAAAGATTAACAAATAAATATCTTTTAACAGAGCAAGTCTTGAAATCATGACTGCTGCTTGTGTTATAAAATTAGCAATCAAAAATAAACGACAAGATTTTTTATTTTCTTGTTGAATATCACTTTTATATAAATTATAGTCTCTGTATCCTCTTAAGATAATGATGTTATTGAAGCCCTTTTTTTTCATATTAACTCTGCTTTTCTTCTTTCCATTAATCAATCGTTAAAAATCAAAAATAATCTTAAATCGATTTATTCCAAATGATAATAAATGATAATTATCATCACTTGAACAATAATTACAAATAAATAAACTAAATAAGATACATTCCTAACGAAAGAATATCAAAATTATTCTAACATAAAGAACATCAAATAAATTTAATTTTTGAAAAAATTCACAACTTCTAATTTTTTGTAATCATTGGTAATTGTATAATTAGATATGACATGATTATTTCCTTCAATATGTCCGACAAATGGAAATTTTGTTGTTCCAATTGGTGGTAAATAAAGACCGTAGCAATCAATATCGGAATTGATTTTAAAATAATACTGACTTAATGTCTTAGCTCCATCATCATTTGTCACATCATTATTAAATTTTCCAAGATATTGTAGCCAACAGAGATTATAGAAATGTCTTTTATTATTTAAGACATATGGATCATCTTCAGTTCCTATTCCACTAGCAAAATAAGCAGCTGCAGATTCAGCTTTAAATCCTGTATCAACTGATGCTTTATTTTCAAACCACGATAAAGTACCGATATAACCGCCATATAATGCAGTTATAAATAAAACACAAACTGAAATACGAATAATATTCCTAAAACCACTTTTCATGATATCGATATCTTCCAATCTTGTTTATATTGAACTTTGCTTTGAACTTTAGTAAAAACATCGCTTGATAAATTCAAATTGTAGATATATTCGATGTTTTCAATCGAATATTCTAAAATCACATAAGCATAATAATCTTTTGTAGTATCTGTAAATATATCTTTAGCTATAGAATATCCATTTAAAACAGTTTTATATGTATCACTAGTTCCTCCAGATGAGATGAAATTTTGAAGAGCGGTAGGAGTTGAAAAACTCATCTTTTCATATGTATTTCCTTTGTCATCAATAGCACCAACTGTATTTAAATCATAAGAACTTGAATAAGAAAACTGCAAGATAGAACTCATCGGATTACCAGATACTTTCAATTTAGCATCTCCAAATAATGAATCAGTATAAGGAGTTGTTGTTGAAGGAACAATTCTTACACTTTCATTCCTATTTGATGCGATAGAAGCATCTAAGGTGATGACAAATAAAACTGCAAAGTGAATATCGTTATACATCGAGTCATATTTTCCAATCGAAGTAATACTATCAGTTGTTGATATCTTTCCATTACTAGATACTGTATAGGTGATATCAGGAGAAGAATAATTGAAGATATATTTTCCTTCTTCAGTAATTGATAATAATTTATGAGCAGTAACTCCTTTTACTAATCCATCATATGAAGTTACAATAAAGCCGTCACCGTTAGAATCAACTTTTCTATTGGCGGTAAACCAAGCAATTGTCGATACAAAAACTGCTGACAATGAAAAGATTGACATACCAGTAGCTGCGATAGTCTTCAATTTACTATTTCTTTTCTTCATTTAGGTTCACAAAAAATAGGCTTTTCAAAGTCAATACTGATTATATATATATATATATATATTTGTCAAATATTTTATTCAAAAAGCCTTTTCAATTTTCTTGAGGTTAAAAATTAAATCTCTTATTAAACACTAGCTATGTTAAAATAATGTCATCATCAAGAAAGAATATCATTATGAAAAAAGAAAAGAAAGTCGGAGTTCATACAATAAAAGGGGGAATTATTGAGATAATAATATCTCTTATTATCTTAATTGGTAATTTTGCTTTGACTGTCTATGATAACACAGTCTCGGCTACACCACGTTTTTATTCAAGATTTACGATTTATCTTTTCATTTTCATCTTATCTTTTCTTTCATTATTAGATGGAATCATGACAATTTTAGTCATTTTAAAAGATAAGAAAAAGAATAAAAATGATGAAGATAAGACTGATTCAAATGACAAATAACTTTTCTATTTTGCGTATTTATTAACAAAATATCCAAAGATATAGAAAAGATTGAAGATGAATGAGAAAATAGCGGATACGACATATACTGGTTCTCTATATGCGATTGTCATGATAATTTGCAATATGACAATGACTAATAAAATGATTGCGTAGATTCCTACAAATTTTGTTATTTTTGATTTTTTACCATTGAATGTCAAGATACCAGCAATTCCAGCCAAAAATGCTAATATGGTAGTTACTATTAATACAATTAGATTGAGAGTAAAATCTGCTTTTTCAATTTGATTTCCTTTTACTTGTATAATAAAGGCATAGATATTATAGAATGACATAAAGAGGATAAATGAACTAGAAATCAAAAGCGAGTATTTACCGGCCTTTTTAACTTTCTCATCTGTCCATTTTGAAAAGACATTATTTCCTTCTTCTACAATAAGAGGCTTTTCACCTCCTGTTTGATACATAGCTATTTTTGAAACTCTGTGTTTGATAAATAGTGTTAGTTTTGTTTGTTCAGAATGATCTAAGAATAAGATAGTTGCTGCTTCCCAAACAAATACCCAGGCGATGATATCCATAACTTCTGTGAATATCGATGATCTTATTCCTTCTCCTAAGATCTCATTGTCTTTGATAATTGTCATCATGAATAAGATGAGAATACCTATCAAAACTAAGATGGCTGATATCCACTGTTTTCTCTGTTTTTCATTACGAGAATTGTATTGTCCAAGTTCCAATGTATCATTGAATGATTTGATCAGCACTTTTGGATCATATCCTTCATAATCATCGATTTCAAAATTAAGATGGAGTTTATATCCTATCGGTGCATTTTCGATGATCTCTTGGACTTCTTCAAGAAAGGTTTTGGCAAACAAGGGATGTTCTTTTTTGCACATATTCAAATTCAATAGTTCACTAGCCTTTTCATAGTGCAAGGAGATATCGATTGTCTTATTTGCTTCATCGACATCATAATATTCTTGATATAATTCGATTTGACGATCTTTGACTGGATCTATTTTTTTCTTTTCTTTTTTATTCATAAGGACCTCAATTTCAAAAATATATTTTATTAAAAGAATCTTTAAAAGTCTACAACTGTAAAATTCTTTTTAAAAATATTTTAAAAATATTTTGTCTTAATGTTTTAATTGATGAAAACACTAGCTTAAAATGATAAAATAAACGAGCTTAGAAAGGATTGATATATGGACGATAATCCGAATTTTTTAATACAACAATTGATGCATGATTTAATCTTAGGTAAATCACTGCCTAACTATATTTTTAAAAGCTATATCGAGATGGCAAAAGAAGCTTATGAAAACGGTAATTTAGAAGCTGGTAAGTTTTTAGTCATCCATTTTAGCAGTGATCAAAATGATGATTTTGATTACAAATTTGCGATGTCTATTTTAAAAGATATCTATTCAAAAAATCCTTCTGATTTTTATTTTTCTAATTTGATGGGACTTTTTTATCTGAATGGTTTCGGAGTTGATAAAGATGCTGATAAAGCTATCGATTATTTCTTAGATAATGAATCCGATAAATTAAATGTCGAAGGTGATTTATATTTAGCAAGAATTTATCTTGATGGTTCTAACGGATTTAAAGATAAAGATAAAGCCTTCAGATATGTTATCAAAGCCAGCGACAAATTGATAGATCAACTCAACAATATGAATCTTGATCATTTTTCAAGAGGTGTCAATGAAGATGAAGAAGCCTTCATGTTTGAAAAAATGAGAAATGAAAGTCTCGCAAAATTTAAAAATATCTATAAAGAAGCAAAATCATTAGAGATGATTGATAAAGTAAAATCATTTGCTAAATACAGTGAACTAAATGATATCAATTTAGCTTCGAGATTCTTGGTCTTTTCAAAGATCTATTATGAAGGAAATGTCGTCTCTAAAGATATGGATAAAGCTATCGATTATTTCAATCAATATTACAATTGCTTCTTAGATACTAAAGAGATTGAAAACTACAAGATTGATTTTCCTCTTTTCAAAGCCTTCAATAAACTCAACAATTTCGATGAAGATAAACTAGAGATTTATGATGAGAATTTCCCAATTCATAAAAAATCGATGGTAGATCGTTATATCAGAAAATTGAAAGAAGCCTCTGATTACGGAATTGAATCAGCGATGGTCAAATACGGTGAATGCTATATGAATCTCTTCCAAGATTTCCCGGTCGATTTTAAAAAAGCCTATCAAATCTTCTCAGAAGTTCAGTATAAACTCAAATTTTCAAAAGCTAATATCTATCTTTTCTATATGAATCTCTACGGCTTTGGAACTGAGAAAGATCTTGAAGAAGCTTTTAAAATAGCCACCACTGTTCAAAGTGAATCCAACATTGGAAGTTTTTTAACGAGCTTATATTATTTTGAAAAAAGAAATTATAAAACCTTTGTTTCTTATATTCCGGCTTTTTATAAGACCTGCAGTGAATTGGACCTTCTTGAAGTAAAAGAATTCATCAGCAATGAAAAACTAGGTGAAGAACAAAAGAAAAGGTTGGCAAAAGAAAGACTTTACAATATCAAAAAAGACTCTTTTGTACCTCTTGAAGTCTTAGATAATCTTGCTAAAAAGAAATACAAACAAGCCTATGAAAAAGCAGAACTAGCCTCAATCAGCGATTATAACCAAGCTTATTTGATGTTAGCCTATTTCTATTACAATGGCATTTATGTCAAGAAATCACTTCCAAAATTCAAAAAATATGTCAATGAATTTGTAAAATCGATGTTAGGATTTTCAAAGGAGGATCTAATCAAAGATGGTTACATTCAAAAATGAAGCTGATAAAATCTCCTATTCAGTCGATGGTGTTGAATTAGCGTATTGTCATTATATCGAAGAAGATAATTCTTTAACAATCGATAAAACTTATGTCGATTCTTCACTTCGCGGTCAAGGAATTGCTGCAAAACTATTAGAAGAGATGAAATCATTAGCAGAAAAAAAGAACAAGAAGCTACTTGCAACTTGTTCTTATGCTGTCAAATATTTATCTAAATAACTACTCTAATTCATCACATGCTTGGATGAGCTTATCAAGTTCGTCCAAGTTTTTTATTTTGCAGCCAGCGGCATAATCATGACCACCACCATCGAATTTATTAGCAGCAGGTGAGACCTTAGTATGAGATGAACGAAGAGATACACGGAAATTGTTGTTTTTGATATCTTCAGTGATGGAACAAACACAACGGACACCTTTCATATTTCTGAAGGTGTTGATATGAAGATTTCCTTCATCGCTTGTCATTTGAAGTTCATCCATGACTTTTTGAGTCAAGACATAATAACAAGTTCCCTTCTCAGTGAGATGGAAATTATTGAGACAATATTTCAAGATATTCATCTTTCTTAAATCAGTTTCATACATGCGGTCATAGATACTAGTCTTATCTACACCTAAGGCTAATAAGTCAGCGGAAATTCTTAAGGTTGCATCATCAGCATCTTCATATAAAAATCTTCCAGTATCACCGACAATACCGCAATATAAATATTCAGCAGTTTTCTTGCTGACTTTGGTTCCTTTACCTCTAGAAAGGACAAATAAAGCGATGATTTCACTAGCTGCTGGTCTATCAGGATGAACAATCAAATAATCTCCGAATTGATATTGTTCAATTGGAAGTGGATGATGGTCGAGTTTGATGACTTCATCAGCTTTATCGATATGATTGTCGGAGATTCTTTTATTATCAGCGACATCGACAGTGATTGCTAAATGTTCT
>CAVJWL010000015.1:0-41558 GCA_963653505.1 uncultured Prevotellaceae bacterium
AGAAATTTGTGTTTTGATTTATAAGAAATCACAATTCAATACCTACACACTAAAAATTTAGGATTAATATAACTGGATTATAATCTCTTCTCTTACCAGCAAGATTTGCAATATCGGTATCAACACTGAGATATACGTATTGTCTATTCATCGGTAATAATCCATCTTTCATAATTGAATCTAAGAATCCCTTAGCAGTTCCGTGATGCAGAGTATCTGGTGAAATAGATTCTGTCTTTTCAATTTTAAAAGGTGTTGAGTGACCATAAAGAGCTCGTATTTTATCTCCTACTATCTCATGTCTTTTCTTATCTGAATGTTCAATAATGTATTCAAGATTTCCCTTTGTGATATCTTTACCATATTCATGAGAGGAATTTAAAGAATGAAGTTATTGCTCAATCGGAACGAATTCTTCATCATCAAGTTCTAATTCATATTCCCATGGTGCATGTCTTAATGCATATGATATTTCTTTTGATAGCTTAATATAATCCATAACCTTTCTCTTTCCATTTTTTTGATAGATTTACCTTTGGATCATTTGTAGGAATATACTCATAATAATATAGTTTTTTATTTGGATATACATTTGAATTCTCAAATACATTAAATGTAATGCTATCTAATATATTGACAGCATCAGGATAGTGTTCTAATGAAATGCGAGCATAGAAATATGCACAAAATTCAGCAACATTAGGAATATATTACTTTTGTCCTTCATATAACCAAAATAAATTTGAAAAATTTAAAATTTCTTCCTCTATTTTACATTCATGAATGAGATAATCATACTAACAAGCGTAAACATCAAATCAATTGTTGTTATTAATCAATTCCCCAGCCATATTTTGATATACTTCACATACATTATCATCATCAAAATCTTTATCAAAATCAACGCTGAATAGGTTTTTAGTTATTTCTTTTAGTTTCTCTCTCTTTCTTGTATTTATCGACTATAACAATTATTTTGGAATCTCTCCAAAATTGAATCAATTTGAAGAACTTGATTAGAAAAATCATTAAACTCTCCATCATAGTGTACTGGAACAATGATGTTGAAATTTAAGCATAACTATATCACAATCTAGGGGTAGTACTAGCATTTAACTTTGTTTGCCTACAAAAAAACAAATTTTGTATTGCTATTATCTTTCTAATAAAAAATTTAACAACATTGTTCGAAGAACATAAAGCAATTTGATTATTAAATTGAGATTGCCATTTGTGTGGATAAATGTATACGCTATTAGTTCATTTTTTTAAATCTTAGCCTTCATAATAAGGTATAATTATTTTATGTACTTGGATGAATTGAATGAAAGACAGCTTGAAGCTTGTAAAGAGACTGAAGGCTATATCAGAGTTATCGCTGGAGCAGGAACTGGTAAAACAAGAGTTCTTGTTTCTAGATATTTGTATTTGGTAAAAGAACTAGGTATTGATCCTGATTCAATTCTTTGCTTAACTTTTACAAGAAAAGCTTGTAATGAAATGGTGACTAGAATCAGACAAGAATTAGGCGAAGAATTAGAATTTCCATATATTTTGACTTATCATTCCTTTGGTTCGAGATTTTTAAAAAAGGAAATCGGTATTTTGAATTATTCAAAATCCTTTAGAATCTTTGATGAAAGAGATACTAAGAAAGTATTGACTAAAATATATTTAGATCACGGTATCAAATTGGATAATTTCACTCTTGAAGAAATAAGGACTTTAATTTCCAAAGAAAAAAGCAAAGAAGAATATATTCCTAGAATGATGGATCGTAATTTTGAAGAGCATATTCTCACAGTGAGAAAATGTCTTGACGATCAAATCATCGATAGCTATCTTTTGAATCAAAGAAAAGGTCGTTGGTTAGATTTTGATGATCTCATTTATTACACTCATTACATATTAAAAACTCATGAAGATATCAAATTTAGATGGCAAGACAAATTTTCATATTTTGAAGTTGATGAAGCTCAGGATACTTCAAAAGTGGAATACGATATTTTAGAGATGCTTTCATCTCACTGTAAAAATCTCTTTGTAGTTGGAGATCCTGATCAAAATATTTATGAATGGAGAAATTCAGATAATAAGATATTGCTCAATTTTTCTAAGGTTCATAAAGACTGCAAAACATTCATCTTAGTCGATAATTACAGATCGACTAAAAGTATTTTAGATGCATCTAATAAACTCATATCTAAAAATAAGAATAGAGTGAAGAAAGACTTATATGCCTTAAAAGAAGATGGGGTTAAAGTTGAATATTTCCAATGTGAAACGGAAGTCGAAGCAGGTGATAGAATTTCAAAGCTCATCAAAGAATCAATTGATAGAAAAGAAGACTATAAAGATAACGCCATTCTTTTTAGATGCAGTTTTTATTCGATGTCATTAGAGAATGTTCTTCGCAATCAAAAAATTCCATATGACATTATTGGAGCACCTTCTTTTTATGAGCTATCAGAAATTCAAGATGTCTTATCACTGATTAAGATTGTCATCGAAGAAGATGATAAATCGCTTTTGAGAATGATAAATAGACCGACAAGAAAGTTCGGCACTAAAAAAGTCGAGTATCTTCTTTCACTTCAATTATCAGAGCCATTACTTGTGACTTTAAAAATGCATAGAAATGATATCGAATTTGTCGGAACTGAGATCAAAGAATTTTTAAATGCTATCGAAAACGTTCAAGAACATCTAGATTCTTGGAATGTCAATAAAGCTTTGAATACTTTATTAGAAGATGCGCGGTATATGGAGTATATCGGCGGGCTTAAAAATCCAAGTCATTTAGAGAATTTAAATTCATTCATCTATTCGATAAGAAGTGAAACTGCTGATTCAAATATCACTTTGAAAGAATATTATTTGACCAATTTAAAAAAGAGAGAAGCAGAGAGTAAAATCAAGAATTCAGTCCATCTACTAACAATCCATGCAGCTAAGGGATTGGAATTTAAAAATGTTTATGTCATCGGATTAGATGATCCATTTTTCCCTCATCATAAAACCTTAGAAGAAAGATCAAAAACAGGATTAGAAGAAGAAAGAAGGCTTCTCTATGTTGCTATGACAAGAGCAAAAGATAGATTATATCTATTCTCCGAAAATGATATCAGTGGTAAAAATTCTCACTCTCGATTCATCGATGAAATCTTCTCAAAAGAAGAAATCTATAATCAAGATAATGATTATGACGAAGAAATTGATGAAGAAGAGGTTGAAGATGATGAAGAGGTAAATGACGAAGAGGAAAATGTTGAAGAACAAGAAGTTGAAGTATCTGATGAAAAACAAGAAAAAGAAGATGATGTTCCTTCTGATATTTCATTATGGGATTTATTCAATTCTAAAAAATGATAGTAGCAATAGATAAAGATAAAAGAAGAGTACATATTTCTTCTACTAAAGATGGTGAAAAATATTATTGTCCGATTTGTAATAAAGAAGTTTTACAAAGAAAAGGGTTGATAAAAGCTCATCATTTTGCTCATTTTCCAAATTCAAATTGTATCGATAAATGGCATTATGAAATGTCGGACTGGCATTTTGATTGGCAAAATAGATTCGATGAAAAGTACTTAGAAATCGTTAAAACATTTCAAAATAAAACGCATAGAGCTGATGTTTTAATTGAAGATGAAAAAGTAGTTATCGAGTTTCAACATTCGGAAATTCCAATCAAAGAATACGAAGATAGGAATTATTTCTATCATAAATTAGGATACAAAGTCATTTGGCTATTCGACATGAGAGAAGAATATGAGAATAAGAATATCTGGTATTTAGATGAAGAATCTAATAATGAAAAATATTATTATTTATATCCTAAAAAGATCTTTTCAAACTTTGATTATAAAAATGATGATGTGAGTCTTTTCTTTCAACTCAAAGGTGAAAAAGAAGATAATTCTATAAAGATTATTAAAATCACTTGGGTATCTCCAAAAGGTATTTATCGATTCTGTGGTAAAAAATATAATCTCAATCAATTTTTATCATTTTGTAAGAATGAAAAGGTAAAAGTAGAATATGAAAAGTTATCAATTCCGTATTTCTTATCATCCAATCCAGGAGTCCCTATCATCGTTAGAAATAGAAAAACGTTAGAAGAATTTTTGATTTCTCCTAACGCTTTAGAAAACTTAGATAAATATCATGCTATTTATGGTAAGACATCAGATTCTTTTGGTAAATACACAAAAAAATCTGAAATCATTCCTGATGCTTTTAAACCTAATTGGATACTTCTGTGGAAACCAAAAAAGAAAAAGAACTAACCTTTCAAATAATGGTATTTTTTATCTTTGGTAAATAAGAAAATCAAAGAGATGATAAGCGAACATATCTCAGCAAAGAGAATGCTAAACCACAATGAATCACTGCTGAAAATTAGTGGGAAAATCATAATGGCTAATACTTGGAAAAAACATGTTCTTGCAAAAGAGATGATTCCTGAAACTAAGCCATCGTTTAAATCGGTGAAGAAAGATGAGAAGAAAATATTGAATCCAGCGATGTAATAGGAAATGCAGTAGAAGCGAATGGCTTTTTCACTCAAACTCAACAGTTCAGGATTATTTCTTACAAATATCATAGCAATCGGTTTAGCACATCCGATAGCAAGCGTTGCAAGGACAATAGATAATATTCCAAAGGTCATCAGACATTTTTTAAGTATTGAAGATAATTCTTTAGTATTTTTAGCTCCGTATTGGTAAGCGATGATACTGCTGACACCAATTGAATAACCGAAATAAACACCGGTGAAGATGAAGCCTGCATACATGATAATTCCATAGGCTGTAACACCATTTTGACCGATGTATTTCATCAATTGTGCGTTTAATAACATATTGACTAATGACATCGATAAATTGGATATCATCTCTGATAATCCATTTGACATAGCTTGAAAAATCGGCTTGAATTCTAATTTAGTTTTTTCAAAATGTAATGGTGTTTTATGTTTGAAGAAAATAATATAAAATAATGGTAATAAAGCACCAACAATTTGACTTAAACCACTTGCAATGGCAGCACCTCTTACACCTTGCTTAAAAACTGCAATCAATAAGTAGTCTCCAAGCACATTTGTCAATCCGGCAATGACTGTGAAAAGAAATCCTAACATCGGCTTTCTTGCGACGACCATAAATGATTGGAATGAATTTTGAAATATGAAGAAAATCATAAAGAGCATCAATGTGTGTCCGTATGTTTCAGCATAAGGTAGCATCACATCATTTGCTCCTAAGATTCTTGCCATATCTTTGACAGTGAAAAATCCGACGATAGTACCGATAGCTCCGATGAATAATTGAATTATCATCAGCATCGTAAAATATCTATTTCCTCTTTTTTCATCGCCTTCTCCATAGGTTTTGGAAACTAGTGCAGAACCGCCAGCTCCGATCATAAACCCGACAACACCAAAGAGCATAACATAAGGAAGGATGAAATTGATACCGCTGAAGGCTGTATCTCCTTCGATATTTGAAATGAAAAGTCCATCAACAACACCGTAAATACTTGTGAAAATCATCATGATAATCGTCGGTATTGATATCTTAAATAATTTCCACATTGAAAAATGCGAATTCATATTGACCATATTAAAAACCTCCAATAAAAAAACAAAATTAAATAATGATCATAAAAATGATCTTATTTATCTTTGTAATCAAAGAAATATGTTTGTCTATTGGAACATCCAAAAAGCTTAGTAGTTGAATCTAAGGCTTCAACTTTAAAAGCCCATAATTTTAATAGATGTAAGGATTCTTTTATCTTTTTGATTGATTCGAATTTAATTCCTTTTAAATTCAAAATTCTTTTATATTCATCATCATCTTCAACTATTTCAATAATTCCGGTGATTTGGACTGAATGAATATCTGAAAAAGTAGTGAATTGATCAAATATACTAGCTGAAACATTCTTATTGTGTTCTAAATATTTGAATTTTAATCCACCTTCAGAGAAGAGATAGAAGCATCCATTTTCATAAGTGTATTCAATTGGAGTGCATCTGACTTCATTTGAAAAACCGGTGGCTAATGCCATCGTATTGTGTTTTTTAATAAATTCTTCAATCATTTTTAGCAATTCATCTGGATTCATCTTTATTGATGTTTTATCTTTTTCAATCCAGTAATTACTTGCTTTTTCGTAATCCATAATTCACCTCAATCTTCTTAGTATACCATAAAATGATCATTTTATGCTTGAAAAATGGAAATATAACTGTTTTTTATTTGAAAATGAATGCGTTATTTTCAGATTTTAATTTTTCGATTTGTCTTTTCAAATTTTGATATCAATAAACAATTTTTTAAATGTATTAAATGTTGCTTGACATTTTAAGTTAGTCTTAAATAACAATGAAAGCCTTTTCAAAATAATGTTTATTTTACATATTATTTAAGTTAGAATAATAAAAGATTTTTTAGAAAGGTTTCTATATGAACGAAAAAACACAACCACGTATCATTGCTGTTGCTGGAAAAGGAGGAGTTGGAAAGACTTCTCTTGCTGCTGTTATTGTAAAACTTCTTGTTGAAAATTTTAAAGACAAGAAAATCTTAGCTATCGATGCTGATCCTGCTATTGGATTATCAACTGCTTTAGGAATTGAAACACATAAAACGATTGATGATGTCAGAAAAGAAGCTATTGAAGCTAGTGAAGATGGTAAGAATGCAGTTGTTGAAGTGTTAGGAAATGCTAAATATTCGATTGAAGAAGCTATCGTTGAACAAAACGGATTCTCCTTTATGGCAATCGGAAGACCTGAAGCTAGCGGATGTTATTGTAAGATCAATACTTATTTAAAAGAAGTCATCGCAGCTATTTCCTCTCATTATGATTATGTCGTCATCGATGGTGAAGCTGGTATTGAACAAATCAATAGAAGAGTTATGGAGAAAGTCACTCATCTATTGCTTGTAACTGACCAAAGTAAAAAAGGAATTCAAGTAGTAAAAACTATCAAGAGTGTTGCTGATGATCTTGTTATGTATGAAGAAATCGGTGTCATTGCTAATAGACTTTCAAGTCTTGCGATGAAAGAAGATTTAGATATTGCTCCCCTTACCTTATTAGCTAAGATTCCAATGGATGAAAAATTAGCTGAATACGATATGAATGGTGAGAATGTCTTCTTCTTAGATGATGATGCAAATATTGTTAGAGGAGCAAAGGAAGCTCTTGAAAAAATCCATATTTTATAGGTAAAAGAATATGAGAGATTTAAAACATTTATATTACTTTGAAAAACTTCTTGAAAACTCCAATAACGACCTCATACAAGAAGCCCAAAGTGAAGGAAGAAAAGCTGTTGGACATGTGTGTTATCAAATACCTGAACCACTTTTGAATCTTCCTGGCATTTTTTCTGTGCGTTTAAGAGCTCCAAGAACTGGAACTACTGAAATGGGCAGTTATTATTTATCACCAATCTTCTGTGAAGCTTGCCGTGCCTTATTAGAAAGAGCTTTAGAAGGTGGATTCAATTTCCTCAATGCCATCATCTCGCCAGAAGCTTGCGCTATGATGAATCGTTGTGTTGAAAATATCGAACATCTTGATTGCTGTCAAAATGAAGGATTCTTTGCTTCTTATGTCGATGTTCCGATGAAATCAGATGATGTCACCTTAAAACATTATGTTTTACAGATGCAAGAACATGTTTTAAAACCATTGAACGAACATTTTGGAATCGATATTTCTGATAGTGCAATCAGAAAAGCAGTAGAAGAACAGAATATCATTTCAAAATTGATAACTGAAATCGGTGACTATAGAAAAGAAGAACAACCGAGAATCACAGGCTATGAATTCGCAGTTTTATGTCTTAGCACTTATTGCTGTCCAAAAGATAAGCTGATTGAAAAATTGCAAGAGACCTGTGAAGAATTGAAAACTAGAGTTCCTGATAAAAAAGGTACATATAGAGCAAGAGTTGCTATGGTAGGCTCAGAAGTTGATGATCCACAATTAATCAAATTAGCAGAGGAATGCGGTCTTGTTGTTGTCGCAGATCGTTATTGCTTTGGTTCTCTTCCAGGTAGACAAGTCATTGAATTGAGTGATGATGAAGATGCTCTTACTCAAGTGTGCAGATATTATATGACCTCAGGTCAATGTCCTCGTTTCTTGACAACTGAAAAAGTCAATGAAAGACATGCCTATGTCGATAAAATCGCCAAAGAATATAATGTCGATGGTCTTATCATTGAACAGATCAAATTCTGTGATTATTGGGGATATGGAAGAGCCTTTATGAATGCAGTCATGCAGAATGAATACGGATATAAAACTCTCAGCATCGATAGACCATATAATGTTGGACAATCTGGTCAATTGAGAACAAGAATTCAAGCATTCATCGAAGCTTTGGAAATCAAAAAGATTCAGCAAAAGGAGTCTAACTAATGAAAGATAATATTGGAAATATCAAGCTTGGCAAATTGAATAAGCCAGGAAAGAAGACCTATACCCACAGAGAATGGCGCGGCTTTAAAGATACGATGTATGATTTTTCAAGGTGGTTACACAATCTTCTTGTAATGTCAAAATTCATCATGAAACCAAACACTTTAAAAGCGATGTTCACCTATCGTTGGTTTGGTAATTATCTTGCAGCTTTTGATTATATCGATCGTCATTTAGAAGGTGTCAGAGGTCCACAACTGAGAATCGGGCATATCGAATATGATTCGATTGTCGAGCATTTAACTCAGACAATGGATACCTTATTCAAATGCGATAAGAGAATCGGAAATAAGTATGGTAAATATGATGAATTAAATAAAAAACTTGTCATCATGGACGAAAATGGAATGATGGTTATCGCAACTGGTTTTCCAAATTTAAAATTCTTATCCAAAGAAGTCCCCGCTATTTATACAGGTTCTACTATCGCTCAAGATGGTGTTTTACATTACATCGAAGTCGCGGAAGAATTCCAAATCCCAAATGATGTCTGTCCGATGCCTTGTGCTGAACTTGGTTGTGCTATCGATGAAGATTATCCTATTTGTGGTGTTTGTGCAATTCACTGCAATACCACGTGTGATGGGTCTTTGATGGGAAATCAAATCGAAGATAGACATGATGATTTACCAAGTTTCACTATGGCAGCCCCGATGCGTCATCAACAAAAATCAGTTTTAGCTTATTCAAGGGATCAAATAGTTGAAGCTATCAAATTCATCGAAAAACATACCGGTGAAAAATGGGATTGGGATGCTTTTGCTAAAAATATGAAGACTTACAATGCTCAAAATGCTCTCTTTGAGGAATGGATGGAAATGAATAAGACTCCATATCCTCAAGTTGTCAATAACAATGTCATGTTATATAGAGATGCTGAGTACATGGTCATCTCTGGTAGAGATCCATCATTCTTGAAATTTGATCAAAAGATCACTGAAATTGCAAAAGAAGGATTTAAGAATCACGTACTTCCATGCAAAGAGATAAGACATAGAGCTCTTGTTTGGGGTGTTCACGCCCAATATTACACTGCCTTCAATCAATGGCTCAGCAATTGCTGGGGTATTGTTTGTCTTTGTGATATGTTATCTTTCACTCTCACAAAACCAATCAATTATGAAGATCATGAACAAGCATTATTAGACCTTGGTGAATACAACATGAATATGATCATGAGAAATCATTCCAATGGTGGTTATGAAGTCGGTGTTGAACAACTCTGGCAATACTGTGAAGAATATAATGCTGATATGGTAATCATGTATGAACATATCGGATGCAAATCAATGGCTGGATATCATGGTCTTATCGAAGAAGAAGGTAGAAAACGCGGTATTCATATCGTTTGGGTCTATCACGCCCTTATGAATCCAACCAAGGCGACTAGAAAAGATATGAGAGAAGATGTCAATCGTTATATGAAGACTGTTTTAAGAGAAGAGCCATTAGATGAAAGCTTAGTCGATATGGACGACACTGCTAGATGGTAGAAAGGAAAGATAATATGAAATATTTTGGTGGATGCGACGTTGGTTCTACATATACAAAATGCGTCATCTTAGATGAAAATGGAAAAATGGTCGGAAATACGACATTAAAATCTAAAATCAATCCGGTTGAAAGTGCAAGAATAGCTCTTGAAGAAACAATCAAACAAGTTCCTGAGCTTTCAAAAATTGAAGATTTAACTTATTTGATCGGTACTGGTTACGGAAGAAATAAAGTTCCATTTGCTGATGAAAATATCTCAGAAATCTCCTGTCACTGCATGGGAGTCCATGTGACTGATCCTACTATCACATCAATTATCGATATCGGTGGTCAAGATATCAAAGGTATCGCTGTCGATCCAAAAGATGGAACAGTTATGAATTTCGCAATGAATGATAAGTGTTCCGCTGGTACTGGAAGATTCTTTGAAGCTATGGCAAGAAGTTTTGAAATGGATTTAGATGAATTCTGTTCCTTATCATTGACTGCTAAAAATGTCATCCCGATCACATCTCAGTGCACTGTCTTCTGTGAATCTGAAGTCATCTCTTTAGTAGGGGAAGGAAAACCGATGGAAGAAATCGCTGCTGGTATTATGACTTCTGTTGCTAAAAGATGTTTCGTCATGGCAAAAAAAGCCGGTGCTACTGACTCCATCACTTTGACTGGTGGTTGCGCTAAAAACAAAGGTTTAAAACAAGCTATTGAACGGGTTCTCCATTTGAAAGTTAAAGACTTACCGATTGATCCACAACTTATGGGTGCTTTAGGCGCTGCTGAATACGCTCGTCAAAAAGGCTTAAACGAGGCTAAGTAAAATGGCTTGGTGGGTTATCTTATTGATCGTTTTAGGATCAATTGTCGGCTTCATTCTTCTCATGTTCGTTTTGCTTTTCTGTGTTTATTATTTCAATATCGACAGCAAACTTTTAGCTGTTGTTCAAAAGTGGATAAACAAAAAATACGATAAAAGAAAGAGAAATCGTCATCTAGAATGAAACTATATGATGAAATTTTAACTGATGTAAATTCTCTTTTTAAAACTTCTTTAACCCAATTGAATATCAAAGAAGATGTCCAAGATGAAAAAGAAAAAGTATTTATATTTTCTTCTGATTCAATTGTGAATTTGGGTTCATCACTTTTGCCTTCTTCCTATTTGATGGGGTATACAAGTTCATCTAGTTTGGTATCTAAAGACGAGATTTTCCTTCTTGGAAAAGATATCAAAGATTTAAAGGGTGATGTTCCTTTTTCACACATCTCATTCTTTTTGATCGATGAAACTGATTTAAAAGACCAAGAGATATATCGAATACTGAGAAATATCGAATATTCTAGATATAAAGTAAATCCTAAAGGATATATGCTAAAGATTCATACAGGATTTTTAAAAGAAGGCGGAAAGATATCAAAAGATGCTTTTGATTCAAATCTTTCTTTTTCAGATGTCGGATCTTTATTTTTAAAGCATTATAAAAAAGAACCGAGAGTTAAAGCTGTTAAACAGATTTTCATCACTGATTCAAATTTTGATTATGATTCTATTTCTAAATTTTCAAAGCTCAGTGAGGGCATTACTGTGACTTTAGATCACATCATGAAAAATTTGAAGATGGATTGTCGTACTTGTTCTTTTAAAGAGATTTGTGATACAGTTGAGGGAATGAGAGAACTACATCAAAAAGAGAATTCTAATTGATCACTTAAAGCAATTATGGTTAGGTCTGTAATTGCTTTTTTAAGTTCTCTCTTGTTTTCTTAACCTATTGTAACTATAGTATTTTTTGGTAATTTATTATGGAAAAAACTAATTTAGGTAGTTCAAAAACTTGGCCGACGATATTAAGACTTGCACTTCCTGCAATGTTAGCTCAATTGGTATCGGTCCTTTACAATATTGTCGATAGAATTTATGTTTCAAATATGCCAGTAAATGGCCAACAAGCACTTGTAGGTATTGGTGTTGTTGCTCCGATTACGACATTCATCACTTCGTTTGCTTTCTTAGTTGGACTTGGTGGTGCTCCTTTATTTTCGATTGCCTTAGGTGAAAAGAACGAACAAAAAGCAAAAAAAATCTTGAGCAATTCTTTATTGCTTCTCATCATCTTGAGCGCTCTTTTGATGATCGTCTTCTATTCAGTTATGAAACCGATGCTATTTGCTTTTGGGGCATCAGAAGTTTCTTATCCATATGCAAGAGATTATTTGATGATCTATCTCTTAGGGACTTTTTTCTCCATCATTTCTTTTGGTCTCAATCAATTTTTAACTGCTCAAGGTGAATCTTTAAAAGCAATGCTGACAACTTGTCTTGCATGTCTTTTAAATATCGGATTAGATCCTTTATTCATGTATGTATTCAACATGGGAATCAAAGGAGCTGCATTAGCTACTATCAGCTGTCAATTTCTTTCTTTTTCTTTAGCTATTTTGTTTTTATTAAAAGGTAGTAAGATCAAATTATCATTCGGTAATTATGATATCAAATTGATGCTCAATATCTTAAGGCTTGGTCTTTCACCATTTATCATCATGGGAAGCGATAGTATCATCATTATCATTTTGAATAGTATGCTTCAAAAATTCGGTAATGGAAATGGTGATTTCTATATTGAAACTGCAACTATTGTCCAAGCATTCTTATCATTGATTACAGGACCACTTCTTGGAATTTCTACTGGTACTCAACCAATATTAGGGTATAACTATGGAGCAAGGAGAATTGATTTGATCAAAAAAGCAGAGAAACAATTGACTGCTTTTGCTCTAACTTTTTGCATTTGTTGCTTTGTCTTATCTTTCTTTTTAGCAAGACCATTTGCAACTATCTTTGTCGGTTTAGGATCTAAAGGTGAGGAAAGTGAAGAAGTCATTCAAGCGAGTGTTAAATTCATCAGATGGTATATGATGGGTATTATTCCTTTAGCCTTCCAATATGTTTTTGTCGATGGTTTGACTGGCATGGGACAAGCTAATTATTCAATTTGGTTATCAATCTTGAGAAAATTTGTGATCCTCATTCCTCTTACCATTCTTCTTCCGATGTTATCAAGTGATGCTAGTTTTGCATTCTTAGCAGAACCAATCGCCGATTCATTCTCTGGAATATTCTCTCTTGTCTTCTATTTGATTGTCACACCAAAAATATTTAAGAAAAGACTTAAAGAACATCCAGTCGAACATGTGATTCAAAAAGAAGATGAGAAAGAGTTGAATTGACAACTTTAGAATATAATAAAAAGATTGATATTTAAAGTATCAATCTTTTAAACAATCTAGAGGAGCAATCCATACTCCATCTTCTCTTTGATATGCGTATTCGATAGCAGTTATCACCATTAAAAACTTTGGCTTTTTCATTTTTTGTTCATCAATTAAATTAGATAATTTAAGCAAGTTCTTTGCAACTTCTTCTATTCTATCTTGATCACAAAGTTTGATTTCAAAGGCTGCCAATTTTCCATTGTCTAAATGAATAATCGCATCGACTTCAAGTCCGCTTGTATCTCTGTAGTGAAAAACTTCACCATCCATTGTATCTGCATATATCTTTAAATCTCTTACAGCCATATATTCAAATGTTAAACCGAATAATTTTAAATCATTTATCAAATCATCTTTATAAGCTCCTAAAGCTCTACATGCAATAGATGGGCCGATGAAATGTCTAGTTGAAGATGTTCTTATTGTTGTTTTACTTCTTAGATTTGGACGCCAAGCTTTTATATCCTCGATGACATATAAGCCTTCTAAAGCTTTTATGTAGGATTTGATAGTTTCATCACTGATTGATTTATTATCATTTCCTTTTATGTCAGAAATAATTGTTTCTATGCTGCATTCAGTAGATATATTTCTAGCATATGAACGCAACAATAATTTTACTTTGTTGACATCTCTTGAGACATTATCAACGGTTTTTATGTCATTTTCTATCAATGCATCATAATAGTTTTTTGCTATTTCTATTGAGATTTTTTTTGATTGACCGACTGGTTTTGACCAGCCACCCCTGCATGCAAAATAAGCTTAATCAAATATATTTTTATAGCAGATTACTGGTTTTACTATTTCTTTATTAAATAGAGACTTGAGGGATATTTTTCCATTGCTATCTAATGATTCATATAAACTCATCGGTCTCATAATCAAGGAGCAAATTCTACCAACACCACTTTGTTGTTTTTGTCTTTCATCATCAATTAAAGGTGTTGCGCTTCCAGTTAAAATAAATTGACCAAATTCATCTCTTTTGTCAATTTCATATCTTATATCATCCCATATAAAAGGAATGACTTGCCATTCATCAATCAATCTAGGAGCGTTACCAGAAAAAAATAATTCCGGTGCATTTTTAGCTAAGGCAATGTTTTGTTCTCTTTCTTTTCTATTTTGCATATAAATACAACTTTTTGCTATTTGTCCAGCAGTTGTTGATTTTCCACACCATTTTGGTCCTTTTATCCAAACGGCACCAGAGCTTTCTAATTTATCTTTTAATCTAGTATCAATGCATCTTTTTTAAATACTGCTTCATATGTTTTCCTCTCTTATATTTTATTTTTGATTTGGCAATTTGGCTTCATTTCATTTGGCGATTTGGCATTTTCCTTTGTGCATTATAAACAAATTGTGTAATGATTATTTTATGTTTTTGTTCTTGTTTATTTTGTATGCCATATAATAGAGGCATTATTTATTGTAGAGGTGGATTATGAAAGAATATAAAAATCCAATTATTCATCAAGACTATTCAGATCCGGATGTTATTAGAGTTAAAGATGATTTTTACATGATAGCATCAAGTTTTAATCATCTACCTAGCATTCCGATACTTCATTCTAAAAATCTAGTTGACTGGTCGTTAATCGCGTATGCTTTAAATGAATTAGATGAAACTTTCAATGAAGTTTTACATGGTCTTGGTGTATGGGCACCCTCTATTCGATATCATAATGGATTGTTTTATATTGTATATCCGATTCCTGATGAAGGAATTTTTGAAATTCATTCTCCTACTATAGAAGGTCCATATAGCAAACCTAATTGTTTGATCAAAGGTAAAGGGTATGAAGATCCATGTCCTATTTGGGTTGATGATAAAGCATATATGGTGTTTTCTTTTGTTAAAAGTCGTATTGGATTCAATTCTTTTTTAGCAGTTATTGAATTGACTTCGGATTTAAATTATACAATTGGTGATTACAAAATCATATATGATGGTCATAATAATAATCCGACAATTGAAGGACCTAAATTTTATAAAAAAGGTGATTTCTTTTATATATTAGCACCGGCTGGTAGTGTTAAATCTGGTTGGCAAGTTGCGTTGAGAAGTAAAAATATTTATGGCCCTTATGAAACAAAAATTGTTTTATTTCAAGGAGATACTCTTGTCAATGGGCCTCATCAAGGCGCTTTAATAGATTTAGATGATGAAGGAAAAAGATATGCATTCATTCACTTTCAAGATAAAAGAGCATATGGAAGAATTACACATCTAGAACCAGTTACTTGGATAGATGATTGGCCAGTCATTGGAAAAATAGAAGATAAACTACTTCCTGGTGTTCCAGTCTCTAAAGAAGAATATCCAATAGAAATTGAAGCAAACGAATTTATACCAACTAGTGATGATTTTAAAGGAGATAAAATCAGTCTAATTTGGCAAAGACCATCAAATATTAACGATTTCTATCATCTTGATAATGGGTTGATTTTCAATTTATATAAAACAAAATTCATGGATGAAATAAATTTGATTCCATATGCACTTTTAACAAAAGTTCCAAAAGAAGAATTTAAGATTGAAACTTGCTTTGATTTGAAAAACATGAGTGAAAACAGTCACTTTGGTTTTATTGTTTTCGGAACTAAATATAAAACGATTGAATTCTATAAAAAGAATTTCAAATACTATCTACGTTTAATTCAAGGTGAAATTTCTAAAAAAGACAAAGTCATATTTGAAGAAGAATTTAAAGAAAATAAAGTTAAATTACATGTAAATTTTATTAATCAAAATATTTATGATTTATTATATGATGTATTAATCAATGGAAAAACATATTTAACAAATGAAAAAGCTTATCCAGGAAAATGGATTGGTACTAAACTAGGATATTACGGATATAGTGAAGAAAATGATAGTCTTGTAAAAATAAAATATTACCATGTTTTATGAATATTAAGAGATTGTTTTCTTTATTCAAATTTAATTTTGAAGAAAATTTATAATAAATTGAATAATAGAGATTAAAGATATAGAAGATATTTTAAGATTTTTAGTTCAAGTCAAAATTGTTTGTCATAAAACTAAACTAGATTTTTTTGATGTACCAAAAACAAAATATACTAATGAGTAAACTATTCACCATTCCGTTCCTTTGAAATAAAAGGAAAAAACACCGCAATTTGAAGAATAATTTACATTTGCCCCCAAAAAAATGTAATAAACTAATATCGGGAGAAACGAAAATGTTTGATAAGCAAGCTTATATAAATTCATATCTCAAAGACAAATACAAGATTATCAAAATAAGAGTTAGAAATGATGATGCAGTTTTGATAAACAAAATCAGTCAAGTTGATAATGTCAACAAATATATATTGGACCTCATCAAGAAAGATATTTATGAAAATAGAAAATACAATTACATCAATAACGAAGTACAAATCGATTTCGAATTGACTCCAACAATGTCGGATTTGGTAAAGAAAGCGGAGGATGCAGATATCTTAAACGATTATGGTCTATATATGAACCTAGCCGATGCCATTGATTCACAAGGGAAAAAGGAAGCCACGCATCATATCATCAGCGAGACGGAATGGAGAACAATGACAAGGAGGTATATTCATTGATGGATATCATTTTTCCAACTGCAAGCATTCTTGATAAGCGCATCGTTTGTTTCTTGTGACATTTGGTATAACAACGTTCATAAATAAACATTTTCATGATGTTTTTTATTTCGTAGTAAAAGAAAACGCCGATATTAACGAAACACAAATTGACAAAAAGACTAAGTATAAGAATTTCAAAAAGACTATTTGAAATCTAAGATTTATCCGATTGTTGAAGAACAAAACAATAATTGAATATAAAAATACGAATATGCAAACATAGTAATTGTCGTGCAAAAAGATAATGGAAAAACAACCTATAGATTTATCATAGCATATCCAAATAAGAAGGAGAAATGTTAAAATGAAACAATATGATAAAATCATATTAAAAGAAGATATCGTCGGATATAAAAAAGGACGAAAGGTATAATCGTAGAATTATTGGACAATAGTTTTGCCTATATAGAAGTATTAGATGAAAAAGAAGATACAATTGAAATGTTATATGATGTTCCTGTTTCACAAATCTAAACCGATAAGAATAAGGATACATCCATCTAATTTCATTCGAAAAGACCCCTGCGTAAAATTCAAACCATAATTTTCATGATGTTGGGGTGGTCACCAGAGGTAAATTGATAAATCTTAAGAATATTGTTTTTATTTATTGAAAGATAAGCACAAGATTAGCACTATTCTTTATCTTAATCTAAATGTAGATAAAATTATGTTTGGTTTAAAGATTCTCAATATGTTTAAGTCTTTTTGTTTCATTTGATTCTATAGAAACATTTTTAGTTGTTATATTTAAGATTAGAAAATTATGAGCTTTTTTCTAAGATTAATTAGTACATTTTGATATAATTTTTATAGAGGTTATTAATAAATATGGACAAAACTAGAGTTATTAAAGTTAAACAATCAGTGTTTGCAAATAATGATATGCGTGCTGATCAAGTTAGAAAGAAATTAAAAGAAAGAAAGACCTATCTTGTCAATGTTATGTCAAGTCCTGGTTCTGGAAAAACTACCTTGTTAGTTGATTTGATCAATAGATTAAAAGATACTTTTAAAATTGGTGTCATTGAAGCTGATATGGATGCTATTGTTGATGCTAATACTATCAAGGAAAAGACTGGTGTTAAAACCATTCAACTTCATACATCTGGTGAATGCCATTTAGATGCTAAAATGGTTGATGAAGCTGTAGACTTTTTAGGTGATGATAATCTTGATTTGATTTTTTTAGAAAATATTGGAAATTTAGTGTGTCCAGCAGAATTTGATACTGGCGCTACTTTGAAGTTAGTCATTTTATCAATTCCTGAAGGTGATGATAAACCACTTAAATATCCTTTAATGTTTAGAAAAGGTGATATTTTTGTCTTTACTAAGACTGATGCAAAAATCATTTTTGATTTTGATTTCAATAAAGCTGAAGATAGTATCACTAAACTCAATCCGAATGCCAGGTTTTTCCCAGTATCAGTTAAAGCAAATGAAGGGGTTGATGCTTTAAAAGACTTCTTTATCGAACAAGTAAAGGCATATCAAAATGACTGATTTTTCTTTTTGTTATACTAAAAATGAAGAATTAGATGCTAAAGAAGTGGTTTCTTGTCTTAAAAATGTCGGATATAAGTTTGATGAGAATAAAGTTGATTTTAACAAGGTGATTATCATCTGTTTGAATAAAGACAGTAAAAAAGATGATGTTTTAAATTCATATCCGTGGCTTAAAGATCAATTCTTTTATTCTTCTGAAAATTATTTAAAAATAATGCCCTTATTCATCTATCATTCAAATGATGAAGATATTGAAAAATTATTTGAAGATAATGTCGGAGAATTATATGAACATATTTTTTCTGGTGAATTCAAACCATATGGTTGGGATTTAGATAGTAAAAATCCAGAAATAGAATTTGATAGAGTTCTTGAACAATATTCAGAGTAATGTCTAGCTTCTAGTATTGAACTAGAGGCTTTTTAAATTTTTAGCACTCTTTACTTGAAAGTGCCAAAAACTTGAATATAATATTAATCAAGGAGTTATACCTAAAATGATTGAAAATAAAAAATTTAAAACTGAATCAAAAGAATTATTAAACCTTATGATCAATTCCATCTATTCTAACAAGGAAGTCTTCTTAAGAGAATTGATCTCAAATGCTTCAGATGCAATTGATAAATATAAAATTTTAGCTCTTTCTAGCGAAGGAAAATATCAAGATAAGAATTATCAAATTCTCATCAGCAAAGATGAAAAAGAAAAATGGATTCAAATTCAAGATAATGGTATTGGTATGTCTAAAGCTGATATCGAGAAGAATTTGGGTACCATCGCAAAATCTGGAACTAAGGAATTCTTAGAAAAATACAAAGAAGCTAAAGCTAAGAATCAAGATGTCGATTTGATTGGTCAATTCGGTGTTGGTTTCTATTCTGCCTTTATGGTCGCTAAGAAGATTGAAGTTTATACTCGTGATCTTGATGGCAATAGTTATGTCTTCTCTTCTGATGGTGTTGAAACCTATTCTATCGAAGATAAAGATATTGATTTCTTAAAGGACAGTGGTTCTGCTGTCAGAGTCTATTTAAAGGATGATGAAGAAGATGAGAAATATTCTCAATATCTTGAAGATTATCAAATTCGTTCTTTAGTTCGTAAATATTCTGATTTCATCCGTTATCCAATTGTCATGAACTGCAAACATTCAGTTCAAGATAAGGATGAAAACGGAAAAGAAATCGATGGCAAATATCATGATGAATACACACTTGATACTTTGAATTCCATGATTCCATTATGGAAGAAAAATAAGAAAGATGTCACTGATAATGATTTGGCTGAATTCTGTAAGACAAGATTCAATGATTATGAAGATCCGCTTCTTTCTATGAATATTAAGGCTGAAGGTATGCTTGAATATAACGCTTTGATTTATATCCCAAGTCATGCTCCATACAATCTTTACGCTCAAGATTATGAAAAAGGCTTAGCTTTATATGCTAAAGGTATTTTCATCGAAGAAAAGAATAAAGAACTCGTTCCTGATTATTTGAAATTTGTCAGAGGTTTGATTGATAGTGAAGATCTTTCTTTGAATATCTCAAGAGAAATGCTTCAAAAATCTCCTGTTTTGACTAAGATTGCTAATGCGATTGAAAAGAAGATTGTCGATCGTTTAAAACAATTGAAAGATGAAGATTATGATAAATATCTCACTTTCTTCAAGGAATATGGAAACTTCATCAAGTTCGGTATTTATTCTTCATATGGAATGAAGAAAGAGATGCTTCAAGATTTATTGGTATATAAATCATTGAAGAATGAAAAACCTATTTCTTTAAAGATATATAAAGAAGCGATGGATAAAGATCAAAAAGTCATCTATTATGCAACTGGTAAAACTGTTGAAAGTATCAAGATGCTTCCTGAGATGGAAAGATTCAAAAAGAATGGAATGGATGTTCTTCTTCTTGACGAAAATGTCGATGAATTTGCTATCTCAATGATGCAAAAATATGATGATATTGAATTCAAGAATATCACTTCTCTTGATGATCAGTCCTTATCTAAAGAAGAAAAAGAACAGATTGAAAAACTTGAAACTGAAAATAAAGCCTTGTTAGATATGATGAAAGATTCTTTGAAAGACAAGGTTGATAATGTCAGCTTTTCATTGAACTTAGGTGAAAATCCTGTCAGTATTGCCACTAAAGATGGTCTTTCTTTGAATATGGAAAATGTCTTGAATGAAGAAAACCCACAAGCAAAGAATAATCCAGATGAAAAAGTAAAAGCTAGTAAGGTCTTGCAGATCAATCCTGATAACGTCTTATTCAAAGCTGTTAAAGGTGAAACTGATTCAAATAAGATTTCACTTCTCAGCAATGTCTTATATAACGAAGCAATGTTAGCAGAAGGCTTTGAAATCGATGACAAAGCAAAATTTGTCAAAGATTTGAATGAGTTGATTCTCGCATTGACAAACAAGTAAATACACGGCTACTATATCAAGATTATAACTTGGTATAATAGCCTTTTTTGATGAAAAATATGTGACTATGAAAGTGCTTTAACAAATATGTAATTTCAATCACTATCGATAATTAAGAGTAGAATATTTCTTTGGTGAGGAAATCAAACATGGAAATTATCAAAGAGATATTTACCGATCAAAACTTTTTAGGCGCAATCATAGCTTCAATCGCTTTTATTATGATTGGTTTCATTTTAAGAAGAACCAATATCATAAATGAACACGGAAAAAGAACTATCAATGCAATCATCATGTATGTCGCTATTCCTTGTATGGCATTTTGTGCATTCATGTCTGATTTTAAAGAAGAAGAATTTGTTCAAAATATTATGATCTTAGTCTTTGACTTTGCGTTTTATGCGATTGCCATTCTATTATCTTCTTTGATATTTATCAAAAAAGGTAAAGAAACAAGAAGAATCCTTGGTATTTTTGTATCTGTTGGACAGTTAACTTTCTTCTCGACGCCAATTTTAAAAGCTATTTATTCAAATAATCAATCAAACGTTTTAATCCCAGCTTCATTGATGACAATAGCCTTCAGATTTATGACATATATTTATGCGTATTTGATTATCTCTGGAATTAAGTTATCCAAAGAAACGGTTGGTAAAACACTTAAAAGCATTTTCTTAACTCCTATTATGATTTGTATGTTCTCTGGTCTTCTTATTTGGCTCATTCAAAATGTGATATTCCAAGTTGAGGTCGATGGTGTAAATTATGGATTTTTAAGAATTGATAAAACCTGTCCAGCTTTGTATAAGATATTCCAATTTGGTGATAGCTTAGCTACCCCTACATGTATGCTGATGATCGGTGTTACTTTAGGAGAGAGTGATTTTGTCTCTGCTATCAAGAATAAATTAGCATGGCTTATCGCTGTTTTGAGAACTATCGCAGTACCTCTTATCATCTTAGGTTTATGTCTTGTTCTTCAAGCGACTAAGTTATTCACCTTTGATGAATATCAATTAGCAGCACTTGTCATCGGCAATGGAGCTCCTGTCGGTGCTGTTGTCACAGCGTATTGTGTCAATTATAAAAAGCAAGCATATTTAGGAAGTGATGCTATATTCTTATCTACTGTTTTATCAATCATCTCCATTCCTTTATGTTTTATCCTTATCAAATTCGCAATTACTCTTCCTATTTTTTAAACTGAAATTTATAATATAGACATGTATTACATATATATTGGTAAAAATCATGATTTAGCAAATCCAGATAAGGTGATTGTTGAAGAGAATGATAAATACTTTGAAAGAAGTGTTCAAACATCATGGGATTTGCTAGATGATTTCTTAGTGAGAAAATTGAAATCAGGTGATGATGATTTTTATTCCATTGAAGATAGCCAATTTGATGAGATAATTGATAGATGGGGTGGCAGTAAAACTGGGTATCGAAATCTCAATGTCGATCATCTATTCGATAATTTCGGACATGGTGATGAATATGATGAATGAAATAGTTAATAGAATGAAATATTTTTTTTAAAAGTATTGCATTCTATTTTTTTTGTTTATATAATTTTCTTGTAAAAAATAATTCACGAGGTGAACTAAATGAAAAAAGAACCATCGATTAAAGAATTTGTTTTCGGGCAGCTATACACTTACTTCTGGTCGAAAAATAATCTCAGCAATCTCTTTCCTGAACTAGGAGCGGGAGAAGTGCTATTCTTGATGTCTATTTATTTTTGTGGCGGTAAGATGAGTCCTAAAGATGTTGCAACGCAACACAAAGTTAGCAAAAGTAGAGTTGCTAATGCTGCTAAAGGATTAGAAAAGAAAAATTATCTAGATCACATCCAAGATTCTTGCGATCATCGAAAAAAATATTTCACCTTGACTAAAAAAGGACTGGAATTCACAAAAATAATCGAGGATGATCTTCAAGAATATTCAAAATATTTAGAGGAGACATTTGGCAAAGAAAAAATGGATGAAATATGTTTGTTTTTGCAAAGCCTAACTGATGCTTCTGAACAATATTATCAAAAGAAAGGACACAAAAATGATTAAGTTACTCAAAAAACTTCGACCCATCGATTGGGTATTTATGACGATAATCGTCGGCCTCACTATTCTTCAAGTTTATTGTGTTATGACTATGACTGATTATATTTCTTATATCATGAAGTCGATAACATATGTAAATTACAAAAATCATCCGGAACTCATATCTCTTGGAAATGATATGACATTAGGCAATATCATTCCAAATGTCTTCACTTGGGAACAATTTGATAATGCGATATCAACTGGTTCTTTTGCAGGTCTTGACCCTTCAAAACAATCAGAATTATCGACTATTGTTCATTCAATCGCTACTTCAAGTGTCAACGATATTTGGTTCAATGGTATCATGCTCATTGTCATCGCTCTTGGTTATATGTGTGTTCAAGCTTTGATTGTCACCTTTGCTTCTTTTATCGCTGCAAGTTTTGCTACTAATGTCAGAAGTGAAATCAACAAAAAAGTCTCTAAGATGTCCTTAAATAATATCAATTCATTTTCAATTCCTTCTTTGATAACTAGAACTAGCAATGACTTAGAGACAGTTCAGATGACGATTCTTCTTGTCACTAGAATGTTCTTTGCAGCTCCTATCACTGTCATTTGGGCGGTTATCAAGATCCAAGCTAGTTCATTTGAACTCACGATGGTCAATGCTGTTGCCATTATCGCTTTAGTCATCTGTTTGATCCTCATCATGTTAATTGTCATTCCTAAATTTAAGATTTCCCAAAAATATATCGATAGACTCAATGGTATCACCGAAGAAAGTCTTAAAGGTGTTAGAGTAGTTCGTGCTTTTAATGCTGAAAAATATCAGGAACGCAAATTCGATACTGCTAATAAAGATTTGATGAAGTTGAATCTTTTCACCGGACATGCTATCGGATTGATGTCTCCAGTGATGACTCTTCTTATGAATGGTGTCACTTTAGCTTTATATTATGTCGGTGCTATTTTGATAAATAACAATACGATGATTTACGCTGATTTGGTTTCTTTTGCACAACTCTCAAGTCAAATCATCATGTCATTCATGCTTCTTTTGATGTTATTCATCTTCTATCCAAGAGCGAGTGTCTCAAGCAAACGTATCAATGAAGTCTTAGATAGTGTTGATGAAATAACTGATCCTAAAGAAGAAAAACAATGCCTTGAAAAAGGCACAGTAGAATTTAAAAATGTCTCTTTCCATTATCCAGGAGCTAGCGAGAATATTTTCTCAGATGTTTCTTTTAAAGCCAACAAAGGAGAGACAGTCGCAATTATCGGAGCTACTGGTTCTGGTAAGACAACACTTATCAACTTGATTCCTCGACTTTATGATTGTACAAGTGGTGAAGTGTTGATTGACGGTGTCAATGTCAAAGATTTAAAACAAGAAACACTTCATAAAAAGATAGGTTTTATTCCTCAAAAAGGATTGTTATTCTCAGGGACTATCAAATCAAATCTCATGCTTGGAAATGATGATTTGACAGCTGATGAACTCAAAGAAGTGTGCGATATCTCGTGTGCGAGTGAATTTGTTGAGAAGATGAATGATAAATATGAATCTTCTATTTCTCAAGGAGGTACTAATGTCTCTGGCGGTCAAAGACAAAGACTTTGCATTGCAAGAGCTTTAGCTATCAAACCAGAAATCATCGTCTTTGACGATTCTTTCTCAGCCTTGGATTTTAAGACTGATTTAGCAGTTAGACAAAATATCAAAAATAAAATGCCAGAAGCTACTAAGGTGATCGTCGCTCAAAGAATCGGAACTATTATGGATGCTGATGAGATTATCGTTCTTGAAGATGGAAAGGTTGTAGGACAAGGCAAACACAAAGATTTGTTGAAATCTTGTAAAACCTATCTTGATATCGCTTTATCACAACTTTCAAAGGAGGAATTAGGCTTATGAGAAGACACTCTTTTGCAAATAATAAAGAAAAAATAGATAAAAAAGATTTAGCTAAATATCTCTCATCCACCAAAACATTCTTGCCTTATATCATCATCTCATGTATTTTGTTACTTGGATATGTAATTCTTCAAATATTATCTCCACAATATTTATCAGAAATGACAAATTTGATTGCTGTCAGTGGAAATGGAAACTCAATCGATATTGATAAAGTAACACATTATTTGATAATACTTCTTTGTTTTTATATCGCTGCAGTCATCTTGAATTATTCTGCTTCCTTCATTTTGACTAAAGTCAGTCAAACTTACGCATATAATTTGAGAAAGAGCATCTCAAATAAAATTAATCTTATTCCACTCTCTTATTTTGATAAGACAAGTGTCGGTGATATTCTCTCACGTGTGACAAATGATGTCGATACTTTATCTCAGTCATTAGATCAAGCTGTCAGTATGGTCATCTCCTCTTTGTTTATGATTGTCGGATCTCTTATCGGTATGTTTATAACATCTTGGCAGATGGCGCTTGTCGCTTTGATAGCAATTCCTTTGATGGCTCTCTTCACTATTTTTGTCATCAAATTTGCAGCTCCGATGTTCATAAAAAGACAAGAAGGTATCGGTGTTGTCAATGGTATTGTTGAAGAGAAATATTCTGGCCAACTCGTCATCAAAGTCTTCAATGCTGAAAAGAAGATGAATCAACAATTCGAAAAAGAAAATGTTGAACTCGGCAAGACGATGACAAAAGCTCAAATCTTCGGCGGTTTGATGATGCCACTCAATTCTTTTGTCTCTTATGTCACGATGAGTCTTGTGTTTTTAAGCGGTGGATTATTGCTCGCTAATAATGTCGGTGGCATAACTTTTGGTACTATTACCGCATTCACTGTTTATGTCAATTTATTCCAATCACCACTTTCACAATTAGCTCAAGCTTTGAACACTCTTCAAAGTGCAGGAGCGGCTTCAAAGCGTGTCTTTGATTTCTTAGCCCAAGAAGAAATGCCTGATGAAGGTAAAAAAGAAAGAAAACTCATCTCAAATACAAATTCAAATGTCAAAGGTGAAATCATCTTTGATCATGTTCATTTCTCATATGATGATACAAGAGAGATCATTCACGATTTCTCAGCGGTCATCAAATCTGGTATGAAAGTTGCAATCGTCGGACCTACTGGTGCTGGTAAAACTACAATGGTAAATCTTTTGATGAGATTTTATGAAATCAATCAAGGAAAAATAACTATTGATGGTATCGATATCAAAGATATGAAAAGAGAGGAAATCCACGATTTGTTCGGTATGGTCTTACAAGATACTTGGGTGTTCAATGGAACATTGAGAGAAAATCTCAGTTACTCCACAACTGGTGTTACAGATGAAGAGATAATGAAAGCAGCAGATGAAGCAAATCTCACTCATTTCATTGAAACATTACCTGGTAAATTGGATTATGTTATCAAAGACGGAGCCTCCATCTCTGCTGGTCAAAAACAGTTGATAACTATTTGTAGAGCTATGCTCAGAAAAACTCCGATGATGATTCTAGATGAAGCTACTTCAAATGTCGATACTAGAACTGAAGAGGAGATTCAAGAAGCGATGGATAAATTGACAAATGGAAAGACAAGTTTTGTCATCGCTCACAGATTATCGACAATTAAAAATGCTGATTTAATTCTTGTCATGAAAGAAGGAAATATCATCGAAGTGGGAAGCCATGATGAATTGATGAAATTGAATGGTTTCTATGCTTCTTTGTACAATTCTCAATTCGCTTTCGAATAAATGTCTATCCTGCCTAGAAATTCTAGGCAGGATGTTTTTGTAAACGGTTACAAAAATAGATTTTGATTTTATTTAAAATACTGCTTCAAAACATGGTTAAAATAGAAATTTTGAAAAATATTATCAATTTATAACATTTTTTCTTATTTCGTGATATACTTATTTTAATATGTAAGCGATTACAAAAGGAGAAATTATATGAGCTATATTCCACAAAATATACGCAATGTCGCAATCGTCGGACATCAGGGAAGTGGTAAGACTAGTCTTGTTGAAGCTTTAGCGCTAAAATCTGGTTTGATTTCAAAAAAAGGAACTGTAGAAGAGAAAAATACATTATCTGATTTTTTACCGGATGAAAAGAAAAAGCAATCATCCCTTTCTTCAAGTGTCGTTCCACTTGAATACAACGGGTACAAGATCAATCTTATCGATGTACCAGGAAATGATGATTTTATCTTTGAAACTATCGGTATTACTAAAATCATCAAAGGTGCTATCTTAGTTATCGATGCTTCCAAAGGCGTTCAAATTGGTACGATTAAGAATTTCAATCTTTTGAAAAAAAGAGGTGTTCCTATTTTTATCTATCTCAATAAGATGGATAAAGAAAATGTTAGATTTAACGACTTATATCAAGAGATATTAGAAAAATTGGATTCTAAAAAGGTTGTTCCATTTTGTTATCCTACTGGTCACAATGAAAATTTTGATGGTTTTGTCAATGTCGTTGAATTGAAGGCAAGAAAATATAACGGAAAAGAATGCGTTGATGATGTCATCTATGATGATAAAAGACAGATCATCTTCTCTCTTCACAATAGATTATGCGAGGCTGTAGCAACAACTGATGATGAAATGCTTGAAAAATTCTTCTCAGGAGTTCCGTTGACTAATGATGAAATTAAAAAGGGTTTAAGACAAGGTGTTTTAAACGGCGAATTATATCCTCTCATTGTTGGTTCTGCTACTAAAAATATCGGTATCAATACGCTTCTTACAATGCTTGTTGATTATCTACCATCTCCAACTGATTTAAAACCGATTCAAGCAGTTGATAAAGAGGGAAATGATGTTGAAGTTAAAACCTCTATTGAAGAACCAAGCTCTCTTACTGTATTTAAAAATGCCTATAATCAATATCAAGGATTGGTTTCAGTTTTCAAGGTTCAATCTGGTAAAATCAAATTAGGCGATGAACTTGTATGTTTAAATAACAATAAAGAATATAAAATCAATTCCTTATTCTCAATAGTAGGAGAAAAATTGACTCCAATAACTGAAGTCAGTGCTGGTGATATCGCCTGTACTTCAAGATTGGATGATGTCAAACTTTCTTATACCTTATCAAGTAAAGAAAGAGCGGTTATGTTTAAAACTGTCTCATATCCAACACCAGTCTATTTCAAAGCTATAATTCCTAACACTAAAAAAGATTCTGATAAATTGTTCCCAGCCATTGAAAAGATGATGCTTGAAAATCCTACCATCATGTTAAAGAAGGAGGAAACGACAAATCAAATTATCATCGGTGGCTTGAATCTCACTCATCTCATTTATGTTCTTGATAAATTAGAAAATGAATATCAAATTCATTTTGCAACTGAAAAAGTCAGAATTTCTTATCGTGAAACCATTACTGCTGCTTATGAATCTGAAGGTAGATTCATCAAACAAAGTGGTGGGAGCGGATATTATGGTGTTGTCAATATGAGATTTGAACCGAGTTGTGAAACATCATTTGAATCAAAAGTCTTCGGTGGTCATGTATCAAAAGGATATTTCCCAGCTGTTGAAAAAGGATTCTATGAAGCTATGAATCAAGGAAGTTTGATTCAAGCACCGGTCATCAATGTAAAAGCTGTTTTATTAGATGGCAAAGAACACAGTGTTGATAGCAATGAAATGGCTTTCAAAAATGCTGCGATATTAGCATTCAGAAATGCATATATGAATTGTAAACCTGTTCTTTTAGAACCTTATGATAGAATCACAGTCAATACCAATAGCGATTACTTAGGCGCTGTCTTATCAGATTTGACAAAGCGCAGAGCAAGAATTCTTGAAACTAATGAAGGAATGAACAACACATTAGAAATTGTAGCAACAGTTCCTGAAAGTGAGATTCAAGAATATGCAAATGAGTTAAAATCGCTCACTAAAGCAACAGCTTTCTTCAATTTAAAATTTGAAAGTTATGAACAAATGCCAAAGGCAATAGAGGCAAAAGTGATTGAAGATTACAAGAAAGAAAATTAATGCCAATTTAACAAACAAAACAAAAAGTGAGAATTGCTTCTCACTTTTTGTATGTCGATTTTTTAAGCTATGCAGTTGTTACGACTTTATAGGTGTACATCTTACCACTTCTGAAGTAGATGCCGTCAATTTCATTTGAGTCTTTTTCAAATTGGAAAGTTTTATCTTCGGCATTCAATACTAATGTCAAAGCTTCATCTTCAAGTGTAAATGTCAACTTATCATCTTCAATATCATAAGCGACATCTTTGAAATTACAATTTCTTCCAGCTAATGGAGTGGTATCAGTTGCACCTGTTCCTGCTGAGCAAGAAAGTGTTGATTTTGTTGAATCGAAAACGAAGTAACAAGTATTTGTGCCTCCAACAACTGTTCCTTTATATGTTTTCCCGGCTAACCATTCAGGAATTTGAACTACATATTCTGTACAGGTATAGGTCTTGTCATCATCGTTGAAGGCGATTGTATATTTCTTACCATCTAAATTGATGAAATAAGATCCTTTTTTCTTTGTATAGGTTATATCTGTTGTTGTCTCATCTTTTTTTATAGTACCGGTACCATCATTTTTCAAAGTTAAAGTTCCAAATTCTGAATTCGAATATTCAACATCGAAATAACTAGTATCTTCTACTTCTAAAGAACCTGCATTATTTCTCAAATAATATTCTTTGTTATCACTGCTATCTGTAAATTTGAAATATTCACCTGTATTTTCAATCTTTGCTGGTACATCAATAGTTCCAAATTTATAATCAGTTCCATCGTAATATACGCTTACATTATCAGTAGCATCCTTATATAACGAAGAAACAAATGAATTATCAGTTGTATTTTTAAGATGTTTTCCAGTCAAACTTGTTGTATAAAATTTTGTAGAAAGAATCATAGGATCACTATAGTATTTTCCAACGATTGTCTTTCCATCTGGGGAGAAGACAAATTTATCAGATGTACCTATATTGAACATTCCATCATTATCATAGGAAAGACCTGAATAAGTTAGATAGTTAGAACTGTATGCTGCTGCTCCAGTAAAATCATCTTTTATACGAATATATCTTTCAGAACCAGAACTACCTAGGGTTTTACCATAGAATGAACCAGTGCCAAAATTGACTTTGGAGAATGTCTTAGTTGTTGAATCAAATGTGATGTAATATTTCTTACTATTATAGGTGAAATAAACTAATTTACCACTTGAACTGAAGGAAATATCGGTGCTTGTTTCTCCTTCTTTTATTGTCAACTTAGAGATTCCATCACTTGTTATCTCTACATCAGTTTCTCCTAATTTACCAGCAAAAGTTCCTTCTTCTCCTTTAGTGAAAGAGGTCAAGACATTGTTTGTGTTTTTATAATATGTTGTAGTTTCTCCATTTTTAACTTCAAATAAAGCACCAGAAGTTTTAATACTTGTTGCATCATTGATAAAGTTGACGGTGACTAATGAAACCTTAACACTTGCGTTTTTATCAACTAAGACATATCTATCACCATTTTCATTTGCAAGATGAGCGATATATTTAGTTGCATTATAGTAAGATGATTGATCAACTAAATATTCTTTGGTAGTTAAACTAGATCCTTTTAAGAAAAGAGCTACATAATATATATCACTGATATTGTCAGCACTATAAGCTGAAGTATAATCATAAACATATGAAGTTATATTGTCTAATACTTTTCCATGATATGTTGATGAATAACTACCGCCAGTTTTTAATTCAAATGTATTACTTGTTTTATCAAAATTATTGAGGGTGACATCAGATGGATAACTTTCAGATCCATATTTTCCAAGACCGAATTCATTCAATTCATATGAATATGTATAAGAATTATTAATTGTAAAACCAGTGTGTTGACCATATAAACAATCAGATTCGTCTAATATTTTTTCACATTCTTCAACAGTGAAATCAAGCTTTAAGTAACTCATCGAATTAGGAGTGCAATAATAAGAATCGGTATAATATTTATCTTCATTTAAAGACAATGGTCGAGTCGAATATGATGATGAAGAATATTGAACAGTAATTGATTTAATACCGTAGTTTTCATCAGATATTGTAGGTTTAATATATACTTGAGTTCCATAAGTTACACCACCAATTGGAGCTTTAGCATAGGTATCGTTATCTTTAACATATGCTTCAAGAGTTACATGACTTGAATTATTCATATTTAAAACATAACGTTGAGCTTTAGTTGTAATCTTAAGTTCTACTTTGCAAGAAGGCATTTCAAATTCATACTTTCCAGTTGCTGTATTCAAAGTTACTTCAACACCATTTGCTTCAACTTTAGCTACTGTATAATAATTATTTGATGTGATATCAACAGCAACAGTTGATTTATAAACAGCGTATTCAGTAACACTGACATCTCTTGAAGTGATTTTGTCGCCATCAATGTCTTCACTATTTTCAATTATAGTATTGATTTTATAAATGGATGCTGTAGTATTTCTTGTGATAGTAACAGCACAATTTGGCATAACAAATGAATAAGTGCCATCATCATTTTTTGTTACTTCAACATTAGCTTCTTCACCTGTTTTACCATCTTTTGTTACAACGACATCTCCATCGAATTCAAATCCTTCTTCTAATCCTATACGGAAAGTTACTGTTTCACCCTCTACTGCAGCAGTAGGTCCTGAGACAATAGCACCATCACCACCATTATCAGTGATAGCATGTTTAACAGCGGCATCTGTTAATGAAAGAGTGACAGCCATATCTTTTCCAGTGTTTTTGAATTCACCAGTGAAAGTATTAGAAGAACCTTCAACAACTGTCATGGTAACTTCAGTATCATCAGCTTTGACAATTGGAGATTTCTTCTTTGAATCACCGATTGTAACTCTGACTTTGACAATTTCGTCTTTCTTAGCGCTAGTAGTTGAAACTGAAAGTGTAGCTCCATCAACTTGTGTGACATTGATATCGTATTTTTTATCAGCGGTAACAGCTTCAACTGTAACTGCTCTTTTTGGCATTGTAAATGAGAAATTTCCATTTTGATCTGCTTCAAGAACATTTTCGCCATCAATTGTGATGTATGAGAGAACTTTTTCAGCATCCAATGTAGCTGTGAAAGATATCACTTCACCTTCTTTTGCTTCTTTTGGAATTCCATTTAAGGTGACTCCTGTCGCATTTACAGTAATAGCATATGATTCTTTTTCAGTGCTTGTAGATGTAGTCGTAGACTCGGTCTTCTTGTCTGAGTTAGTAGAATTGTTAGTGATTTTAGAATTTGACGGTAAAGAATTTTTACTGGTTGAATCACTATTATTTTTGCAACCAGTAATAAGCATTAAGCTAACCAAGCTTAACGCAAGTGTATTTTTCTTTTTCATAATTTTCCTCCGTGAAAATACCTACATATATTCTATACTTTATTTAAGCGAAAATTACATATTTTTTAAACTTTTAATAATTGAAAGAAGTAAAAATTACATAAAAAGTTAAAAAATACCGTTTTGAGCTATCATAATCATGGTATAAGAATAAAAATGATTCAAATATGTTTTTATATTTTAAAATCAATAAATACAAATTATGTTAAAATTATAAATCGTAATATGAATTATCGTTTTATAAAATTAAAAGAAACAGACTTATCGCATTTAGAGAATTCTAATTTAGAATTCTTAACAAAATCAAGTTGCAAATTTTTAGATTCTATTATTGATGAATTCAATATTGACAAAATACCTTTTATCAATATCAAACTTTTAAGAAATAACAATCTTGATTTTGATGATTTTACTTTTTCTAAATTTAAAGATGATTATCAATTATATGCCATAAATTTAAACCAATCCGAGGATATCAAAATTGTAGATAGAATTTTAAATCTATTAAAAAAATTAGATATTTGTCTTTTTATTTTGTATTCTAACTTAAATTTTGAAAGGGATTATTGTCTAGATAGATATATTAATAAAGAATATGAATGCGAAAATAAACTTTTAAGATGCTTTAATTTTGTTGCAAGTTGTTCTTTGAATCAAGAGATTGAAATCAATAAACAATCATTTTCTGATTATCTATTCAATTTGATTGATGAAAAGAAGATGAATGAGATAGATGTATATAAAAATGCAAATGTTGATAGAAAACTATTTTCTAAGATGAGAAATAGAGATTATATTCCTTCTAAGAAAACTGTATTCTCATTGTGCATTTCTTTAAAATTAGATTTAAAAGAAAGTGAAAAATTATTGAATAATGCTGGATATTCTTTTTCACCATCTAGAATTGATGACATAATCGTCAAATACAATATTGAACATAAAAATTACGATCTTTTCTCACTCAACGAACAATTGATCTCTTATAATCAAACACCACTTTCTTAAATGTCGCTTTTAAAGCGACCAAAAGTCATTCTAAAAATCCTATATTATCAGTGTCATAAGGAGGAAAGATTATGAATGACAAAAAAATAACAGAAGTGGTATTGATCTTAGATAAATCCGGTAGTATGGCAGGAAAAGAAAATGATACAATAGGAGGTTATAATTCATTTATTGACAAACAAAAGAAAGAAGAGGGAGATTGTTTTATTTCAACATATTTATTCTCAAATAAAAATAAAGCAATTTCATTACATCAACGAATTTGTGATGTCGATAAAATGAATGATGAAATCTATAAAGTCAGTGGATGTACAGCTATGCTAGATGCTATTGGTGAATCCATCGTTGATATGGATAATTACTTAAAAAATAAAGAAGAAAGAAATGTAATCTTTGTTATCATCACTGATGGCGAAGAGAATTCTTCAAGAGAATATAATTATTTAGATATCTATAATATGATAAAAAAACACAAAGAGATGAATTGGAAATTTATGTTCTTAGGCGCTAATATCGATATCGATGAGATGGCTAGAAAAATTGGAGTTGACGAAAAAGAAGTCTGCTCTTATTCCTATACTAATAAAGGAGTAAGGAATAATTTTAACGCTGTTGACTGTGCAGTTTTAAGTTTTAGAATGACAGGAAGAGTAGATGAATCTTGGAAAGATAAAGTCGAAAAATAAATAGATATAAAAATAAAAACCTGATACATCTCTGTATCAGGCAATTTTTATTTAAATGGTTGAAGCGATGGGATTCGAACCCACGACCTCTTGGTCCCGAACCAAGCGTGCTACCAAGCTGCACCACGCCTCAAGTTAAAGCTTGTTTATTATATATTTACAAGCTTTATAAATCAAGAAAAATCAGGTTTTAACAAGCTTTTATGATATAAAAATCACCAACGATTGTATACTTTTTCAGCAAATCCATAACTATTTTTTATCTCGACTATTCCATCTTCAGTATTAAAAGTTCCGTTATAAACACCGAATACTTGTCGTTGTTTTGAATTGATGACGAGTGCATTTCCACCACCTTTTCTCAAAATGATTGGAGTAAATGTCAAGTTGATATCTCCCTTTGAACTTGTCATTGTCCATGGTGATAGAAAATCTTCTTTACCATTTCTATTAGGAATATTGAAGGTTACGTCATCAAGTTTATAAGCTTTTTTATTTACGAATAACATATTTTCACTTGCATTATTTGTATTTCCAAAACCGTATCCTAGATTGAAACCGACTTTTTTACCATCTACTTCATCAGACATACTAGCCCAGTACCAAGTGTTTTTATAAGTCCAGACACCTCTTCCCCAATCTAAAACCCCAAATGAATCATTTCCAAAATTGATGAGTTTATCACCACAAAAAACTGTTCCTTTACATTCAAAACAGTTAATTTTTTGATTGTAGTAAAAATGTTTCGGTTTATCAAATGGAGTGGCGATGACCATTGTCTTATCTGAATTTTGTTTTAAGATAAGATCAAAATTCAATGTGTCTAAAGAAGAGAATTGATATATTTTTCCGTATAAATGTCTAGTTGAAGAATCGATATGATCAAAATGAAATTCAAAATTATCTTTAATAAAGGAAATGTTTCCAGTCGAACTATCTTCAGGAAGATTTAATTTTCCAAAAGAGAATAAACCCATCTTACTTTTTTCAATATATGTCTTATTGGAATAATCGAATAATGTTGCTGAAGCTAAACTCATATAGGAATTATCTGCGATAGTCAAAGCAATTCCATATTTATGGTCACCAATATAATAGTAGTCCCATTCTTTGATACGGTGTTTTTTAGCTTTGATATCTTTTCTATGGTATTGTTTTATCAAAAAATACGAATATCCACTTTCATTTAAATTGCCATTTTCATCTAACAAATTTCCTTCGGTTAATTGTTTTTGATTCATAATGTGCCTCTTTTTTTACTTAATTATATGTTAAAAAGAGGAAATTGTATAGTGAAAAATAAAATTAAAACAAAGAAAAAAGGTGGGAATTGCTTCCCACCTGATGATTACTTTTTATTGTCAACCTTAACTGTTTTGATAGGTTTGATAAGAGTTGGTTTTGGTTTATTTGTATTTGGTTGTGGCTTTTTAACATTCAAAGCGGCAACTGGTTTGACAATATCATATTTTCTTTCAACTACTGATTTTTCAACTGGCTTTTCAATTGGCTTGACAGGTGCAATTGGTTTGACTGGCTTGTTTTCTTTGACTTCACTATTATCAACAGCACTTGGATTAATTGGTTTAACTGGTTTCAAATCATTAGTGTTCTTGACGACATTGATATTTTGGTAACCATTCTTTCTGATTTCTTCTTCTCTTCTCTTCTTTCTATAAGAAGATTCATTCTTATCAACGAAGATCGGTTGTGCAGTAGGTTGGACCTTTGTGACACCCTTTAAGAATGCCTGTTCAGAAGTTAAATCACCATTATAAGTCTTGATCCTATATTTTGATAATTCGAATTTAACTTTTCTAGCTGTAACTGGCTTGATATCTTTTGGAGCATCAGTCTTATTGACTTTATGCATTGGGCCAGAGATCTTTTCAAGTTTCTTTTCTTCTTCAACAACTTCTGGAGCAGTTTCTTGTTTGATAGGAACGATTGGAGCAACTTTAGGTTTATTAGCTGGTTCAGTTGGCTTATGAACAGGATTTAACTTAATAACTTTGATGTTAGGTTTGTTCTTAGCTTCTTCAGCAGCCTTCTTAGCAGCTTCTTCTTCAGCTAAACGTCTTGCTTCCTCTTCTTCAGCAGCTTTCTTAGCAGCTTCTTCTTCGGCTAAACGTCTTGCTTCCTCTTCTTCAGCAGCCTTCTTAGCAGCTTCTTCTTCAGCTAAACGTCTTGCTTCCTCTTCTTCAGCAGCTTTCTTAGCAGCTTCTTCTTCGGCTAAACGTCTTGCTTCCTCTTCTTCAGCAGCCTTCTTAGCAGCTTCTTCTTCAGCTAAACGTCTTGCTTCCTCTTCTTCAGCAGCTTTCTTAGCAGCTTCTTCTTCAGCTAAACGTCTTGCTTCTTCTTCAGCGGCTTTCTTAGCGGCTTCTTCTTCGGCTAAACGTCTTGCTTCTTCAGCTTTGCGCTTTTCAGCTTCTTCATCGTATTCTGGAAGTACCCAGCTGTTATCTATATCAACAGGTTTTGTTTCTAAGACTTTATATGCTGGTTCTTCTTCGACGATTTCTTCAACCTTTGGTTCTTCTTTGACTTCTTCAACGACTTCTTCTTTAACTTCTTCGATAACCTCAGGTTTTTCTTCAATTATTTCAACAGGTTTTTCTTCAACGACTTCGATTGGTTTTTCTTCAACGACTTCTTCAACTTTTGGTTCTTCTATAACTTCTTCAACTGGAGCAGGTTCTTTTTCTTCGAATACTTCTTGTTTTTCTTCGACTTCACTTGCTTCAACTGTCATATCTTCCATCAAGGCTTCTTCCTTGACTGGTGGTATTGGTTCAATGACTTTCTCCTTGACTGGAGTAACCTCATCTTGCCATGGACTTGCATTCCATTCATCAATGCCTGGTAAGACATCAACTGGTTCTTCTTCTTTAGTTTCATCTGGAAGATCTGTTTTCTTTAATTCTTTTGGTTCAAGACTTTCGATGATTTCGTTTGGATCTTCTTTATACATTCCAGGAAGTTCTTGGATTGAACTTAATCCGAATGGCTCTAAAGTATTTAAGATTGCAAGTTCTCTTCTAGTGATTGGTTTCTTCTTTTCTCTTGGAGGAACTTTTGCGCCTTTAATTGCATCAACCAAACATTCTTCTTCGGTTTTTTCTTCTTTTTTAGCAACAGGCTCAGCAGTAACAAGAGGTTTTTCTTCTACGACTTTTTCTTCAGGTAATGCTTCTGCTGGTTTTTCTTCTTTCTTTTCTTTTGGCTTTTTATTTGGCAATGTAATCAACATCATCAAGATAATGTTGATGAGGATGTAAAGAACAAAGATCCAGAATGCGCCAACAAGATTGACACCAGCTGCATCAGTGACATCTATTTTGCCAAAGAGTGTAAAGAATTTAACATCTTTTAACAAATCTCCAAATTTCCCGATGCAAGTAGAATAATACTTAGCTAATAGCTCACCGAATTTGGATAGTCTTCCACTGAATGGGACAAGTACAAGTGTGGCAAGAACGCAAATATCGATTATTGCAAGGAGAGCAAGGAAGAATCTTCTTAAACCGATTTTTCTTTTGTGCTTTCTTTTAACACTTCCCATCAATGAGAAACATTTTAAGACGAAATAGATTGTAGTGATTAGAACAGTCAATAATCCTAATGAGACAATCAATCCGTTTCTATAGGTATCGCTACCTATCGATGTGTTTGAGAATCCGTACCAAGAATTCAGTTTGTTACCGACATTGGTTACGAATGTGCTCATGCCATTTTTGAACCCTTCTACACCTAGCGTTGCGTTATAAGCGATAGGCAAGAAGGTAAGAACCCCTAATGCGATTAAAACAATGAACAATATTATGAAAATTGTTTTGAACGCGATAGTCGAACCCGGCGTTGGTTCTTTAACCTTTCCATTTTTCTTACTCATATTGTTGGCTCCTTTTCTATCCTCTAATATAAGATTTGTAATAGTTTACCACTTAAAAGTTGTAATTTACAAGATTATTTAATTAAATATGTTAAATTTTTTAAAAAACAACTTATACAAGCCAAGCAATACTAAATAATACCATGTTAAAAAGTGAATATAAAAGAAAAAACCCACATGTTATTGATCAATCATGTGAGCTTTTTCCGTGTGCTATTCAATAGAATTTATTTTCTGAATATAACTACTAAACTATTTTATTAAATTTGTTAAAAAAATTCAATTATAAATGTTAATAGTTTAAACTACAGGTTATTTAAAAATAAGTTGCTAACTTAAGAAATGTTGAATTTCTTGCAAAATAATAACGTTTGATTTATACGTTTATATGTGTTAAAATTTTTTAGAGGTGAAATATGGAAAATAGAAAATTTAAAGGGGCATTTTTTGATTGTTGGTCTACTGTCATATCTTTTAATGAGGCAAGAGCTGATTGGAATACTGCTCCTTTGAAAAGACATGCTAAAAATTTTGATGAACTTGATTGGAATTTAATAGATAAGTTTTCTGATTCTTTTTTTAAAACTTATTATGCAACAACATCTTATGATATTAAATACGTACAGTTTCTCGAATTAGTATCTAGGACTTTTTCTATTGAATTAGATGATAAGATTTCAAATATCACTCATGAAGTATTAGAAGGATTGGATCCTAAGCCTATTCAAGGAATTCAAGATTTCGTAAAGTATTTAAATACCAATGGATATTTTTGTGCAATTTTATCAAATACTATTTATGAAGATATAGATTCGATTGATACTTTAAAGAAGATAGTTCCTGAATGTAAATTCAATTATTTTTATGGATCTGCTAATTGCGGAGTTAAAAAACCAAATTCATTATTTTTTGAATGTGGAGCTAAGCCGTCAAATATTCCATTATCTCAAGCTATGTATATCGGAGATACTTTCTATCAAGATGTTTACGGATCATATAAAGCTGGGTTCAAATATTCAGTTTGGTTGAACACTAGAAATAAAGAAAGAAAAAATTATGCTCATCTATGTGATGTTGATGAACCTAAATATATTGAAGTTAAAAATTATTATGAACTTTTAGAATTATTTAAAGAAGGTAGATTTGATGATGAAATTAGATAGACCTGATGATTCTGAAATTGAAAGAATTAAAAAGACATTTGTTTTGAATTCTTTTGAATATAAACCTAATGTTTCCCTTCAAGAATTGCTATTGCATTTTCAAGAACTCGCTGGTAAGCAAGTTGATCTATTAGGTGTAGGAAGCGAATATATCAAAGAAACTAATCATATTTATGTTTTATGTAGAGAAAAAGTGCTGTTTTTAAAAGATCTTGTTCAACATAAAAAATACATCTTTGTAACTTATCCTTTAACTCCATCGAAACTTCAAATGCAAAGAGAAGCATATCTACTAGATGAAAATGATGAAGTGTGCTTAAAACTTGATTCTATTTGGGTGATGGTTGATTTTGTAACAAGAAGAATGGTGAGAACTACTGATGTGATAAATGCTCAAAGCAAATATCCAAGATTTGAAACTTTTGAACCGCTGTTTGAATCAAAACTTGAACAATTAGAGATGATTGATATTCAAGGAATTGAACCAGTTTTAATTCATCAAGTATCGAAAGATGATTTAGATAACAACAATCACATGAACAATACTGTGTATTTTAAATTGTTTCAAAGATTTATAAAAAAGAATATTTCAGAATTAGAGATTGATTTTGAAAAAGAATGTTTAGTTGGCGATATATTAAAAATATATAAAGTAGAAAAGGAAGACACAATTTCCTTTGTCGGTTTTAAAGAAAATGATTCAATATCATTCAAAGCAAAAATATTGACTAGACAATTATAGTTGTCGATGACAAATATCTATAGGAGGCTTCTTCTATGGATATTTTTATTTGTCAAAGATGTGGTAATAAAGATGAAAGATTTATCGGTTATAAAAATGGGAAACCATATTGTCGATTGTGCATTTCTTTTCAAGGAAAAGAAGCAGATATCAATTATAAGGTTAAGGATAATATCGCTTTAAATCTTTCATATCCTTTGAGTGAAAAACAACAAAATGTTTCCGACGCTGTGAAAAATGCAATTGCAAATAAACAAAATGTGTTTATTCATGCAGTTACTGGAGCTGGAAAAACAGAACTCGTATATCAAAGTATGGAATATGTTTTAAAAAATAAAGGACATGTTGGATTTGCTACGCCAAGAAAAGATGTTGTCATAGATTTATTACCGAGAATTAAAAGTGCATTTCCATCTTGTGATGTCATTGCAGTATATGGTGAACATTCATCTAAAATATGTGGAGATATAATCTGTTTAACAACACATCAACTATATCGATATCCGAACTTCTTTGATTTATTGATAGTGGATGAAATCGATGCTTTTCCATATAAAGGAAATGAATTGTTGCATTCATTTTTTAGAAGAAGTCTAAAGGGAAATTACATATTATTATCGGCAACACCAACTAAAGAGGATTTAGATGAAGTGAAAAAAGATAACGGGATTGTTGTGACCTTATTTGAAAGATATCATCACGGAAAATTACCAGTTCCAGAATTTATCTCATCCAATGAATTCTTGATGAGATATAGATGTTTGAGATTGTTGACAAGTTTGATTAATAAACAAAAACCGGTGTTTGTCTTTGCACCGACAATCTCTATCGGACAAGATCTTTTTTCTTTTTTATCGATGTTTGTTTCTAACGGCAGCTTTGTTTGTTCTGAGTCACCAAATCGAGAAGTTGATATTGAAAGATTTAAAAATGGAGATTTGGATTATTTAGTTACAACCTCTATTTTAGAAAGGGGTGTAACTGTCAAAGATTTACAAGTGATAGTTTATAAAGCTGATGATGATATCTATAATTCAGCGACATTAGTACAAATAGCAGGAAGAGTTGGAAGAAAAATAGGTGCTACAAAGGGAAAGGTTTATTTTATTGGTGAAGAGATGAATGAGGCTGTCATGAATTCAATTGAAGAGATAAATAGATATAACAGAGAGGTTATACACTCATGATTTGTGTTTCGTGTTTTAATGAAATTAAAACGAACTCAATGAGAAGATTGATCGAAAATGATTATGGCCTATGTGATGAATGTATTTCTCAAATTAAAACAAAGTTGTCAATTAAGAAAATCGATGGATGTTTCATACTATTTTTAGGGGAATATGATGGAATAATGAAGAAATGGTTGATGAATTATAAAGAGTATGGTGACATAGCTCTAGCTCGATGCTTTCTATATGTTTATATTCCATTATTAAAAGTTTTATTTCCAAATTATATCTTTGTCCCATGCCCTTCTAGTCCTTCTAGAAATTCAAAAAGAGGATTCATTCATCTTGAAGAAATGCTCAAAGTTTATGATTTAAAATATTGTTTAGCTTTAAAAAAAGAAAATGATGATGAAAGAAAAAAACTGAATGCCATCGAAAGAGCCAATGATAAAAATGATATTTCTTTGACAGACAAATCAAAGATTCTAGTCGGTAAAAAAGTACTCCTTTTTGATGATGTTTTAACTTCAGGATTCACCTTCAGAACTTCTCTTGAAACTATTAGAAAATGTCAACCGAAAAAGGTAAAAGGATTGATATTGATGAATGCCTTCAAATGCTAACAAAAAAGATTTCAAGTCTTTATATATAT
>CAVJWL010000016.1:0-35708 GCA_963653505.1 uncultured Prevotellaceae bacterium
CGACAATACCCTTTGGGGAAGATAGCTTGCTGCCGCTTTTTTAATTGTTTGAAACAGGAGATTATCATGTTTAATTTAGGCAATAATTATGATGTGATTGTAGTTGGTGGGGGTCATGCTGGTGTTGAAGCTGCCCATGCTGCATCTGTTTTAGGTTTAAAAACCCTTCTTTTATGTTTGAATTTTAATATGGTTTCTAATCTTGCATGCAATCCTACTATTGGTGGTTCTGCAAAAGGCATTGTTGTTAGAGAGATTGATGCTTTAGGCGGAATTATGGGAAAATTGGCAGATTTACCTGGTTCAATCTTACAAATGAAAGTTTTGAATACATCTAAAGGTCCTGGAGTTAGATGTTTTCGCGCTCAAGAAGATAAAATTGGTTATCCTAAAAACGTTCAAAACTATTTAAAAGAAGTTAAAAATTTAGATATTTCTGAACATGAGGTAACTGACCTGGATATTAAAGATAATAAGGTTTGTGGAGTTATTTTAGACACCAATGAATACATCAGCGCTAAAGCTGTTATTTTAGCGACTGGCACTCATATGGAGTCTATCACTCTTAGAGGTCATAAAAAGAAAATAGAAGGTCCAGATGGAGAAAAATCAACACATGGGTTAAGTGGTTGTCTTTCTAAAAATGGTTTAAAATTATTGAGATTAAAAACAGGAACGCCACCAAGAATAAAGCCGTCAAGCATTGATTTCTCTAATCTACAAGAAGAATTAGGTGATGATGGCCAAAACGCTTTTTCTTATGATACTACTGAATTTTTACAACAAAAAGATATGATCAAATGTCATTTGACATATACTACTGAGAAAACTCATCAAATTATCAGAGAACATTTGAAAGATTCAGCAATGTATGGTGGAATTGTAAAAGGTGTGGGTCCTAGATATTGTCCAAGCATCGAAGATAAAATTGTCAGGTTCGCCAATAAACCACGTCACCAACTCTTTTTGGAACCTGAATCAATTCATTTTGATAGTATATATGTTCAAGGTTTCTCAACTTCTATGCCTGAAGAAGTTCAAATTGAAATGGTCCATTCTTTACCAGGTTTGGAGAATGCTGAATTTTTAAAATATGCTTATGCTATCGAATATGATGCAGTTGAACCATCGCAATTAGATCATACATTAAAAGTAAAAACTATTGATGGTCTTTATATTTGTGGGCAAATCGCTGGAACTTCTGGTTATGAAGAAGCCGCTGCTTTAGGCTTGATTGCAGGTATCAATGCTTCTCTTTCTATTTTAAATAAGAAACCATTGATTTTAAATAGAGATGAAGCTTATATTGGTATAATGATTGATGATTTAGTAACAAAAGGAACTAATGAACCATATAGATTATTATCAAGTAGAAGTGAGTATCGTTTGTTAACTAGAAATGATAATGCCGATGTTAGACTTATTTCTAAAGGTCATGATATCGGGTTAGTTAATGAAGAAAGATACAATCGAATAAAAAAAGAAAACGATGCTGTTTTATCTTGCATTTCTTTATTAGAAGAACATCAAATAGGAACACAAAGTAGTATTCGTGACTATATTAAAAGTTTAGGGTTTCCAGAACCAAGTGGCAACGAAAACCTTAAACAGACAATGAAAAGACAGAATGTATCATATGATGCTTTAAGGAAATGTGTTGATTATTTACCTGAATTATCAAAGGATCAAACTTTTAAACTTGAAACTACTATTAAATATGAAGGTTATATCAAACAAGAACTTAAAGAATGTGAAAAAAGAAAGCAATTCGAAAACCTTGAATTAGATGAAAATATCGATTATTTGCATATAGATGGATTATCTTTGGAAGCTAGAGAAAAGTTGAATCTCTTCAAACCTAAAAATTTAGGAGAAGCTAGTAGAATTACAAACGTACATCCTGCAGATATTGATTGCTTATCCTTCTATGTTCGTCACAAATATAAAAAGGAAGAAAAGTGATTAGCAAAAAACTAGAGCTATTGCTCTAGTTTTTTTTAGAAATGAAGTTGGAAATAGTTGTATTTAAATCAAGAATATTATCTACTTTTAAAATGTATGATTCTTTTCCGATTTGATTTGAAGAAGTTGAACTAATTATGTTATTTCCAATTACATCATAATAACTCATTCCCGCACAATCTAAATAACCAGTAATTTCTCTTATTTCAGGATTTTTATCATAATTTTTTAATGAAGTATCAGTCAAGATATTTGAATTTTGTTTAGAGATGAATACGGAAGTTTTATATTCACAATCGATTGTTGAACTCAGACAAATTGAATAAACTGCGTTTGTAGAATTCATTTCATCTAAAGATTTTACGAATTTATATTTATAAACTGATTTCGAATTTAAATCAGATATTTGATTTTCAATTGTATTTAATTCATTTTCAATAATTTGATTTTTTTCTAAAGTTAAATAATTATAAATTTCTTTACTAATTACACAATCATAATAATTATTTGGTAAATCTTTCCCAAAATTAGAAACAGTTATAATTGTAAAAGGAGAGACCTTATTATTACGAAAACGAATTTTTTTTCTTGTTCCATCATTATTTGGAAGACTATAAAAAGTTAAATTGATAGAGTCATTAGACTTGATGGAATAGGGATTAATTTCACTGATAGACAAAGGTTGTCCTGTTGAAGATTGATTATAAATGATATAATCACCCTCTTCACAATTAGCTAAATCGATATAAAATTTCTCATTAACAAAATCAGTTTTGTGGTATTCACTTGTATTATTTGTTAAATTATACAAAGCAAAATTATTACCATTAGATGTCCATTTTGTAGAACTCTCGTTTGAAAGTGATTCAGGAACAATCTTTGATTCTGATATGAATAACTTAGTTCCGATTAAAGAATAATCTTTTATTTTATTTTGATTATCTTTTCCGAATTTATCATAAATCAATTTGGAATTAGTATAGTTTTTATTTGTTAAGGTAATAAAACTATCATTTTCATTTTTTGAATAAGTTTTATTTGAAATAGCAAAGCCGCAACAAACAATTGTCAAAATAATCATAAGTGATGAAAAGAATAAAGTAAAAAATTTAATGAAATTATTATTTTTATTTTTTTCTTTTACACCATTTTCTTCGTGATTTTTGGATACGGTTATTTTTATATTATCATTTGAAATAAATTCTTTTTGGTCCGTTAGCTCTTTTTTTTCTTCACTTTTATCTTGTCTTTTTTTATTAGAAAAAATAGCCATATTTAGAATTCCATATCATGATAACAGCGTGGATAAGGAAGTGTATCTCTGATATTTTGCATACCAGTAACAAGCATAACTAAACGTTCAAATCCTAAACCGAAACCAGAATGTGGAATAGAACCATTCTTTCTTAAATCTAAATACCATTGATATAAATCAATGTTCATATTCAGCTCTTTCATTCTAGATAACAATTTCTCGTAATCGGCTTCTCTTTCACTTCCACCGCATAATTCACCAATTCCTGGAACTAATAAATCTACAGCACCAACTGTTTTGTTATCATCATTTTGTTTCATATAAAAGGCTTTTATATCTTTTGGATAATCAGTGAGGAAAATAGGTCCTTTATAAACTTCTTCAGTCAAGTATCTTTCGTGTTCACTTCCTAAATCTAAACCAAATTCAATATTTGAAACTTCGAACTTATGGCCGTTTTTAACTGCTTCCTTAAGTATTTCGATAGCATCACTATATTTTACTCTTGTAAATGGTTTGTTTATAAAATCACTTAATCTTTGTTTTAAGTCCTTATCAACCCATGCATTGAAAAATTCAATATCTTGATCGCATTCTTTTATTGTTTTAGAAACAACATATTTTAAGAATTCTTCTTCAATATTGCATAAATCTGGAAGTCTTGCCCAAGCTATTTCCGGTTCAATCATCCAAAATTCAGCTGCATGTCTAGTAGTATTTGATTTTTCAGCTCTAAAAGTTGGACCAAAGGTATATACTTTACCATAAGTTAATGCGAATGGTTCAACATGTAACTGCCCAGAAACTGTTAAATGGACATTGCTTTTATTAAAATATTCTTCTGGTTTTTTCCAATCTGCAACAACATCAAAAACTTGACCTTCCCCTTCACAGTCGTTAGCAGTAATCAAAGGAGTATGAATCCACATATAACCTTTTTCATGAAAATATTGATGAATATAATAGGCTAAAGTTGATCTTACTCTAAAAACAGCATTGAAAGTATTGGTTTTCATTCTCCATTGAGGGATGGTTCTTAAATATTCAAAACTTGTTTTCTTCTTTTGAAGTGGATAACTTTCGGTTACATCCCCAACGAGAATGATTTCATCGGCATCTAATTCAAATGGTTGTTTTGCTTCTGGTGAAAGATGCAATTTACCAGTAGCTTTGATTGTTGCTCCAGTTTTGATTGAATCATAATCCTTATTTGTGTAGACAATTTGGATATTTTTGAAACAAGAACCATCATTGATAGTTAAAAATCCAACTTGACCCATAAATCTGTTGGTTTTAACATAACCACCTAAAGTTATTGCTAATCCTTCGAGTTTTTCATCATTTAAATGTTCGTATATATATTTTGCATCAAATTTTTCATCTAAATCCATAGTATTCTCCTTTATTTAACACCTTCTAGTTCCAAATCTCTATTAGGTTCGGTAGTGTAATTTAAATCAGTAGTTAATCCTAGTTCAATCATATGATGAGCGACCTTTGCTATCATAGCTGCATTATCAGTGGTACACCATAATGGTGGTATCATAACATCAAATTGATTGGCGTCGAATCTTCTCTTTACTTCGGTTCGTAAATAAGAGTTAGCAGAAACACCTCCACCAATAACAATTTCTTTAATATTGTAATCTTTAGCTGCTTTTTCTACTTTATCTAATAGTTGATTGATAAAAGCAATTTCAGTACTCTTAGCATATTTCTTGACTTTTTCTATCGGTAATTTTCCTTCAGAATCTTTTTCTTCTTTCTCTATCAATCTGCAAAGATGTGATTTCAAACCAGAATAGCTTAAGTTATATCCACCAACTTTTGGATAAGGTAGTTTAAAAGTTTCAATATTACTATCTTGAGATATTTTATCAATCATAACACCACCAGGATATGGTAATCCAAGTGCTCTTGCAACTTTATCAAAGGCTTCTCCAATGGCATCATCTTCTGTTTCACCTAAGATTTTGAAACTAAGTGGTTTATCTAATAGAACAATTTCGCTATTACCTCCACTTGCAATCAAAGCAATTAAAGGATATTTAAAATTTGAAACATATTCATTTGCATAGATATGGCCTGCTAAATGATGGACAGAAATAATCGGAACATTTAAGTAGCTAGCAATTGTTTTAGCAGCCATATTCCCTATTTGTAAGGCTCCAGGTAAACCTGGACCACCAGTTACTGCAACATGTGTGATAGAATTGAAATCAAATCCTTTTAATGATAAAGTGTACTTCAAAACTTTTGTGATATTTTGTAAATGCAATCTACTTGCTAATTCAGGATATACACCACCAAATTTTTGATGTTCTTGAATTTGTGTATTAACTGAATTAGCTAATAATTCAGTTCCATTTTTCAAGATTGCGATAGCAGTTTCATCACAACTGCTTTCTATTGCTAAAATAATTTCATCAGTCATTAATCAGCTCCTTTACTAAACAGAGAGCATCATCATCTAAATAATAATGTTTTCTTAGGCGATAAGGGATAAACCCGAATTTTGAGTATAGTTTTATAGCACGAGCATTTTTGCTTCTAACTTCGAGAAAGACTTTTCTTACATTTTTATCTTTAAAATAAAGGAAAAGAATGTATAAAAAATAAGTTGCACATCCTTTACCTTCATATTCTTTTTTCAATGCAATTTCGTCAATTTCAACTTCTCGATCAGCATTTCGTATTATACAATATCCTGCAATAGTTTTCTCATCATCATCTAGCAATTTAAACACTTCAAAATTACGATTTATGCAATAATAACTTAACTCATCTGAACTTAAAGTTGAATCGATTATTCTATCTTTTGAAATCGAATAAATCTCTTCTATATCTTTTAATTTGCAAATTGAAACTCTCATATTTCTTGAAAATAAATTGGTAAATATTCTTCATCTTTATTGGAATAATCTTCAAAAATGTCTTTTGCTAAAATCATTTGTTCAACAACATTAATATTTTTGATTTTATACTTTTGCAATGTTGCTTTTGCAACGGAATCAGATGATTCAATGACTATTTCTTTATTTATATCCAAAGAATCGACATCTTTTTTATCTATTTTTGTCAAAATAAATTCATTATTCTTGATTTCACCGATAAATAGGTTTCCACCTCTATCGGATAAGGCAGCTATTGAATTTTCATTATTGTACAAATACACTTTTAAAGTATCAGTACCATATAATTTAATTTTTGGGTTAAAAGCAAAAATAGTTTTAGGAATTGTCAAGCCAAGACGAATTCCTGTATTGCTTCCTGGACCTAATAAACAATAAAATGAATCAACTTGTTGCAAATCAAAATCCATTTCTTTTTCTAATTGTTCAATAATTAAATTTGTTAATTCTAATGTTTTTTTACTATCTTCAGCTTTCGAAATAACAACTTTATCACCGAATTTTACTCCAACTTCTAATGATTTAGTTGCAGTATCTATAAATAATGAAATTTCTTTATTGTCTTTCATCTTCAATTACCAACTTTCTATTTTTTTCATCAATATAATCAATGGTCAATCTTATTATAGGATGATAATTTAAAATCGTTTTATCACCAAAATTTGGCCATTCGATGTAACAAATAGTGTTTTTATCACCCATTATTTCATCTAATCCTAAATCTTTTTGTTTTTCATCAGCATTTTCTAATCTATAACAATCAATGTGAAATAGAGTAAATGATTTTGATGAATAAACTTTCATAAGATTAAAGGTTGGAGAATTGATAGTTTTTGTAATCCCTAAACCTTTACCAATTCCTTGGCAAAAGGCAGTCTTTCCAGAACCCATAGGTCCAGAGGCTAAGATAACTTCTCCACCTTTTAATGTTTTTGCTAGATTTATAGCTATTTCTTTTGTTTTTTCATTAGAATTAGAATAAAATTCAGATTTTTTCATTTATTTCATTCTCTTTTCATCAATATAATCTACAAATTTAAAGAGATTAGCGACGGCGTTTTTATAAGAATCAAATGTTCCGATATGCTTCATTTCTTTAATCGGTAAAGACATAATTTCATCTGATAATGTAACACCAACTTTTGTACCATAAGAATTGACACTGAGGAAAGCAGATTGAACAGTATAATCAGGTGTAACTTCATTTAAAATTTTAATTGAAGTTTCATCGAAGAATACAGCGCTTGATTTAATATCGGTAGCATATACTACGATATTAGAGCGAAGTCCTGGAACTTTAATTGCTTGGTATCCAGTTAAATAATCAGGTAAAACTGTATATTCTTTATCGCCCATGAAAGAAATAATCAAAGCTTCTGATGAATGAACCTTCATATCATAAGCGAAAAACTTTCCAAAGAAACCAGTAGAAGTTTCTGATGGTTGGTTGGTCTTATGAGTAGCTTTATAGATATCTTTTTCTCTCTTATTTTGAACTTTTTTATTTCCTTGTAAATCACTTGCAACATTTAAATCAATTGCAGTCATATCTTTGGTAGCAAATTCTTGTGTTCCAGTCATTGTTTCACATGTTTGAGCATTATATGTGCTTCCATCCAGATTGATCAAATCTTCAGGCTTAGAGTTGCAAACAGTGTATGCGACACTAGGAATTGAAACTGCAACTTCAGCACCATGGAAATCTAAGCCATTGCGTTTACCTATTACAGCTGCTCTAGATTGGATTGCATTTATTGTGTTGAAATAATGTGCATTGATAACATCGAGGTCTTCGATTTTTGCGGCAAGACAGTATTCACCTTTAGTGACATTAATTGCACTAAAGACATAGCTATAAGTAGCATCTTCGTATTGGTCTAAATATTCATTAACAACTTTGGATTTCTTTTTATTCAATAAACTCGAAAGGAAAAAACAACCTAATACTAAGGCAATTGCTACACCAACTACAGAATAAGTTAAGGCCTTATTTCCTGACTTATTTAATAAAGTGATTAGAACAACACCTGCAAAAGCGATTATCATAACGACCAATGAGATGATATCAAAGATTTTTGAAGAATTCATTTTAGACATATTTGATTTACGAATTCTTTCGATATCTTCATCAATTGTTCTTGTACCATCATTCACATATGTTAACGGTTTATAAAATGCATTAGCATTGGTGTTATTTTCGTTTTTGCGGTTATAATCACCATTAATTTCATCTAATTGTTGTGGCTTGTTCGTGTCTTCCTTGGTAGCTATTTCAGCTTCAACACTATCATTTTTGACTTCATTTTCTACATTTTCGCTATTATTTAATTCATTATTATTATCAAATCTTTCTTCTTCGTTCATATTGAATGCCTCCATTAAAAATATACATAAAAATTATAACAAAATTACATTTTCTTGAGTAGATAAAACCACAAATAAATGTTTTAAATTTGCTTTATTTTTAGCTTTTAAATAAAAACAGTTTTTTATAAGAACAAAATAATTTTTATTCTATAAAAAACTGTTTACATAATTTAACGTTTGTTAACGAATTTTACAAAATTATCTAATCCTTCTTGACCTTGTTTATCTTGCTTGAAAACACCACAACATTCTAAGACTTTTACAAATGTATTTCCGACTTCAGCTTTAAGGATTTCATCAATGTTATTAGGGGTGATTTTGTAATTTGAAATAAAGCTATTGACCCAATCGCTATGTTTGGCAATGTTTTCGTTATCTTTGATATCACCATTCTTTAGTAAGCATTCTTTAATTTCATTGAGTTCATTTTTCAATCTTGAAGGTAAAATAGCTCTACCCATGACTTCAATCAAACCAATATTTTCTTTTTTGATATTCCAATATTCGGAATGTGGATGGAAAACGCCTAATGGATATTTCTCAGTAGTAATATTGTTTCTCAAAGTTAAATCTAATACATATTTATCATTTTGTTTATGACAAATTGGAGTGATTGTATTATGTGGAACGTCATCAGTAAAGGCGTATATTCCATTTGTATCATCACTATATACACGCCATGAATCCAATATTTTATTTGCTAACTTTATTAAAGATTGTTCATTAGAGCTTTTAATTCTTATGACACTTAATGGCCAATAAATGGTAGAACACTCAACATCTGAAAATCCTTCAAAATTCAATTTTCTTGTTTCTTTAGCTAAAAACATTGGAAAAATGTAACTTCCTCCTTGATAGTGATCATGAGTAAGAATACTACCACCGACTATTGGTAAATCAGCATTAGAACCAAGCATATAATGTGGGAATTGTTTTACAAAATCAACTAAATGTTTGAAACATTTGTCATTGATGGCCATTGGAATGTGTTCACTGTTGAAAACAATGCAATGTTCGTTGTAATAACTGTATGGTGAATATTGGAAATTGAAATCATCACCATCGAGATTAAGAGGAATAATTCTTAAATTTTCTCTTGCTGGATGATTTATTCTTCCTCTATAACCAACATTTTCTTTGCATAATTGACATTTTGGATAGGCTGATTGGGCAGCATTTTTCATTGCAGCAATAGCTTTTGGATCTTTTTCTGGTTTACTTAAGTTGATGGTTATATCGATGTCGCCATAAATAGATTTTGTTTTCCAACCCAAATCTTTTTTGACACGATATTCTCTGATGTAATCTACATCTTTACAATATTTATAAAACCAGGAAGTTGCATTTTCAGCTCCTTCATTTTTGTATAAAGAATAGAATTTTTTATTTACTACACTTGGAGTAGATGTCAAAGCACCCATAATTTTAGTATCGAATAAATCTTTGTAAACGATTGAATCTTCAATTAGGTTATTTTCAATAGCCCAAGTTAATATATTTTTCAATACATCTTCTAAAACAATATCTTTTGATGTTATTTCTTTCTCTTTGAATTCATCAAGGTTTAAAATATCTAAAATTTTATTGATTGTGTAATATTTATCTTCGGTTTCAATCAATCGTTTATCAAGACTATATTGAATTAATTTCGAAATTTCTAAATCTATATCGATTGAATTCATCAGAAAATTCTCCTTCCGCCATCGCCAACTTCTAATTCATGTACACCAGCAACCAAACCTGTTTTGGCTTCGTATTCTTCAGCGACATTCTTCTTAAATTCTTCAACATATTCATCTTTAACTATGGAAATGGTATTTCCACCCCATCCACCACCAGTTTCTCTACTGCCAACACATCCTTTTTGTTTTCTTGCAGCATCAACTAATGCATCAATTTCAAAACAAGTTGCATCGTAGTCATAGCGAAGTCCATCACCGCTTTCATTTATCAATTGGCCAAATAATTCAATGTTATTGTTCTTTAAAGCTTCAACAGCGAGTTTTGTTCTATTTTCTTCGTTGACAGCAAAGAAAGCTCTGCTTTTACATGTAGAATCAGTGATACAACTGGAAAGATCAGCAAATTCTTTAGGTGATAATTCGCAAAGATTATTGATATTTTTACATTTTTTAATGCACTTAAGGGCATATTCGCATTCTTTTCTTCTATCATTATAATGAGATGATGCAAGTGAATGTGGTTTATTTGAATTGATAACGACGATTTTATATCCTTTGAGAATTAAAGGAATATATTCATATTTTAATGTTGCACAATCCAAAAGAATGGCCATATCTTTTTTACCCATGGCTGAAGCGAATTGGTCCATAATACCACAATTCATATTGTTGAAATTATTTTCAGAATATTGGGTCATTTTAGAAATTTCTATTCCATCAACATCGAAATGGTAAAAATCTCTCAACATAACTGCGATGACAACTTCCATAGCTGCAGATGATGATAATCCAGATCCTGGAATATTGCCAAAGATATAAATATCAAACCCATGATCTAATTTATATCCGTTTTTCTCAAATGTCCACATGACTCCTTTTGGATAATTTGTCCAAAAAGCCTCTTTAGAATAAACTAAATCATCTAATGAAGTTTCATATATGCCACCTTTTTTGTAATTTGCACTATAGAATCTAATTTTTCTATCTGTTCTTTCTCTAACAACGGCATAATTACCTACAGTTAAAGCACAAGGGAAGACATGGCCACCATTATAATCGATATGTTCACCTATAAGATTAACTCTTCCAGGAGCAACATATCCCCTTATATCACCTTCACTTCCAAAAACTGATTTAAATCCGTTTAAAATTTTTTCTTCAATGCTCATAAAAACATAACCTCCTTTTATGGCTTATTTATTATACTTCAATTTAAATTTATTGTAAATTTACATTAAAAAACATATTATTTATTTATCTTATAAATTATGAAAATTTTTATTTAAAGTTTAGCATTAAAATATTAGAATATATAAGCATTTAGAAAGAAAAAATTATGAATTTCATTGAAAAACGAACAGAACCTATTAAAGAATACCTTATTGATCATCCAAAATTGAAAAGATGGCTTTTATGGATTGGAATTACAATCGTTGAACTTGTTTCGGGCTTTATCTTTGCTTTCGGCTTTAAAGCTTTTATCAATCCACCATCTGGAACCGTTGAAATTTGGAAACAACAAGAAGCTTTAAAAAGTTCTCAAGCAGAGAAACAAGGGATAATAATTTATCCTAAGATTACAGATTATGATGTCAAATCTCCAAGTCATTTGATATCCGGTGGAGCTTCTGGTGCCTCACAAGTTATTGTTAAATTTATATCTATGTTTATAAATTTGAGTGCACTCGGTAATGGAGCTGATATTGAAAGTTTGTTAATTTCCCTTCTATATTTTGGAATCAATATTCCTCTTTTCATCCTCTCTTGGAAAAAGCTTACAAAACAATTTACTATTTTCACCTTGCTTAATGTTGGCTTTACATCGTTATTTATTCAAATTATTCCTGATAGTTTTATCGGAATGGTTGTTAATGTTTACTCGGATGCTCTTGCTAGATCTATGTTCGGTGGTTTGACTACAGGTATAGCTTCTGGTTTAGCTATGATTGTCGGAAGTTGTGGTGGAGGTTCTGATATCATAAGTATGTATTTTTCAGAGAAGAAATCCACTTCTGTCGGAAAATATTTTATGATTATCAATTCCTCAATCGTACTTCTTTATGTCGTTTTCTCAATTATGGGTCATTCCATCCATCCAGAATGGAATACTCAAGATAATAGCACAGTAATCACACTTGCATTATATACAATTGTGTATTCTGTTGTTGCTTCAAAGACACTGGATATTTTAAATCAAAAGAATAAAAAAGTTGAAATTCAAATTTTCACTACAGATGAAAGGTTGCCTCTTGTTTTAGTTCGCGCCTTCCCTCATAGTGCAACGACTGTTGAAAGTAAAGGTGCTTTCTCAGGTAATAAGAATTATATGGTTTATATGGTCATTTCTAAATCTGAAGAAAAACAGGCTGCTAAGCTTGTAAAAAAAGTTGATCCAAATTCTTTTTTCACTATTATAGAAATAAATCAAGTATTTGGAAGATTCCACCGGAAACCATTAGATTTATAAGTTTACAAATTTTAGTTTTATAGTTAATTATTTAATGAAAGGATTATTGAAATATGGCTACAAATAGACAATTAGCAGAATTGATTTTCCCTGATGTTAAGGAAACTATTGCAGATCTTGATAAAAGATATGCACCTAGAACTTTAAAAGAAGGTTCTGAAGTTACTCGTTTTGCTCCTTCTCCAACAGGCTTTTTACATACTGGTTCTTTATTTACCGCAATGATTGCTCATAAATTTGCTCAACAAACTGATGGGGTTTATTTCTTTAGACTAGAAGATACAGATCAAAAAAGAGAAATTGCTGGTACAGGTCTTGATTTAGTCAATCAATTGAAGAGATTTGATATTGTTGCAAATGAAGGATATTTTGGTGATCATGAAGAAGGTGATTATGCCCCATATGTTCAAAGTAAAAGAGCAGAAATTTATAAGGTTGTCATCAAAGAATTGATCAAAAAAGGTAGAGCTTATCCTTGTTTTTGTACTAAAGAGGATCTTGATGAATTGCGTCAAGTTCAAGAAGCTAACAAAGTGATCCCTGGATATTATGGTCAATATGCTAGATGCCGTCATTTGACAATTGAAGAAGCTATGGAATTAATAAAATCTGGAAAACCATATGTCATCCGTTTTAAATCTAAAGGAAATCATCTCAATCATATCAAAGCTCATGATGAAATAAGAGGCGATATGGATTTAACAGAAAATGATCAAGATATTGTCATTTTAAAAAGCGATGGACTTCCAACGTATCACTTTGCCCATCTTGTTGATGATCATTATATGGGAACAACTCTTGTCACTCGTGGTGAAGAATGGATTTCTTCACTTCCAATCCATTTAGAACTTTTTGAAGCTATGGGATGGAAAGCACCAAAATACGCTCATTTACCAGTTATTATGGTCACGGACAAAGATACTGGAAATAAGAGAAAACTTTCTAAGAGAAAAGATCCTGAAGCAGCTGTCAGTTTCTTCTTACAAGAAGGATATCCAAAAATGGGTATTATCAAATATTTGATGACCATTGCTAATTCTGATTTTGAAGCTTGGATGATGGCAAATCCTAAAGGCGATATCAAGGATTTCAAATTGACCTTTGAAAAATTTTCTCTTGATGGCGCTTTATTTGATATGCCAAAACTTGCTAATATCTCCAAAGAAGTTTTGAGTTTGATGACAAAAGATGAGTTTACAGATGAAGCTTATGCTTGGGCAAAATATTATAGTCCTGAATTAAAAGATTTCATTGATAGGGATAGAGAAAAGTTTGCTGATATTATCAATATTGAAAGAGAACAAGCAAAGCCTCGTAAAGATTACGAGAAATTTTCTGATGTAGCGAATAAGATTGCTTTCTTCTATAACGATAAATTTGATTCTTTAGTTTCTAATACGGCTTTACCATTTAATGAGTTTATTTCTAAAGATATCATCAAAGAGTTTTTAAGTGATTTTGCAAATAATTTTGATCTTAAAGAAGATGAATCCACATGGTTTGCTTCTATGAAGGTTTTAGGAAGTAAACATGGATTTGCTGATGATAGAAAAGTTTATAAAGCAAATCCTTCTAACTACAATGGCTGGTATGCCGATGCTATTTCTTTGATTAGAATTGCTGTTTGTGCATCTACTCAATCTCCAAAATTATATGATGTTTTAAAAATTCTCGGCAAAGATGAGGTTATGCGTAGAATTTCATTAGTCACATCTAAGCTTTAAATCATATGGGGTTTCATCAAATGAAATCTTTGGAAACTGAAAATACAAGCAAAAAAGGTGTTATTATAAAGAAATCAATCAAAGCAGTCCTGTTTATAACAATAACAGGACTGGCTTTATATTATGTATTGAAAGATGATTTTTTTGGTACATTTAAAAAACTATTAAATATCGAATTGGTTCCTTTTTTTGTTTGTTTGTTCATGTCTCTTTTGATGCCTATTTTTGATGGAATTATAATTTCACTATTTTCTAGAATATATAAGAAAAATTATAAATTTACCGATGGGTTCATTTGCTCAATCATCAGTTCTTGTTTTTCTGCTTTCAATAAAGCTGGTGGACATCTCATTGAGGCAGTGACACTTTGCAAACAAAAAGTCGAATCATATCATGCTGCTAGTATTGTCACAATGAATTTTTTGATGTATCAATTAACTTTGACTATTTATTCATTTGTTTTTATATTTATCGGATATCCTTTTGTTAAAGATATTCCATTGGATTTGTTAAATGGTTTACCAATTTTTTATATTTCAATCCTCGGGTTTGTTATCGATTTTTTATTTTTATTGTTGATTTTGTTATTCTCTTTATCGAAGAAATTCCATTCTTTTTTAGTTGATATTGCTGTATTTTTTATAAAGTTATTTCATATTAAAAAAGATGTGAATGAATATCGTAGAGAATGTGTTTTAAAAATAACTACCTACCGAATTGAATTTAAAAGACTTTTAAATCATAAGAAGTTAGTTTTTGTTACATTCACTGTCGGATTCATTCGTCAATTAATAACAAATTCGATTCCATTTTTTACCTTGTGGTGTATGGATGTGGATGTGATTTCTATAGGTTATTTACCTCTTCTTTCTGCTTCTAGTTATTTGAATTTGATCACAACTTTTATACCAACAGGTGCTCCTGAAGTTGTTTATCAATCAATATTTTCATATCTCATCAAACAAAGCAGTCCAAATATGAATGTGTCTTTTTTATCATCTAGCAATTTGTTGTGGAGATTTTTGACTTTCTATTTACCTATCATCATTGGTGGTCTTGTATTTTTATTTTACAAATCAGATGGCAAACAAAAAATCAAGGTTGATAATGGAATTACAATGTATGATTTAGAAGTTGCTAATTATCAAGCTACTGTGATTGAATCTAAAAATAAAGTTGATGATGTCGTTTTATCTAAAGAAGAAATCGAAAGAAGTATCAAGAAAATAAAACATCATTTTGATCAGATAAAAAAGAAAAAAGACTTAAATTATTATGATAAAACTTTGACATTATCTGAGCAAAAAAAGCAGCTTGCAAAAGTTATCGAAGAAGTGAAAGAAATCGAAACTGAAAAGGCATTACAGCAAAAAGAAATTCAAGAAGAAACCGAAAAAGAAATTGATAGAATCAATAGTCGTAATATAAAAAAAGAAGAGCGTAAGAGAATCAAAATCAAGAAGAAACACCCAAAAGATGCACCGATTGTTGTTGATTATGTAGATTATGAAAATTATGATTTTGATTTAGATAAAAGTGTATTTATCGTCACCGAAAGCCATACGACTTGTGATGATAGTGAATTAGACTATTCTTTAGATGATATTGGAGGGCAAGATGATGAAAATAGGGTTAGCAATTGATTTAAATCATCCAAATGCGAAAAAATATTATAATGAACTAAAACCTTTATTTGATGATTTCGAAAAGGATGGAAATGAAGTTTATTTGATATGCTTTAATACTAAGGAAAATTATTCTTCTCATACAATAGCAGTGCTAGATACACCATTTAGTTTTATTCCTTGTATAAATAGAGCAAAAAAACGAAAATTATTTTCAAATTTTGACGAGGTTAAATTAGATGTCATTCATATTTTAGATCTATCTATTCTTTCTAAATTTGCTTTGCAATATGCTGTTTCAAGATGCTTACCTCTTGTTGCAAACATAAATTTGTACGACTTAAAAAAATTGAAGAAGAATAGAAAAATGTTGACAGATGCTCAAGTTTATCATCTAGGTATGTTCATCAATAAAATTGTTGAGGAAAAAGGGATTATAAGTCGACATTATTTAGAAGAAGAGCAAATATATAGAGATTTAGGATTCGATGAATCAATCACTAAATATGAAAATAAAGAGGAATTAAGTTATGTCTACCAAAGAGCAAAAAGACAAAAATTATGATGGTTATATAATAAAAGATGTTGGTCAAAAAAGAGGTTTAGTGGCCGTAAAAATAAATGATGAAGAAATCTTATTGACTACTTCATCTTATGCTGATCATTTTTTATATCCTAACAAGAAACTTACAAGAGATGAATATCTAAATCTTCTAGGTGAAGAAAAGCTTATAAAAGCAAAAAAATATCTTTCAACAGTTTTAAGTAGAAATAGATATACAATTCAAGAAGTAAAAAACAAAGTTAGAAGCAAATTTAATTTAGATGATAAGACAATCGAGGCGTTGTTAAAGGAATATATCGAAAGCGGAATTCTCGATGATACTTCTTATGCCTTTGATTTTATTGAAAGCGGGCAATTGAAAGGCTATAGTTTTGATTATTTGAAATATAAATTAAAACAAAAAGGAATTGCTGACGAAATATTTAATAAAGATGATATTTTGAAACTGAGAACAAATGATTATGTTTCTTCGTTAAATTTAATTGTAAAATTAAACGGAAAAAATGCTAATACTCCATTAAAAAGTAGAAAAGAAAAGATGATCAATTATTGTTTACAACACGGATATTCTTATGAGCAAGTTAAAAGTTGTATGGATGAATTTTATTCATCAGATTTATTTGATTTAAATTCAAATATTGAATCTGAAAAGATATTAATGAATAAAAAGATTGTTGAATTCTATAATTCTTTGAAAAACAAAGGATATTCGGATAAAGAATTGAAGAATAAATTGGTAACAAAATTGATTAATAAAGGTTTTAAATATTCAGATATTATTCAAGAAATTGAGAAGGAGAATTTATTACATGATTAAAGATTTGATTGAAAAAGAAGAATGTCCAGTTGATGCTGTTTTTATGATCAAACAACAGACAAAAGCTGTTTCTACAAACGGAAATCCTTATTTGTCTTTAGTTTTGCAAGATAATAGTGGTACTTTAGATGCCAAGATGTGGGCTATTACTGATTCAGATATTCAAATTACGCAACCTGGTTCTCTTGTCAGAATTTATGGTCAAATGCAAAATTATAAAGGACATCCTCAACTAAGAATTAACGAAGTTGATAATGTTGAGGTCTCTATCGAAGAGTTAGAAAAATTTGTCCCTAAGGCTCCTTGTGATATTCAAGCTATGAAGAAAAGATTGGATGAATATCTTGATATGATCAAAGATGATGAGATAAAACGCTTAACTCATACTATCATTTACAATTATTATGATTCATACACTAGATATCCAGCTGCTGTCACTGTTCATCATGCATATTTGGGTGGATTGATGTTCCATTCGTTAAGTATTTGCTCGATGGCTATTCAAGTCCAAAAGAGATATGATTATTTATCACTTGATTATTTGATTTCTGCAAGTCTTCTTCATGATATTGGAAAAGTAAAAGAACTCAGTGGTTTTATGGTTGTCAATTATACATTAGAGGGAAACTTGATCGGACATATATCTCTTGGTGCTATGATGGTTTATGAAGAGGGTAGAAAAGAAAAAATGAACCAAGAAAAATTGGATGTATTAGTTCATATGATACTTTCTCATCATGGTGAATATGAATATGGTTCTCCTAAAAAAACACTTACAAGAGAAGCTTATGTTTTGCATGTTTTAGATGATTTAGATGCAAAATTGGAATGTTTAAAAAGTAGCTATGATGGCACAAATGAAGGTGATTTTACTACCAGAGTTCCATGGTTTGATAACGCTGCTTTTTATAAACCAAATAGCATTGATAAAGATAAAAAGTGATGAAACCCCTTTTTTGAAAAAAGTTTCAATTTTTAATTCTTTATTATTTATTTTCAATAAAAAAAACAATATAATATTGTTTTGAAACGCACTATTCAATTGGAGGTTATTATGGCTGACAACAATTTCACTCAACAAGATTATGATCCAAGTCAACATATGGGATTTCAAACATTTAAAGAGAAAGAAGATGCTTTAAAAAGAAGAGAATTACCAGTCTTAGGAAAAGTTGAAAATAAGATTGTTAAATATTTAAGTTATTTCCTTGCTTTCTGTTCTGTTGGTTCGATGATTACTTTGATTATTTTTATCCTTATCGGAATTAAAAAAGATACAAACAATTTCACAGGAAATGGTGGTTATGGATTCTTAGGTTTTATTGCAATGATTCTTTTTTTCCTCAGTTTAACCTATTTCATTGTTGTAGAAATGTTCTATCACACTAAGTGGATTGAAAAGAAAGATCACGCTAAAGAACACAACTTAGTAATTTCTGGTTTCTATTTGACATTATTTACATTAAGTTTAGGATATGCAACTATCTGGATGAGACCAAATGTTATGTATAGAGCTAATGTCTTTTCTGGATTAGGAATTCTTCTTCTTGCTTTTGCCTTTGTCTTATGTTGTATTGGAGTTTATTTAAACTATAAGCAAAGCGAAAAGAATCCAATTCTTGTTAGATATTTCAATTTAGTTGTTCTATTATTAGTTTTCTGGGTTCCAGTTTGTAATTATACTGTTCTTGCTTCTGATGTTTGTAATATTCAAGTCGCCATCTATCCTGTAATTGCTGGTGCATTCTCTGCTTTCCTTGGTTTTATCTTCTTATGTGGCCAAAAGAAAAATACAGGATTTAGAACGATTGGTATGTTCTTCACCTTTGCAGCATTCTTCTTACAGGCTACTAGCGTATTCTATTATGCTATGTTACAAATGCCTCAAATTATAGCTAGATAAAAAAACAGTTAGAAATGACTTTTCAAATATGAATTGTTATTTCTAACTTTTTTATTTAGTTATTTTTTGCTTCGAAAATTAATTTTTTTAATTTTTCTGAATCATTTTTATTGAATTCTTCTTTTGAATAGAATAAACGCTGACATTGTTCAATTATTTCATCTTGCCTTGGTAGAATATCATTTTTAAAAGGCAATGAGGATTTTTTTGTATCATCTTCAATAAATTCAATCAATTTATTTTTGATCTCTGAAGTTTCTAAACTGTTAATAGCTTCTTTAAATCCTAAATAATAGGAATTTTCTAATGATGAATAATAATAAAAAAATTCAAAAAACATCAAATATTGCTTTGCTAGTTTTTCATTATCTTGTTTTAAAAGAAGGTCCTTTATTTTATTAGATAATAACATCCATATATCAAAAACAATAAAAATCGGAATTATTAAACATAATATATCGCTATTTGATTTTTTAAATAAGATGATTCCAATTATTGTTGCAAATGAAAAAGATAAGACAGATAAGATGATGAATTTGTTTTTAGAATTATCGTCTTTTATTTTAAAATTTCCTTTTTTTGTCTTAAATTTAAACATTTTTATTTGCTCTTTCTATATTTGAAATATAAATATATTCAATTGTAGGTACTATTAATATTTCTAAAAACATTAAAATGTATTTTAAATTAGAATTTGTTATTTTAAAAGAAAAAGATGGGTAAAAGCTTTTGATTAAAATAACAAGCAAACCAAATGATAGTACAAGCACTAATGAACATATTTTTTCTTTTTTAGCTTTAGCTATCTTTTTTGTTATGCAATCAATTGTTTCATCTACATCTTCTTGTAATGGAATATAATTAGGTAATTGAGCTTCGTTTTTCTTTTCTTTTTCTAGTGTATAAACGAAAAAAGTTGCATATTTTTTTAAATCATATGGACAATTGATGTTTTCCATAATCTTCTCAAATGATAAAATATCATAGTATGTGATCAAAGGTTTTATTGAAGACTCATAACTGATTTTTAAACTATTTCCATCATTTATTTTTAGAAGATATGATGAGAAAAATTTTAATGAAACTAAAAACTTAATGTTCTTTAATTCGACATGATAACTCAAATAATAAATTAAAAAAGAAAAGATTATTGTTAAAATGAAAACAAAAATTTTTAAAATTAGATTTTCATATAACAAAAAAGGCAAAATCGATAATATAATAAAGCTCCCAATTTCCCACATATTTTCCTTTATATGCTCTTTAATGCTCATTTTTTAAGTTCTCTTTTTTTAACAACTTTTAAATAATTTGAATTAGTCATCGTTACTAAATATATACAACCTTTATGTCTCAATCTATAAAAAGTACTTTTTGAGTAAAATGTTTTATTTTCTTTCTTTTTACAATTATAAAAGAATGATTTCCATAATACATCTGTTTCATCTCTTGGTAGAGTATTTAAACTAAAAACAATAGCAGTGAGAAAAGAAACTTCTTCGGCTTTCTCTTGAAAATTCTTTGCTGAATTTAAAAAGGATATACTTTTTAAATCTGGAATATTTTCAAAAGTTTTCATAAATTGAAAGCTGGAAACAGGGTCGATATCATATAAATCTTTAATTATTAATCTGTACAGAGTACCAATATTCATAGCTCTTTTTGCTATTTTATCGTTGCTTTTCAAAATATTATTTAAGATAATTTCATCTTTTTCTTCTTCTGTATAAGTCTTTCCATCTTCTAAATCAACAAAAATATCATCACTAAAATCAAGCATACATTTTTAATTCCTTTCGCCTAAAGTTTATAGGGGAAATTAAAGGAATTAAAAGAGAATAAAGATTGCAAAATTTTTAAAATCATTATTTTGGGAAAAAATAAAAATACTGCATAACAAACGCAGTATTTATGGTATTTATATATTTTTGAGTAATTTTAATAGGATTGAATCCATTATATAAAGCTTATTTTCGAGAATTTTTACTCTTCCATTTTCAATTATAAGGTCATTTTTGCATAATTCTATTTCATCTGCATATTCAGTTAAGAAATCTTTTTTAAAGCGAGTGTTAAAATTGTCAATTTCAAAACCTTCCGATAATCTTAAGTTTAACATCAAGAATTCAAATTCAGATTCTTGGCTATTTATGTACTCTTCTTCTTGGATTCTTTTACCTTTCATATATTTTGTAATAGATTTAGTATTTGTATACCTTTTATTTTCTATATAACCAGAAGCGGAGACACCACAGGCATAATATTGATTATCTTTCCAATATGTTTTGTTATGAAGTGATTGAAAGCCTGATTTTGAAAAATTTGAGATTTCATACCTATAATAACCTAATTTTAGTAAATTTTCATTTATAAAATCATATTGGTCTCTCATAACAGAATCATCACTTGGTTTCATATGTTTTATATAAAACATAGTTCCTTCTTCGATTTGTAAAGAATAAAAAGAAACATGGGTTGGATTAAATTCTTGGATGAATTCAAATTCATTTTGGATATCTTTAAGTGTTAATCCCGGAATTCCGTAAATGAAATCTAAATTGAAATTTGTTATTGAATACTTTTTTAAATTTAAGATGCAATTTTGTACATCTAAAATAGTATGTTTACGATTTAGAAGAATTAATAATTTATCATTTAAAGTTTGTACACCAAGAGAAACTCTATTTATTCCAAATTCTTTTAGGATTTTAATCTTTTCTTCTGTCAAAGATTCTGGATTTGCTTCCATAGTAAATTCTTCTACATTAGAAAAACGAGAATGCAAATGTGATAAAAGAATTCGCAATTTTTCGGCTGATAAAGCTGAAGGCGTTCCTCCGCCTATATAAATTGTTTTAAGAGAATTATTTGGGATTTTATAAGAATTAATTTCTTCTATTAATTGGTTGATATAATCTCCTTCATCAACAGCATTTGTTAAAACTTTACTAAAATCACAATAAGAACAAATATTATCACAAAAAGGAATGTGAATATATAATGATTCTATCATTTTAAATCATCGATTTTATCTTGTTTCATTTGTATGAAAAGAGAATCAATATCTTCTTCAGTAAAAATGATATTCAATTCTTTTTCTTTCTTTGCTAAGACTTTCGCAAAATTATCTTTTGCAATTTCTTTTTTGAATTGTGAATCATGTTTTTCAGGTTCATAGATCATTGAGTTAACTTCATCTTTAGCTATTTCTTCATTTGTTTTTTCATTTTGTTCATGAAAAGCTGTATGAAATTTTGGAAATAAAACTATTATTAAAACAGCAATCAAAACTATACCTAAGGTGATTAACAAAACTAATAAATAGGGGTTCATTATATTTTCTCCTTTTGAGGAATTGGTGTATATACAAATTTATTTTTATACTGTTCTTTTTTATAGAATCCCTTTTTGGCAAGAGATTCCATACTTGTACGAGCAGTTTCATATACCGTATGTTCTTCTTCTTTGAACTGTTCAATCGTATATCTTAGACCAATTGTACAGTGGCTTGCATAAAAATGAGCTTCCTTTTTCTTTAATTGAGGATAGATTTCTCTTAATTTTTTTGCAGTATCTTCAATGTTATCTTTGTTTCTTGCAATTGGAAACACAGGGAGTGCTGTTTCTACATTTTCATCATCGGAAATGCTATCTTCTTTTAAATCTTTTTCGTTTTTTGTTTTTTGGATGAGCGAACGTATATTTTTTTCATCTTCGATAATATAAGGTAATACTTTGGTTAAATAGTAGGTTAAGTCTAGATTTTCTTGAGCTTTTTTCATATATTTAAAAACGGTTTTACTAAATGCTATCGATTCAAAATCTAATAAAAAACCAACTGTCTTTAATCCAAAAGAGAAAGTAAAATTTTTAGCAGTCAAGGCTGCACATTCTTCGTAAAAATATTCAAATGGTATGATATATGAGAAAGCAAAAGGAATTGTCAAGGCTCTTAATATCAAAGGAATGTTGTTATCATTTAAATATTCGTTTAGATTTAATAACAGAGCTTTAATATTTAAACAGTCAGATATATTTAATGGATTATTTAAATCACTATATTTGTTTTTACGGTAAGCAACTTCATCACTTTCTAATTGACTTGCACAACCTTTACTTATTTTTTCTAAATCATCAATACTTAATCCATGTAAAAAATAATTATCGTTATATGTTTTAGAATAAGCATCGGGAACAAAAAGTGATGTTGGTATGCTTTCCATTTTATTTAATGATATTCTATCCAGTATGTCTTGAGTTGGTTCTTTAATATGATTGAATCTACAAACAGCTTGAAGCGATTTATTTTTTCGATCTAATAAAATTTTATTCTGTTTTTCAACAGGTAAAGTTATAAATTCAAGCAAGTCACTTATTAAATCAAGTTGAAGCTTATAAGCTTTTGAAGTTAATGAGTTTGTCAAACAAACTTTAAAATTATTTCCATCTATATTTTTGAGAATGGTTTGATAGTCAAAAAAACTTCGATATGAAATTATATGGTTCCAATAAGAACCTATGTTTTCAACATTGTAATATGCTTGAACTTCATCTTTAGAGGCATAAACCTCTTCAGTGAATTTTTTTCCTTCTTCTAATGGTGTCATACGATTTAATTATACTACAAAATACTATTTTTTTACTAAAATTATTTGCTTGGAGCATCATCAACTGTGAGCATAGCAATAAAGGCTTCTTGTGGAACTTGAACTTTACCAAATTCTTTCATTCTCTTTTTACCTTTCTTTTGCTTCTCTAAAAGTTTCTTCTTTCTTGAGATATCACCACCATAACATTTGGCTAAGACATCTTTCCTCACTGCTTTGATATCACTTCTCGCAATAATTTTATTTCCAAAACAGGCTTGAACTGGTATTTCAAATTGTTGCTTTGGAATGACATCTTTTAATTTATCAACAACTGCTCTAGCTCTATTATAAGCTGTTCCTGAAAAGACAATTGTAGTGAGAGCATCGACACATTCTCCATTTAATAAAATATCCATTCTTTGAACATCGCTGACTTCATATCCGATGACTTCATAATCAAGAGAAGCGTAGCCTTGAGAAACACTTTTGAGTTTATCGAAGAAATCAAAAACAATTTCTGATAATGGCATTTTATAAACCAATTTAACTCTGGTTTCATCAAAATAATCCATCACTTCATATTCTCCACGTTTGTTTTGGCATAAGGTCATGATGTTTCCAACATATTCTTTTGGAGTCATTATTTCTACCTTAGCAAATGGTTCGGCTGTCTTTTTTATCTTTGTACGATCTTTAGGGAATTCGGCAGGATTTTGAATCATGACATGACTTCCATCGGTGAAATCAACTTCATAGACGACACTTGGTGCTGTGCAAACTAAATCCAAATCATATTCATCTTCAAGTCTTTCTTGAATGACTTCCATATGTAACAATCCTAAAAAACCACAACGGAAACCTGAACCTAAAGCTACTGAGGTTTCAGGCTCATAAACTAATGCTGCATCATTTAAAGAAAGTTTATCAAGAGCATTATGTAAATTTTCAAAGTCTTTATTATCTGATGGGTAAAGACCAGCAAATACCATCGGTTGTGATTTTCTAAATCCGACAAATGGTTCCGCAGTTGGAGTTAAATTAGATGTGATAGTATCACCTACATTGACATCTTTGATGTTTTTGATAGAAGCAGCTAAATAACCTACTTGTCCAGCTTCTAATGAATTAACTTTAACTTCTTTTGGCGTACGAATACCAAGCTCAGTTACTTGGTAGATTTTATTCTCGTGCATGAGCCTAATTGAATCACCAACTTTAACGGTTCCTTCAAAAATTCTTATCATGACAATAACACCACGATAACTATCGAATTTTGAATCAAATATCAAAGCTTTTAAAGGAGCATTACTATCTTCTGTTGGAGAAGGTAATTCGGTGACGATATGTTCTAATAACTCATCAACTCCAACACCAGTTTTTGCGGATACACATACGCATTTATCCGGATCGATTTGCAACGTATCTATTAATTCTAATTGACATCTTTCGACATTGCTTGATGGTAAATCTACTTTATTTATAACTGGTAATATTTTCAGATTATTATCGATTGCTAAATAACCATTCGCGAGGGTTTGAGCTTGAACGCCTTGGGTGGCATCAACTACCAAAATAGCACCTTCACAAGCTCTTAAAGAACGACTTACTTCATAAGTAAAATCCACATGCCCAGGAGTGTCTATCAAATTGAACATGTAATTTTTTCCATCTTTTGCTTTATAATTTACAGTGACAGCATTTAGTTTGATGGTGATTCCTCTTTCTCTTTCTATTGACATATCATCCAAAAGTTGTGGCTGTAAATCTCTGATTTCTACAGCTCCAGTCTTTTCTAATATTCTATCGCAAAGGGTGGATTTTCCGTGATCAATATGGGCAACTACACAGAAATTTCTAATAAGGGATTTATCTATGTTCATTTGTCGTTCTCCTTCCAAAATTTTATAAGTTCTAATTTTAATTGGGCATTTGATTTTAAATCAATTCTATCTGGATATATTTCATCAAATATTTCTTTATAAAGAGAATATCTATATCTAGTGTCTATAAATAACATAAAGCCTTTATCATTTTCGGATCTGATGACTCTACCAGCGGCTTGTAAAACTTTATTTATACCCGGATAATTATATGCGTATTTGAATCCTTTTTGAGAATCTTTTTTTTCATTTCCTTCTTCTTGAATATCGTAGTAATTTTTCAAACAATCTTTTTCGAAGCTTATTTGAGGTAAACCGACTGAAATTATGATCGAGCCTATCAGTTTATCACCTACTAAATCGATGCCTTCTGAAAAAATACCACCTAATACTAATATACCTACTGTAGTATGGTCGTCTTGACTGTAAAAAGAATCTAAAAACTCTCTTCGTGATTCATCATTCATATATCTATCTTGGTAGATGACATTAGTATCTATTAAATTATCTTGATCAAAGAAGTTTTTTAATTTTTTTAAATATTCAAAACTGGGACAAAAGACAAAATAATTTCCACGTTTTACTTTTATAGCTGTTTTTATAGTTAAATAAACATCATAAAGAGTTGCATCTCTATCTTTATAAAATAATGAAATTTTTGTGTTGGTGAACACTCTTCTATTTTCTTTGGAAAAAGGTGATTTTAAAATCAATCTATTTGATTCATCATTGATTTCTCCTCCTAAAAGATCGATATAGTAGTTTTTAGGTGATAATGTTGCTGAAAAAAAGATTGTTGAATCAAATAAATCTGTTCCTAACTTGATCAAAGGAGTTGAATTCAAATTTGTTATCCTTAAACCTGTAACTTCATCATCTTTGATTTCGTAATAAAACATAAAACACGGATTTAATATCTCATCGTCTAATAAAGTTGCAAGGTAATAGAAAGAATTAATTAGATAAAAAAAATCTAATAAATCATCAGTGACAAGGTGAGTATGTTTTTTAATAAGTTCTTTAACATCATCGATTATTTCTTGCATTATATTTGAAATTGATGCAGGTACAGTATCTTCAATAAATAAATTGTGCAACTTAACATTTTCGTTAGTCTTATCAAACTTTCTCGCAAGAATATCATCTATTAAATCATTTATATTATCTTTTAAAGATGTAAATTCTACCCCACTACACAAAGATAATGCATCGCTTAAAACATGCATATCTAAATATATAGAATACATATCTCTTACTCTATCTGGCAAGTTATGACATTCATCTATGCAAAGAACACTTTGAGAGTTTTTGAATCCACTCTCTTCCAATCCTAGTCTATCGTGATAATCAAATACATAGGAATAATCACAGACTAATACATCACAATAAGAAGCTAAATCTATTTGAAATTGATACGGACACATATTCTTTTCATAACAAAAATCTTCGATAGAATCTCGTGAGAATATATTTCTAGAATTCAAAGCATCTAGTATCGCTTCTAACAATTTGTCATAATAGTTTTTAGCAAAAGGGCATTCTATTGGATTGCAATGACCTTTTTTATCATTGAAACAAATATTCTCTTTAGATGTCAATTCAATTGCTTTTACTTTTTGTGAAAGCTTATCAAGCATAGCTAAGGTATTGATTGCGATTTTTTTGATTGAGTTTTTATTTGTTAGATAATAAATTCGATTTTGATAATTTATCTTAAATCTTTTTATCAATGGAAATAATACAGAAATTGTTTTACCAATTCCTGTTGGTGCTTCTATATAAACTTCCCTTTTCTCTATAGATGCTTGTCTAACAAAATCCATCAATTCTTTTTGTCCGATTCTATAACTCGAAAAAGGAAAGGTTAAATTTTTTACTGCTTCATCCCTTTCTTTTTTAAATTGCATAATTTTTTCGATGTAACGAGCATATCTGGAAATTGTATCATTCACAAAATTTTCTAGTTCTTCAATCGTATATATGTTTTCTATATGTTTTCTGATTTTATAATTGCTCTGTTTTAGATAAGTCATGATTATTTTGACTTTATCTTGCTTCTTTTCTTTTCCAATTATATAGGCATAAAACATCGCTTGGCCTAAATGCCATTCTCCATGGTCTAATATGAATTCATCTAAATCAGAGATTGTTGTTTTAATTTCTTCAACTGTAACCTCATTATTTTTACCAAGAAATACACCATCTGCTTTTCCTTCAATATTGAAAATGAATTCTCCAACTTGTGTTTTATATTTGACGGGATATTCTGATATGTATTCAGAATTTTGCTCACCTTGGTAGAGAGAATGAAGCCTAGTTCCTTCAAGCATAGTTGATTTATTGAAAATACGGTTGTCAAGATGACCTTTTCTCAAAATTGTATCGACGATGTCATGTACGGATAAATTGAATTGTTGCATTCTTTTATTTTATCATAAGAATTGACTTATTTTTAGTGATAAATATCGTAAAAATCTAGTTGATTTCTTAAAAATATAAAAATACTAAAAATAATTCTTGAAAGAAAAATGAAAGTTTGATATACTTAATAAGCTTGACAAAAGCATGGCCCGATAGCTCAGCTGGCAGAGCACAGCACTGAAAATGCTGGTGTCGGCGGTTCGACTCCGCCTTGGGCCACCATCTTGAAAATAACTGGTACTTTGTACCAGATTTTTTTTTACTTTTTTCAAATTTGTGCTTGCTCAATTTATTGTTTTATCGATTGTAATTATTATATAATAATTAAGTTTATTCAGGAGGTCTCTATGGAATTAAAAGATACTTTAATTATGCCGAAATCTTCCTTTAGTATGAGAGCTAATCTCAATCAAAAGGAACCTTTATATGTAGATTATTTTAAAAAGATTGATCTTTATCAAATGCTTTTAAAACACAATGAAGGAAAACCAGAATTTTATCTTCATGATGGCCCACCATATGCTAACAACGAAATTCATGCTGGACACGCTTTAAATAAAATTGTCAAAGATATGATTATCCGTTCTAAAAATCTTGAAGGTTTTTATGTTCCTTATACACCTGGATGGGATACTCATGGTTTGCCGATTGAAAATTGTGTTACTAAAAATGGCGTTGATAGAAGAACAACACCTCCTAGTGAATTCAGAAAGAAATGTCGTGAATATGCTTTAACTCAAGTAGATAAGCAACGCGGACAAATGTTAAGACTTGGTGTTGTTGGTGATTATGATCATCCATATTTAACTTTGGATAGAGAATATGAAGTCAACCAAATCAAGGTCTTTGCAAAAATGGCAATGGACGGTCTTATCTATAAAGGATTAAAACCTGTCAATTGGTCTTGGTCTAGTGAATCTGCTCTTGCAGAAGCTGAAATTGAATACCAAGATGTCAAAGCTACTACTATTTATTTCCGCTTCCCTGTTGAAGAAGGAAATGAATTTGTTTCCAAAGGTTCTTATTTCCTTGTTTGGACTACAACTGGTTGGACTATTCCTTCTAACCAAGGACTCTGTCTTAATCCAAAGATGGAATATGGTCTTTATCATACTGAAAAAGGTGATTATGTCATCATCAAATCAAGAGCTGAAGCATTAAAAGCTGAAATTCCATTCCAAACTATGGAACTTTTAAAATCCTTTGTCGGACGTGATGTTGAAGGAGTTAAGGTTCATCATCCTGTTCAAGATAGACTTGTTCCCGTTTGTGTTGATGACTATGTCACTGATGATTCTGGTACTGGTATTGTTCATTTAGGTCCAGGACATGGTGCTGATGACTATCGTGTTGCCAAAAAATACAATCTTCCAATCATTTGTACTGTCGATCCAAAAGGTTATATGATCAATGCGGAAGAAGCAAATGGTCTTTTCTATGAGGACTGTTCTTCCAAAGAAATTGAATTCCTCAAAGAAAAAGGAAATCTCGTTGCAACAAAAGATATCGTTCACGCATATCCACATGATTGGAGAACAAAAAAGCCAACCATTTTCCGTGCTACTGCTCAATGGTTTTGTTCTGTTTCTAAAATCAAAGATAAACTTTTAGCCGCTGCAGAAAATGTGAATTACAAACCTGCTTGGGGTAAAGTAAGATTTGAAAATATGTTGACTGGTAGAGATGACTGGTGCATATCTAGACAAAGATTATGGGGCGTTCCGATTCCGATTTTCTATGGAGAGGATGGAACTCCACTTCTCGACCAAAAATTATTTGACCATGTTGAAGAATTATTCTTAAAATACGGTTCTGATATTTGGTATGAGAAAGAAGCTAAAGACCTTCTTCCAGAAGGATATACAAATCCTCATTCTCCAAATGGAATTTATACCAAAGAAAAAGATATCATGGATGTTTGGTTTGATTCCGGTTCTTCTTTCTTGGGAAGCGATATTTCTCTTGGTCATCCTTTCCCTGCAGATATTTATTTTGAAGGCAACGACCAATATAGAGGTTGGTATAATTCTTCGATGATTTTATCAATCGCTTATACAGGTCAAGCTCCCTATAAAAATATTCTCACTCACGGATTTATCGTCGATCAATATGGAGAAAAATTCTCTAAATCAAAGAAAAATGGTATTGATCCAGTCACCATTTGTAATCAATATGGTGCTGATATTCTTCGTTTATGGACAACTACAATTGATTACACAACTGCTGAAATTAAATTGTCTCAAGATTTATTGAAGACTTGTTCCGAACAATATAAGAAAATCAGAAATACCTTTAAATTTATGATCACCAATTTGAATGATGATAATGAAGGTCATACTATCAGTCCTGATTATCAACCAAAGAATCTCTCTTTGATGGACAAGATGATGCTAAATAAACTCCATGAAGTTTTAAGTGAGATGAAGAGAGGTTATGATTCTTATAACTTTGCTCTTGTCACTGATTCTTTAGTAAATTTCATCGTCAATGATTTATCATCTTTCTATTTAGATTTTTCTAAAGATACTCTTTATTGTGATGGTAAAGATAGCGATAGAAGAAAGAATACTCAATATGTATTATTTGAAATTTTGAGAACTTTGAATATTGCATATTCTCCAGTTTTATGCTTTACAATGGAAGAAGTTTATACAACCCTTCCTTTGAAAGAACATTTGAAGAGTGTGAGTTTAGAGAGTTATCCAAAATGCGATGACGTTTCTAGTCAATTATCTAAAGATTATAAGAAATTATTCGAATTGAGAGCTCATGTCAACGCAGTCATTGAACCTGTCAGACAAAGTGGTGCTATCGGTTCTAATGGTGATGCTAGTGTTGTCTACTTGCCAGTTGATGAAGAAGAAAAAGACTTGATTCTTGCTATGGGTGAAGATGAAGTCAGAAGAGTTTTAAATGTCTCTTCCTTCCATCTTGGAGAAAAGAGTGTTTGCGTCGCTCATGAAGGTGAAAAATGCGAACGCTGTTGGAATCATTTCGACCATCTTGAAGATGATCTTGATGGACATAAGCTTTGCAAGCGTTGTTTAGATGTTTATAACGATGTAAAAGAACATCAAGGTGAATAAGAATGCAAAATTTTATTCAAAGCATAAAAAAACATCTTAAAAGCATCAATTGGATCAAATTTTCTATTTTTTGTGCCATTATCATCGTATTATTTGTTATCGATTTGATCAGTAAACAATATGTATATTCTAAATACATTGATTCATACAATAAAGATCCGTATTTCAAAGTTCACGCTGTTCCTTATTTATTCGATGTCACTTTAGCCTTTAATAAAGGAGCAGCTTGGTCAGTTGGTTTTGGTATGGTTGGTTTGTTTTCAATGATATCTTTGATCGCTGGCATAATTCTCATCTGCTGTTTTATTTATTATTTCAGCACAGTACCAACATTTGTCAATGTGTGTTTAGCTTTAGCTATAGCTGGAGATTTTGGCAATTTTGTCGATCGTTTTGGTTGCTGGATACAAAAAGGTATTTATAAAGATGGCGTTGTTGATTTTATAACATTTGCTTTTTGGGATAATTTTCCAACCTTCAATATTGCCGATAGTTATTTAGTCATCGCAATCTTTATTGCAATCATCGGTTTGATTTACACCCTAATTAAAACTTCTCTTGTTTCGAAGAAAGTTATTGAAGAAACTGAGACTAAAGAAAATCAAGATGACTTCAAGAATAAACTTTCGATGAAACAAAAAGAAGATGAAAGTAATAAAAATTCATTATGAACGAAAAAACATTAAAAGTTAGTGAGCCTTCTAGATTAGATGCTTTTCTTTCAAAAGAAGCTGGTATTTCAAGAAGTCAAGCTTCTAAAATCATTAAAAATGGTAATTTAAAAGTTAACGATAAAATCGTTGATAAACCTAGTTTTTCTTTAAAAGGTGGTGAGACTATTTTCTATTCTTCAATCGAAGAAACTAAAGAAGGAATATTAGCTCCTAAAGAAAATGTTGAATTGAATTTTGTATATAAAGATGATGATTTTTGCATCATTGATAAACCCCGTGGTATGGTAGTTCATCCGGCTCCTGGTCATTATGATGATACCTTAGTCAATTATTTGTTCAATCAAAATTTGAATTTTGATTTTTCTAATGATGATGGAGAAAATATCCGTCCAGGTATTGTTCATAGAATTGATAAAGATACTCAAGGTTTATTAGCTGTTGCCTTAAATGAAGAGACGCAAGCTCTTCTTCAACAAGAGATTAGGGATAGAGAATTCCACCGTTCCTATTTAGCTTTGGTATACGGTGATGTTCCTGATAAAAAATTCAGAATTGAAGCTCCGCTTACTAAACCTAATCATTCTTGTAGAAAGGCTAAAGTTGATATTTATAATGGTAGAGATGCCATCACTCATTGTGTAAAGCTATCTTCTACTGGAAAGGTCTCTTTGCTCAAATGTACTCTTGAGACAGGAAGAACTCATCAAATAAGAGCTCATTTAGCCTATATCGGCTATCCTCTTGTCGGTGATCCTTTATATGGAAAAATTCAAGATGATAACATTTGTAAAGAAGGTCAACTTTTAACAGCCTATTCACTTTCTTTGATTCATCCTACAACTATGAAAAGAATGACTTTCTATACTCCAATTGATGACTGTTTTAAAAAGGTATTAAAACATTTTTATAAATGAAAATATTATTTTTAAGACATGCAGAACCTGATTATGTTCACGATTCAATAACTCCTAAAGGAGAGATTGAAGCTAAATGTCTAGCTGAACTTTTAAAGAAAGAATATCCAGAAATAAAAGATATTTATTGTTCTCCTTTAGGAAGAGCTAAAAAGACATGTTCTTATATTGAAGATATCTTTGATAAGAAAGCGGTTATTCTTCCTTGGCTTAGAGAATTTGACGCTTCGATAAATAGGCCTGACGATAATTTAAAACAACATGTAGCTTGGGATTGGTTACCTGAGGATATGGACCAACATCAAATACTTTACTCACCTAATTTTCTAGAAGATCCTATTTTAAGAGATAGTGATTTTAAACCTAAATTTGAATCCGTAGTCAGTGGATTTGATGAGATATTGAAGAGTCATGGATATGAAAGAAATGGTTCTTATTATAAGGTTAATGAAGAAAATCATGATGTCATCGCCATATTTTCTCATTTTGGTGTTTCAACAGTTATGATATCTCATCTTATGAATTCTTCTCCGTATCCTATGTGGATTCATTCAGTTGCTCTACCTTCTTCTTTGACAGAATTCATCTCTGAAGAAAGAAGAAAAGGAAAAGCTTTGTTCAGAATGAATAGGTTCTCAAGTTATTCTCATTTAGAAATTAATGGTGAAACCCCTAGTTTTGCAGCTAGATTTTGTGAAACTTATTCTGACGATACAAGACATGATTAAAAAATAGCGATTCTAGTGATATTTATCAGTTAGAATCGCTATTTTTATTTTCGGAATTTAGAATTTCGATTTTAGAAACATTCGATAGTTTTGGTGGATAAACCAAATCAATTTTTCCATCATAAGAAACTTTGAGTTTATCTCCATCTTTGACATTGGAAAAATCGACTTCTTGACCAGAACGATATATTTTAGTATAAGGTGCTAATTCAAAGGTGTAAAAATAATCTTCGGTTTCAGTGTCATTTACAGTTATTCCCATCAAAGAATTTATGTTTGAATAAACACCAGTTAAAATATATTCGTTATTTTTTTGAATTTCTATCGATTTTAAATCTTCTTGTGAACCTTCATTTTTAAATTTGCTCACAAGAGATAGGGCAGCAAAAAGCATTTTTGATTCCATATGTTAGTCCCCTTCTTAATTATTATAATCCATATTTTTAAAATGAAAAAGGTGTTAAGTACGATAATTTCTAAAATGTTTTTTTACGTATTTATCTAAGACTTCTTGTGGATATTTTTTCTTTAAAATTCCATAGACCTTGTCAACCTCGCTTCCAGCTCCTTTTGGAATTATCATTTTCAATTCTTCTTCCATTTTTTTCCATTGGTTTAAGAAAACGTATCTTGATATTACACTGCTACAGGCAACACTTGGATAATAGCTTTCTCCTTTAGTTCTAAAATACAAAGGGTTTTCAATCAATTCTTCTCCGACATATTTTTTATATAAATCTTCTTTTTCAAATTGGTCGATATAAACTATTGTATTTGATGGAATATTGTACTTTTCAATCAAACTCTTATGAGCTAAGTTATGAACTTTTGCCATAATTTTATGCATTTTCATACCAGTTTCTTCTAAAGATGAAATCTTAGTAGAAGATACCATAAACACATAATTTTTAATTCTGCTTTTTAATTTTGGTCCAATTTCCATTATGTATTCATCGTTCATTTTTTTTGAATCATTCACCTTTAATTTTTCAAGATATTCAATATCCTTGTTTTCGATATAACAAGCTGAAACTATCAAAGGACCAAAAAAATCACCTACTCCTACTTCATCACTTCCGATTTGACAATTTAAATCTTCCCAGCCTTGATAATAGGCATCTTTTATCTCTTTATTGTTTGATGGATTTTTAATGGTAAAATCCTTTGAAAAAAAGGAAACTTCGTCAATCAATTCTTGTTCGTTTTCTCCACTAAAAACAATAGAATAGATTTCTTTTCTATTCATATAAGCATGGATTGTCATACCATTTTTATAAGCGATAAAAAACTCGTAAGGCTTATCTTTGATTTCTTTTGCATCATAGAAATCTTTGATTTCTTCAGCCTTAGCTTGATCAACTTTAATTGTAATGTAGGTCACGAAAATAGAATAACATATATTTAATTAAATGTTTATAAAAAGATATTTTAATTTTTGTTAATTTTGAAATATTCGTTTTCGCTTCTATAAATGAATAAAATTGAATCGATAATTTCTTGTAATTCTTCTTTTGTTTTTATGGTTTTTATTTCATTTAATAACCCTAATAATCCTGAAATTTGAAATGCTTCTAAATGTTTTTTATAAGGAATGTTATCCGATTTCAAATATTCTTCATGTAATTTCTTTTGCTTTTTAGTATAAAATTGTTTAAAAAAATCTGTTTTAACTTTGATGGCTGCAATAAACAATTCATTATGTTCAAAAATAAAATTTGCTGAGTATATTATATATTCTTCAGTTGGGAGATCAACATCAATGATTTGTGATGCTACACTTTCAGCTGTTTCTAAAATTTTATCATAAATGACATCTATATTATCAAAATGATTATATAAGACGTGTCTTGTGATATTTAAATCTCGACAAATCATTTCATTATATAAATAGTCTGTACTGTGTTCTTGTAAAATGTTTATAACATAAGCGACTATTAATTTGTCTATTTCCTCATAATTTCTTCTCATATCTTTGCTCCTAAGCACTTTTTCTATTAATTAAGTGCTTTCATTTTTTGAATAAATTCTTTAATATAATTATATCATAAAAAGGGGGAAAATTATGATTTTCAGGAAAATTATTAGCAATTACGCATAGATATTTTTAACAATATTATCGAATTAGGTCGATTTTTTG
>CAVJWL010000017.1:0-35014 GCA_963653505.1 uncultured Prevotellaceae bacterium
CCCGTATGCGGAAGACCGCACGTACGGTGGTGTGAGAGGGAGCGGAGAAATTAAAGTTATTTCTCACTCTCTACTCGATTTTAAAAAGCATAAAAATACATCAATTTTTTAAGTGACTTAAAAAAATAATAATTTTTAGTAGTAATGCGCTTACAAATGTTGTATATTTTTATTAGGAGTTGCCATAATTTGTGGTAAATAAAAAGAACTATGGAAGAAAATGTCAATCAACAAGCAGAGAAGAATCATTCCTATATCTCAAAAACCTCGGGATTGAAAAACAATGATTATATAGGTTATGCCTTAGGTGATTTTGCTGGATGTCTGTGTTTTTCAACAGTTACGACTATTTTGCAAAAATACTACACCGATGTTTTAGGTTTAACACCGATGTTTATTATGATCATGTTCATCTTAGCTCGCGTTTGGGATGCTATCAATGATCCGATTATGGGAAGAATTGTCGATATCAGAAAACCAAGCAAGGAAGGCAGATATCGTGTGTGGATGAAATGGGTTGCAATCCCACTTGCATTATCAACTATTTTGATGTTCTTACCATGGCCTAATCTTGCAAATCAAATGGGTAAGATTGGTGTTTGTGTATATGCAGCATTCACTTATGTTCTTTTTGGTATGGTATATACCACTCATCAAATTCCGTATGGATCATTAGCTTCGGTTGTCACAACTGATGCTAAAGAAAGAAATAAGCTTTCTGTTTTCCGTTCTGCAGGAGCAGCACTTGGTTCTATTCCTGTTTTGATCATCACAATGTTCTATTCTAAAAAGGTAGTTGGTGATGATGGTAATTACATCATAGGTGAAAACGGCAATGCTATCACTCAAGTTCAATATTTACCGATTATCATCGGTGTCTCTCTTATGGCAGTGATCGCTGCTATCTTATTATTTGTCGCTTATAAAAATAATACTGAAAGAGTTGTTGCAGTTCAAAAACCACATGTCAAAGGTGAGACTGTTAAGATTGCAAAGACATTATTGAAGAATCGCAATTTCGTCGCTGTTTGTTTAACCGGACTTCTTCTTTTAGCAGGTCAGATGTTCACCCAATCATTCTACACATATTTATTCAATGATTTATTCGGTAAGAACTGGATGAATTTAGCTTCGCAAGCTTGTACTTATGGTCCGATGGTCATTCTTATGTTATTCGCTGGTAAATTAGTTCGTAAATACGGTAAAAAAGAACTTTGTGCTGTCGGTGGTATTCTTGCTGCTATTCCAAATTTTGTTATGATCTTTATGAAAGATATCATTGTTCAAACTCCAATTCTCTTCTTAGTCTTCTGTCTTATCAGCGGATTTGGTCTTTCAATCATCACTCTTGAAATTTGGGCGCTTGCAACTGATGCTATCGATGATGTTGAAGTTAAAACTGGTTTAAGAAATGATGGTTCTTCATATTCCATCTTTATGTTCTTTAGAAAACTTGGACAAGTGGTTGCCGCAATTGCAGTCAATGGAGCTTTGATTGGTACTAACTATAAATCTGGTCAAGGTGAAATCCAATCTGCTTATACTTTAAATGTTATGTATTATATGGCTACTGCTATTCCAGCTGGTTTATTCTTGTTGATGGGTCTTGTTATGTTATGCGTTTATTCTTTGAGCAAAAAGAAGACTGAATCATTACAAGATGAAAAAGAAGCATTACTTGAAAAGCAAGCTATGAATAATGAAATTGTCATCGGAGGAAATAAGGAATAATCATGGTCAGTATCAAATCTTCTTTAGGGACTATCACGGGAATTGAAAAGGAATATTGCAATGCTTTTTTTGGAATTCCATTCGGAAAAGCAAGACGTTTTAAATATGCGGTTGAAATCGATAATCTTAAAGAATTTGATGCTACAAAATATGGTGATGCCTGCATTCAAAAAAGATGTTATTATGCTCATTTAGAAAATCCTGAAAGGATGTTCTATCATAAAGAATTCAGAGAAGGAATCGATTTTAAATATTCCGAAGATTGTTTAAATCTCAATATATTTACTCCTAAAGAAAAAGGTAAATATCCAGTACTTGTTTTTATTCACGGCGGTGGATTTGATAGCGGTGCTAATTCAGAAGGTGCTTTTGATGGTGAATATTTAGCAAGCAAGGGCATCGTTTCTGTTTTCATTCAATATCGTGTCGGTGTCTTTGGATATTTTGTTCACGAAGATATCGAAAAAGAATTCGGACATGATGGTAATTTTGGCTTTGATGATCAAGTGTTGAGTTTGAAATGGGTTAAAAAACATATCGCTGATTTTTATGGTGATGAAAATAATGTCACTGTTATGGGACAATCTGCGGGTGCTATGTCTATTCAATCGATGCTTCTATCTAAAAAATGTGATGGTCTATTTTCAAAAGCGATAATGATGTCTGGTGGTGGTAAATTTCCTTCTATTGCAACACCGAAGAAAGTTGAAGATAGACGTGAATATTGGTTAGAGGTTATGAAGGAATGCTCTTGCTCGACAATAGAGGAGTTTAGAAATATTGAACCTAAAGCTATTTTTGATGCTCTTGAAATAGTCAAAGCTAGAAAGAAAGATAATCAGATATCGACTATGACTATGGTTGATAATTATTACCTTCTTGATTCTCAAGAGAAGTTGATGAGAAATAAGATCGATATACCGACGATCATCGGATTTACTAACAATGATATGTTCACTCTTATCTTAGCTAAAATGGCCATTTCTTATGCTAAGAAGAATTCTGCTTATTGTTATTATTTTGATGTGGATGCAAAAGGCGATAATAACAAAGCATTTCATTCATGTGATTTAAGATATGTTTTCCACACTTTGGATAAATCTTGGAGACCATATGATGAAGAAGATGAAAAAATATCAAAGTTGATGATCGAGTATTTTACCAATTTTATGAAAACTGGAAATCCAAATGGAGAGAATTTACCTGTTTGGAATAAAGATAAGAAAAAAGTTTTAAGATTTAGAACTGATGGTACTAAAATGAGTTGTCCCGATTATTGGACATTGTTTAAAAACACATTATTAGGTGACCCCAAATGAAATATCAACACAATTTTAAACTGATTAAAAAAACAAAAAATACTCGTATATATTTTGCAGATAATAAATATTTTCGTTTAGACTTTTTTGATCATATGATGCGGGTTAGCATTTATGAAAACGAAAATGATTTATTTCCGACATTTTCTATTTGCCCAGGTGTCAGTGTTATGCCAAAATTTGGTAGAGCTCGATTATCAAATGAGGGTCTAACACCGATAATTCAATCTGAAGATGATGATTTTTATATCGATGATATACATATTCATTTTAATTTAAAAAATGGTATGCTTCACTATTTCAAAAATGATCAAGTTTTATTTCAAGACCGCGATATTCTCGCTTATAATTTAGAACACGAGATGGGAAAAGGAAGTTACCATTATATTTCTAGAAATGTTGACGAACATATCTACGGACTTGGTGATAAAACGGGTCCTATCAATAAGAATATGTGTCATTTTAAGTTAGAAACCTTTGATGCATTAGGTTTCAATGCAAATATATCCGATCCTTTATATAAACAAATTCCGTTTTTTATTTGCAAAAATGATATTGGTAGCTATGGGATTTTTTATGATACATATTCCAATGGTGAAATTGATTTTGGACACGAACACAACAATTATTATAGCCTATATAAGTACGCTCATTTTGAAGAAGAAAACCTTGTCTATTATGTGATATTTGGAAGTGTTGAAGAGATAGTTGAGCGCTTTACATATTTGATTGGTAAATCGTTCTTACCTCCTAAGTGGAGTTTTAAATATTGTGCTTCAACAATGGCCTATACTGATTCTGATAATCCTGTTGAGTGTTTTGATGAATTTATAAATAAATGCCAGGAATATGAGATCGATTGTGGTGGTTTTTATCTATCGAGTGGATATACTCAAATCGGAGATAAGAGATGCGTATTTCATTGGAATCGTGATAAGTTTGAAGATCCTAAAGGCTTTGCAGATAAATTTGAAAAGCTTGGAATTCATTTCTTACCGAATATCAAGCCAGCATTTTTAACAACCCATCCACTATATGAATATATTAAGGAAAGAGGTTGGTTTTTGCATTACAATGATAACTCTCCTTATGTATTTCCATTCTGGGGAGGCATGGGAAGCTATCTTGATTTTACAAATGTTGAGGCTTATGATTTCTGGACTAAATGTGTCAAAGAAAATCTTGTCGATTTAGGTTATTGTTCTATCTGGAATGATAACAATGAATACGATATTCATGATGAAGATGTCTATGCTTCAGGATTTGGAAAACCGATAAAAGCAAAACTGATAAGACCGCTATTCTCTCTTTTGATGGCTCAGGCTTCAAATGAAGCAGTTGATAAAGAAAAAAGACATATGGCAGTTACTCGTTCTGCTGTCGCTGGATTTCAAAGAACCTGTCAAACATGGACTGGAGATAACAATACTTCCTTTGATGATTTCAGAGGAAATCACAAGATGGCGATGACATCGGCATTGACTGGATTTACTTTTATCGGTCAAGATATCGGTGGATTTGCAGGACCAAAACCGGATGAAGAATTATTCTTAAGATGGATAAGTTATGGTATTTTTACACCTAGATTCACCCTTCATTCTTGGAACTTAGATGGTTCTTCGACAATGCCGTGGTTATATCCAAAGTTAAAAGAAAAAGTGATGAAATTATTCGCATTGAGAAAAAGTTTAGTTCTATATATTTATTCAGAAGCTATGGATAGTGTTGAAAGGTATCATCCGCTTATTTATCCAGTATTTATGAAATATCCTGATTATGATGAAGAAAGCGATTATTTCTTCATGGGAAAATCGATATTATCATGTCCTATCTTTGATAAAGGGAAAACAGAATTAAAAATCGATCTTCCAAAAGGTAATTTCTATTTAGATGATAAATTAGTAAGTGGCAGAATCGAAGTTAAAAATTATCCAGGTGATTTACCTATATACTTGATAAAAGAAGGATCTGTCATTCCAGTTTTGGATGAAGAAAGAATCAAATATAAAATTTATCCATTATGGGAAGGTGAATTCTCTTATAAATATTATTTTGATGATTCATCACTTGATAACCCGTATAAGTTAATAAAAGTTGTTTGTGATAGAAAGCAGGTTATTGTCGAAGGTATCGATAATATTGATGACGTTATTTTAATCGACGATAATAATCGTGAATTAAAGATTAGATAAAACGTAAAATGCCGTCTCGCTGACGGCATTTTTAAGATTTATTTTATTCAAATGTTTTGATAAAAGCGCTGATACATCCTTTTTTGATATTCAAATCTTTATAATCGGGATAGACGACTAGTTTGTTTAAATCGAATTCATTATACAGCGAATTAAGTTCTGATTTTAATTTTAAAATCGTTTCATCTTTTGATAATAAAGCACCGGATAAGATTATTTTATTGAGGGATAAAAGAGAATCTGCATTCATCAAAGAGAATGAGAGAACTTTGATTACGTGTTGGAATTTTTCTTCATCATTTAGGATGATTTCTGTTCCTTCTTCTTCACTGACATCTTTATTGATAATCGCTTGATACGATATTGTATCTTCGACTGTTTTATCTTGATAATAAGTATGTCCTAATTCTGATTTATTTCCTAAAGATACTCCGTGAATGTAAATCGAAGAACCAAGTCCAGGTCCATATTTGATAAGCAAGAAATTCTTATCTTCACTGTGCATCAAATAATAAATATCAGCAAGAGAATCGACATTGTTTGAAATATATATAGGCATATTAAGACTTTCGATGTCTTCGTATATTTCTAGATGATTGTTTTTAAGTGAAGCTAAAGAAGCACTTCCTCTCATTGTAATTCCTATAGCTAGGATTTTACTTTTATATTTAGAGATGAACTTTTCGATTGTTGTTTCATTTCTATTCACATATTTTATGAGGTTGCAGTTCAAATCCATCAAGGTGTAATAGACATTGTTTCTTTTGATTTCAATTCCTAAGAAATATCCGAAATCTTTATTGAGACTCAGCTTCAATTCTTTTCTTCCAACTTTTGGAATATCGTTTTTGCTTTCAAGAACTAGTTTTTCTTCTAATAGAAGTTTTAAAGTCAATGTTAAAGCTGCGTTTGTCAAAGAGAGTTTCTTTGCAAGAATTGATCTTGAACTCTCTTTTTCAACGAAGAGAATTTTGATGATTGTTTTTTGAGTATCTGTTAAATTCATGATCATATAAATAGTGTAACACCTGATAATAGTAAAAGAACACATGTGATCTTTAAAAATAATTTTTTAGATAATTTTGGAGTGATGATAGCTCCGATAATCATCGATATGATTGTAGCACAAGCTCCGATTCCAAATAATATCCAGGTGTGAGGTGTGAATAATCCTTGAACCATTTGAGTTGTAAACAAAATAGAATTTAAAATTATCCATAGAATCGATAAAGTAGCTCTGAATTTATTCTTATCTTTTAATTCATGAAGGGCGTAAATTACTACAAAAGGACCACCAGAGACATATAGTTTATGGACAATTCCACCAAGGAAGAGAAAAGTTATCATAAGCCATTTTGGTAAATTGATTTTTTCAAAATCTATGAAGAAGAATAATATTGCAATCAGAATGACAATTGAGCCATAAATATATAGAAGAATCTTGGTTTCCATCGGAATCATTTCAACTAAATATCCGACTCCAAATCCGATGCCGACAGTTAGGATTATCGTGATGAAATGTTTCCAATCGATATCTTTAAAGTGAAAGATGACAATGTATAAAGAAACAAGCAAGGCAACAAGATTTAAAACTGGTTTTGCAGTATCAGACCCTTCTAGTTTTAAAGATAGTGGCATTGCAAGAGCTGTGCCTGCAAATCCAGTGATTGTTTGAATTATGTTGCTGATAAAGATGACAAGTATAAATAGTGCATCATATAACATTAACGTTCGACCTTTAAATTATCTCCAACAATGCCAATATATGCACCTAAAGATGCTTGTTTTGAATCTTTGTGAGCTAATAACCACTTATTTACTTTCCAAAGAGATTTATCCTCTGGTTTTGTAGTCAATTCCATATTTGTTTTATCAGCGAGAATAACTGCTGATTTAAATCCAATTTCATCTCTTTGACATGGTGCAAAATGAAGGGTGTATGGATATAAACAAACAGCTTCACCTTCTTTTAATAAAAAGGCTTTGACATCTTTAGAATTTAAAATTCCGTTTTTGATATCTTTTTTTAATGCTAATAATAAAACTAAATCATTTGCTGCGATATCCACTTCTGGACAACTGTGATATTCCATACAGTTCATGTAAGAATTGTATCCGTTACAATATCCTACTTCGATATCTCCGTTTCCGAATACTTCTTCTTTAAATCTTTTGATTTCATCTAAGGATTTGAATTCTAAATCATCTCTTACATAGAGAGTATTCTCTTTGGGCATTTGAGATTTTTGATTCAAATACTCGACTATTTTATCTGTCTTTAAAGAGGTGACATATCCGTATTCTTCAAATTCAGAATCAGTAACATTTAGTATTTTCATCTAATATCTCCCAGTTCATAAGTTTTGCTAAATATCTAATTGATTTCTTATATTGCACATAACCCATGATGACATGATGAGCAACACCGGTATAGGCGACTGTATCGATAACTTCATTTATTGGACGGTCGAAAATAACTTTTGCATAGGTGCCGGATAAGTCTTTATTCATTTCAAAAGCTTCACCTTCTTCGTAGTAAATTCTTGTTTTGTTTCTAGCAGTATCGATTCTTAAAATTGACATCTTACCTGGTTTTAAGACAAAATCGGCAGTCACACCTTTACCGCCTGCAAAATAGGTTTCAAGAGATCGATTACAACGATGATCCCATAAATTACATGGAGCAACACCATCATGCCATAATAATGCGTAGTTCTCTTCATAATTGACTTGAGACAAATCAGCCATAAATGGAGTTTCTTCACCAGCAGCTTTGACAGCAACCATACTTAAGGCTGCTTCAATATCGCCTTCACATGCTAAAAGAATTCCACGGGATTGTAAAACTGACATCATTGCACAAGGTGAGACACCGTAGTTTTTGGCAAATTCTGGCCAACAGCGAATGGCTACAACATCTAAGGCCTTTTCTTTCATGAATTTCTCAGCGACAACGATGAGTCTTGAGACTTGTCTCACTTGATTGTCAGTCAACTTTTTACAGTCAAATGTTTCTCTTAAACCTTTTTCTTCTCTATCAATCTCTTCTTCATTTGCTTCACCACCGAAGAAATCAGATAATTCATAATGAGATATCAAGACACCGAGTTCTTTGTATAAATGGAGTTCATCAACACCGACATTATAGAATCCTTGAGCGTGATAACCTATCAATCCGACATTGGAGTTTTCTAAAGCAGTCTTCATCTTGATTGCCTTAACCCAATCATGATCGATATCATCACCGACATAGACAATATAGTCATCAACTCCACCTTTATAAAGATTGGATGCATTAAGATTGACACCACAGACAGCATTCAATCTGATTTTTCCACCATTATATGGTAGCTCGTTATATCCTTGAAGTAAGAATGGTTTCTTGATGATGTTATGAAGTATCAATGCAAGTCCTCCAAGATGGAAAGTTGCTGAGACTACAACAAGAGCATCCACATGTTTTTCAACAAAATAGACACCTGCTTTTTTAGCTTCATCAGGTTCGATGACCATCTTGTCATAATAGACCCAATCGACTGATTTATCTTCCATGACTTTAGTACATCTCTCTTGATAGAGCTTGAAGGCTGTTTCGTAATCAAATGTCTTTCTTACCAAACATACAATTCCAATTATTGGTTTTCTCATAATTTATTTTTCCTCATTAACAACTTTATATGAAGCTGAAAAATCTTCCTTAGCTAATCCCATGTCCATAGCTTTTTCATAAACTTCGACAACATTATTTAAACCAGGACAATTCTTACCGATATCAAAAGCCATCTCCTTTGCGAAATGAACGTCTTTGTTCATGTTTTCAACTGAGAATGCAGTCGGATATTTATTTGCGATGATGTTATTTGCTTTGGTATCTAAATAGAAACACTTAGCACCGCCATATCCAAAAGCTTCAACTACTTGATTTTGATCTAATCCTAATTCTTTTGCTAATCCTAGAATTTCATTGACACCATTTTGAATTTCTCCGACAAGTGCGTTGTGGAGTATTTTCATCTGCAATCCAGCACCATGATTTCCCATGAAGATGATATTATTACCCATACATTGAAGGATTGTTTTTACTTTTTCGTATACTTCATAGCTACCACCGACATAAATTCCAAGTTCTCCTTTGACAGCAGCTGGCTGGGATTTGACAACTGGACAATCAAGGATTTCGACACCAGTTCCTTCTAATTCTTTGGCTACTTTTTGATTGATACTTGGAGAGATTGTTGACATATCAATCCAAATCTGGCCTTTTCTAAGATATGGTTTTATTGCTTCAAAAAGAGCTTTCATATGTTCGTTTTTAGGAACCATGGAGATGATGACATCAGCAAAATTTACACATTCTTCATAGGAAGCGGCAAAATTGAATGGTGTTTCTTTTTTGATGACATCATAACCTATCAAATCATATTTCTTACTTACATTTGTTGCCATTGGCATTCCCATGATGCCAAGACCGATAAAAGCTACTTTCATATTTAGTTTCCTTGTGTCTTATCCCAGGCATCGGTGAAAACACCTAATCCATAGGTAGTGAATGGATGATTGAAACTATCTTCATAGACTGCAAGACCGCAGGTTACAATATCAGCACCCATTTCAGCTGCATCAGCTATTTGTTTCGCGTTTCTGATAGCCGCAGCGATTATTTCGGTCTTATATCCTTTTTCTTTATAAATATGGACTAATTGAGACATGTAATGAGTGGTATCTTCGCCGTTATTTTCTTTCCATCCGATGAATGGAGAGACAAATTTAGCATTGATTCTACCAGCTTGAATTGCTTGAGCTGGAGAGAAGACAAGAGTTACATTTGTTCTAACACCCATCTTTTCGAGTTTATAAGCTGCTTTGACTCCTTCAGTGGTGCAAGGAATTTTGATGACAAAGTTTTCACAGATTTTAGAAATCTTCGTAGCTTCTAAAATCATATCATCGGCCTTATCTAAGTGAGGATTGATTTCTACTGAGACTGGGAATTTATCCATTCCTTCTAAATTGTTCTTTTTGATCCAATTAGCAATATCAGTGATTGCTTGTAAAAATGGCTTTCCACTAGCCATGATATGTTTTGGATTTGTAGTGACACCATCGATTGCATAATTTTGATATGCGTAATCAATCTCATCTATTTTTGCTGAATCAAGAAAATATTTCATTTTAATTTCCTCCTTTTTCTTGAACTAAATTTTCAAATATTGATTTGTAAATGCTATCTTTTTTATAAAAAGCTATTGGTAAGCCAACTGGAGAATCAACTTCTCCAATTCCAGAAGGAATTTCTTTGTTAGTAAAGAACTGCATCCACTTTCCTTTTGGCAAATAATATTTATGTGTTTTTTCGTTTGGCCTCAATACTGGAGAGACGATGATATCACTTCCGAACATGAATTCTTTCTTGTTGATATATGCTTCTTCTTCGTCATAATGGAAGAATAGAGGCCTTATCATCGGAGTATTGTTTTTATAATATTCTTCATATAATTTCTCACGGTATTCTTTTAAGGCGACAAAATATTTCGTATTGTTGACAAATTCATCATAGGTATCTTTATTGTCGTACTGAACATTATTCTTCGGTTGGTTTCCTTCATGAGTTCTATAAACCGGTGTGAAGATATTCATTTCAGACCATCGATTGAATAATTCAGCATCTCTTTTCATCGGATATAAGGCTGTGATAGTTGTATAGCCTCCGATATCTGAATGAATGACTCCCGCTCCTGAACAGGCGAGTGATAATGAAGCAGGAATGACTGAACCAAGGCCGTATTCATCGGAATAATCGACATGTTGATCACCATTCCACATCGAATTTGTATATTGGAAGGTATGCCCATAAGCAGCTCTTGAGAAGAAGAAACATTCATCTTCTTTCTGACATTCTTTAACAGCATCGAAATTGCATTTTGCCCACATGGTTGGCCATCTGTTATGAAGTTTTTCACTTTCTCCTCCATAACATACAGAATCAGTTGGAAGATATTCTCCAAAGTCTGCCATCCAACCAGATAATCCGTATTCGATCATATTCTTTTCGATGATATCCATATACCATCTTTTAGCTGTCGGATTGGTTAAGTCGACAATACCAGCATTGAATGTTGTCGATTTTATGTGGTATACCGATCCATCTTTATGACGTATCAAGAATCCTTTTTTCTTAGCTTCTAAATATTGAGGTGCTCCTTCTTTTAAGAAGGTATTGATATATCCTAAGAATCTGACTCCTTCTAAATTCAGTTTTTTGATTATCTCTTTTAGGTTTGGATAGAGTTTTTCATCTGCTTGCCAGTTCCAATACACTTGATATCCAAAGCTTGTGACAACATTTCCGCACCAATCTTGACACCAAATTCCTGCGATTTTAAGCCCTCTTTTTTTAGCTTCTTCATATTTCTTTAAAAGAACTTCACTACCACCTTGAATAGCTAAGATGACACCATCATTCACCCATGAAGGAACTTTTGGTTGGAGTCCGACTAGTTTTGAAATTTCTTGTGATAATTCAAGTGGTGAATCTGCACATAAGAGAGATATTGATTGTGGTATTTGTCTGAATTTTATCAATAATTCATCTTTCTTAAATGATAAATATCCATATGTGTCTTCATGACAATAGAAGGCATAACCTTTTGATGACATAAAAGAAGGTGTTGAACAATAAGTTTGATGATCTTTATATGGTGCTTGATAATCAGGATTTGGTCCATGTAATCTTTCTCGTAGTTGTTTCTTAGCGATTTTCATCACTTGTTGATGTTCACTGACCCAGATAGGTACATCCTTACCTTTTAAATCTAAAGTTGAATATTGTTCGCCGCATCCGTAGATATGTTCGTCTTCAAAGGTTTTAAAACGAAGGGTGAATCTGTTATATCCAGAATCAACATGGAAATGGAATTTTATCCACGGATATTTATCGACGATGATCTCGGCTTGTACTTTACCATCTGTGAATATATATCGATTTTCATCACGGAAAGAAAAAGTCAGTTTTCTACGATCGATGATGTTATCTTTGGTTTTGAAAGAACCACGAGCCATTTTATATTTTGCTTTTCCTTTTGAGATGACAAGATAACAGTTACCATCTGTCAATTGATTTAAGAAATATTGGTATAATTCTTCTTTGTTCATAATCATATCCTTCCTGATCGCTTTTTAATTATTTAAGTGACTTAAAAAATTATAGAATGAAATTGATATAAAGGCAAGATGCAAATTGAAAATTATAAAAAAATAATTTGAAATAAAAAATATTTAGTATAATAAATGAGGTAATAATTATGTATTCAAACGAAAGAGTTAAATCAATTTTATCAGAACTCACTATTTATATATCTTCAAATAAGAATATTGATTCAAATAAAGTTATCGAGTTTTTAGATAAATTAGTCAAAGAACTTGATTTGTCCTATATTTATGTATGTGAGAATATTGGTGCTAAAAATCACTTTATGTATTCTTTTGTCACCTCTGGTGATGGTCAAAAAATCATGTTTTATAATTTGATTGTCATGCAAGATCAAGATAATCATCGACTTGTTGAATTGTTCTCTGAGGATGGTGTCAATGTTTTTGATGGTTCTATGTCATCTGCAAGAAGAGGTACTGCCAAAGATAATTTGGTATACGGATATATTGAAGGTGACATTTGTAATGGGTTTGTCAGCTTCCAAGCTAAAGATGCTGATGAAAATAGACAGTGGACTGATGAAGAAAAAGAAATTATCAAACATTTAGGCTATATCTTAAAACCTCTTATCTTAGAAAGACAAATTTATGATAAATTCGCATATAACAAGGTATTGGATAATTCTTCTTCAGGTGTCTTTTGGTATTATCCACGTTTAAATTTGATCATTGTTCCTGAAAAGACAATGGGAAAATTTTCTATTGAAAATCTAGTCTATCGTAATGCACCTGATTCTTTCATTGAGGATATAGCTAAGAAAAATTACATTCCTCAAATCAAAGAACTTTTCGAAAAGATAAATGAAGGAAAAAATTCTCCAGCCACTTCTTTTGAAAGCAAAAATGATGAGAATTTGTTCTATCATATGTCATTAAATGCTAATAGATTTGATAACGATGGCAATGTAATTGAAGCGATGGGTAGTCTTGGACACATCAGCAAAGAACAAAAGCAGTTTGAAGATAAGACAGAATTATTGAAGAAATATGAAACATTTAGAAAAACGATTTCTAAAAATAATCTTGCAGAATACGGAGTTGATTTGACAACAGGAAAATTCACTCTGTTTAAAACTGATTCTATTTTCTCCGATTGCTTCACTAACTCAAGAAATTTCGACGAATTGATAGAATATACCTGCAACAAATTTGTCTCTGATGAAAGTAAAGATTCTTTTATGAGAACTTTGAATACTTCCAATCTCAGAGAAAATTTGATGAATAAATCTGATTCTATTTCTATCACATCTAATTTCATCGTCAATGGTGAAAGGAAAAGATTTGAATCCATCATCATCAGAAATTCAAAATCATTATATGATTACACCAAAGATGTTATGATCTTTGTCAGAGATATTACTCTCAACGAATTGATGAATTATGATAGTCTTACAGGCACTTTGACAATGTCTCATTTCTTGAATAAAATCAGAGACATGAACTTTGATGATAAGCAAAATGATGAACAATACTTCATAATATACTTCAATTTTGCTAATTTCAAAATGTACAATTTACAGTGTGGAGTTGTTCAAGGTGATAATGTCTTGATACATTTTACAAAGATAATCAAAAATGCATTTCCAAATGATTTGATAGCTCGTTTCAGCGATGACCATTTTGCAGCTTTTGTCAAGTCAAATGATAAAGAGAATGTCTTAGAAATTCTTAAAGCATTAAATGAAGAATGCAAGCTGATTGATAAGAAATTCAATTTGGAATTAAAAATCGGATTTTGTGAATTTACTCCGAATATGGATTTATCAACTTGTGTTGACTGTGCTAGATTGGCTAGTCGTGAAATCAAAAAACAATATGGAATTTATTTCCGTGAATATGATGAAAAACTAAAGATAAAAGTTGAAAAAGATAAGTATATAGCCGAACATATTGATGAAGCTATTGAAAAAGAATGGATCAAAGTCTTCTATCAACCTGTCATCAAAGTTGATGATAGTTCTTTAGCCGCTTTTGAAGCTCTTGCTAGATGGATGGATCCCACTTATGGATTTTTATCTCCGATTGAATTCATTCCAGTATTGGAAAAGAATAATTTGATATACAAACTCGATTTGTTCATCATCGATTCTATCTCTAAAAAGATCAAATCAGAAATCGACAAAGGAAATAAAGTTGTTCCGATTTCATTCAACTTATCAAGAACTGATTTCTTGACTTGTAAGCCATTTGAAGAAGCTGAAAAATGCATTCAAAAATATAACCTCGATCGTAAATATCTCTGCGTTGAAATCACTGAGTCAATCGCTATCAATAATCCTGAAGTTATCAATGCTGCAACTTGTCAATTTAAATCTGCTGGCTATGAAGTTTGGATGGATGATTTTGGTTCTGGTTATTCTTCCTTAAACGCTCTCAAAAATTTCAAATTCGATGAGATTAAAATCGATATGGGATTTTTAAGATCGTTTGATGATAAATCACAGATTATCGTCTCCAATATTGTCAATATGGCTAAACAATTGAAGATCAGAACCTTGACTGAAGGTGTTGAAAATCTTGAACATTTTGAATTCTTAAAAGATATCGGTTGTGAGAGAGTTCAAGGATATTATTTCAGCAAACCATTACCATACGAAGAAGTTATGGATGTCTTAAAAGCTAAAAATATAAAGATAATTTGATTCAAATTAAAAAGAATTACTGGAACAAAACCGGTAATTCTTTTTCTTTCTTCAGTTTTCAAAACTGAACTTTAATGTTGTCGGTTGATGATCAGAATAGGAAAAGCCAGTCTCACCCACTTTAGTGGTTTTAACTTCTTCAACTTTGATATTGTTGGAAACGATGAATCCATCGACTGTTGATACGAAGGTTGTGTTTGGTTGCCAAGTTATATCGCAGTCACGACATGATGGTTCATTATCGCTGGCGATGACTTTGAAATTATCATCGAATGGTGAGGTTTTATTCTCATCAAACATGAAATTAACCCAATCAGGACGTGGTTGTTTTGTCATATTCTTATAGGCGAAATTTGTAGTATCGTATTGAGGATACAAAGGATTATTTGTCAGTAAGTCATGATTGAAATCACCACTTGCGATGACATAATTTCCATTTTTGACTTCTTCATTCATATAGGAATGTAGTTCTTCGATCTGTTTATTTCTGATCTTTCCACCTTCATCATAAGCTGACATATGAGAATTTATCAAAACTAAATTTTTTCCGTTTGATAACGATATTTTATTGACAACAAAACATCTATCTAAATCGAAAAATTTTGAAAAACCATCTGAGATTGTATATTCAACTCTATTTGAAGAATCTATTTTATATTTTGAAAGAGTTGAAAGACCTGCTTTTGATTTTCCATGAGGATCATTGAGGGGATAAAATAGATAAGCAGAATCAAAGTTCACAGCAAAAGTGGAATTATAAGTGTCAAGAGAACTTTCAATCATCTCTTTTTGTTTGATGTGATATGACCTTGTGGAGTCGATATCGACTTCTTGAAGAGAATAAAAATCACTGTTCAAATTCTTGATGGTTTCAATAGATCCATTTGTGTTTTTCAATACATCTTCTTTTGAGATTCCTTTTCCGTATTTTCCGACTGTTTTACTTCCGTCTTCATTATATCCTTCATCTAAAAAGAAGGTGTATTCAGGTGAATAAGCTCCAAAGCCGATATTGTAGCTTGTAAGACTATAGGATTTTGTCGGATCTAATTTATCTTCATTCTTATTGTTAGGTTCAAGAGTGATTGAACCAATTCTTTTATAGGAAAAGAATACATAAGAAAAATAACCTACACCAGTAAGCAATGGTAAACCGAGAGCAATCGAACATGTGATGATGATAATTTTAGTTGCTTTTTTCATAAAATTTCATACTCCTTATGTTTTAAAGTATAAACGAAAAAGATGAAAAAAGTAAATAAATACCTCACATTTTTGAAATATAATTCGATTTCATATACAAATATGCTTCGTCTAATCTCATATGTTGAACGGAGTACTTCTCTATATAGATCAAAACTTCTTTTGTTTGTTTGTCAGTCAAGGAGACCGTGTCTCCGGTTTTATAATCAAAGCCAGTGAATATCAACGGTCCTGCTAACACAGAATCGAACTCAGGAATGATAAGGTTCGCTTCCATGTTCAAATGAATGAATTCGTCATTGCAGATGATTGATATTTCGTCGTTGAATGGAAAAGATAAAATGTCAATCATTCCCTGACATATATCAGAGATGTTTTGATATTTGTTAGTTATTACGGTTTTTGCTGCTTCTTTATTTGGATATTTGATGATGACATCAATCAGTTGACTTTCATTTTGTTCGTTCATAGTTTGCTCCGATTTACCTTGCTTCAATATAAATGGGCTATGAAAATAAAATTTGTCTATTAAAAAACGCAAACAAATAAATTTTTGTTTGCGCAATTTTTAGATTACATAATAATTTCCAGGATGTTTTTTAGCTAGATATAAATTATTATCTGCTTTACGATAGATTTCATTGAAATCTTTGAAATTAGTGCCATCGAATTTCACCATTCCGATAGAGACTTCAATACGATAATCTTTAACATTTGATAATTGAATATTGTTGAAACCATCAAAGAATTTATTTATGATTTCAACCATTTCTTTATCATCAAGAATAGTTGTTGAATAAAGTGCGAATTCATCACCACCTAATCTCATGATGATGTCATCTTTATTTGAATTATCTTTCAAGACTTTTGCAACTTTGCATATGGCTTCATCCCCTGATGTATGTCCATAAGTATCATTGATATTTTTGAATTTATCAATATCGAGAATTGCGAAGGTTCCTGGAACTTTTCTAGCTAATAATTCATTGATTATCTTTTCGCCATAATAACGGTTTGATATTTGAGTTAATGAATCAATTTCACTGAGTACTTTTAATTTGCTTCTAGCTTCATTTAGGTTGTTAGCTAAGAGGGTGAACATGAAGAAGATAATTGAATAGACGGCTGATGATATACCAAGAGAACGGATGCTAGTGATGCTTTCTACAATCATTGCTGAGCCGACATATAAAATGACAACGCTGACTAACGAAACATATATTTTCTTACTATTTCTCTTTGATATGAATACTTCAAAGATTGCGACTACCATATAGAGGATTGTGATGACTTGAGAAATATAACCTAAAGGACCGCGATGGAAGATGTTATTTTCATCAAACCAGAATACCCATTTTGTGAAATATGCAAATTGTTCAATGATGATGACAAATACTAGTGGTATTAAATCAAAATATTTTAATTTCTTCAATATTGGATGTTTTTCATCTCTCAGCAATACTACAAATGGATAGACTAGAGCTGGTCGAGTTATATAGCCGATGACTGAATATATATATCTCCAAATAGTTCTATATGGGAGTTCTGCATAATAATATTCAATATTATAAGAAGTGATTTCTAGTATTTCTAAAATGAGAGTAGCTATGAATACATATTTTTCTTTTTTAGAAAAATTATGGAAACATAAAAGAATCATAATTTGGAAAATTAAACCAAAAATCGGTGCAAAATTATATTCTAAAAATAATGATGTTGTCACAGTTAATATTTATCAATATTCTTTTAGGTTTTGTTTCTTATCCATTAGAAAAAATTTACCAAAATATTGTCCTTTCATGAGTTTATTATAGTTCATTTAAAACTAAATTTTTAGATATATTTTAATTATTTTTCATATATTTACTATGTGATTTTAATTTGAAACTTTTGTGAAACATCATAGGAATTAAAATGGTATTAAATGTTTTAATAACCGTTTTCAAATTATATTTATCCTAAAAAGGTCTATAATATTATAGAAGAGGTTGTTTTTATGAATTATATATTTGTTTCTCCGAATTTCCCATTCGGATATTATAAATGGGCTAAAAGTTTAAAAAGCAGAGGTATCACAGTTCTTGGAATCGGTGATACTCCTTATGATAACTTACTCGATGAATGCAAAGATGCATTAGATGGTTATTATTATGTTCCTGATTTAAATGATTTCAATAATATGGTCAAAGCCGTCTCTTATTTTCAAGATATGTATGGAGATATTGATTATATCGAATCTAATAATGAATGGTGGCTGATGATGGATAGTAAACTCAGAGAACATTTCAATATCAAAAACGGTTTTTATCCAGATGAGATGCTTAAAATCAAATCAAAATCTCATATGAAGGCTTGCTTTCAAAAAGGTGGAGCAAAGACTATGAGATATATCCTTGTCAATGGCAAGGATGATTTAGAAAAAGCTAAAGAATTTGCAAAAAAAGTCTCTTACCCAGTATTTGTTAAACCTGATATCGGTGTTGGTGCTTCTGATTCTTTTGCTTTAAAAAATGAAGAAGAACTCACTAATTTTTTAAGTAATAAATTAGAAGAAACTTATATCATGGAAGAATATATCGATGGCGAGATTATCTCTTTTGATGGAGTTTGCGATGATAATAGTGATGTGGTCTTTTGTTCAACCACTCATTTCCCAACTCCAGTTGCTGAAGTTGTCAATACCAAAGCAGATGAAGGATATTTCTGTGTTCCATTTGGACTTAAGATGGATGATATCGATCAAGAAGCTTTCTTAGCAACAGGTAAGAAAGTAGTCAAGGCCTTTGGAATCAGAAAGAGATGTTTCCACATTGAATTCTTTGTTCTTAAAAAGGATAAAGAAGGCTTTGCAAAGAAAGGTGAATTTGTAGCCCTCGAATGCAATATGAGACCAGCTGGTGGTAATCTTCCAGATCTTACTAATTTTTCAAATTCAACATCAATCTATGATATTTATGCAGATATCATCGCATTTGATGAGAATAGAGAAGATATGAATCAAGAAAAATATTATGGCTTTGCAAGTCATAGAAGAGATGAATTATCTTATAAATACTTAGATTTAAAGATAGTTTATGATTATGAAAAACAACTTTGCATGTACGGTCGTTATCCAAAATCATTGAGTGATGCTATGTGTGATGAATATTTCTACGCAAAGTTTAAAAATATCGATGAAGGCTTCAGATTCGATAGAAAAGTAAGAGAAAAACGAATGTAAAAAAGCTGTTAAATACTTTATTTTTTAAAAAAACGGGGTTCACTACAAAAAACAAACCCCGTGTTTTAAATGTAATTATCAAATGAAATTAGTCAATCAACCTTTCAAACAATGTTTTGAAATTATTGATTGTTTCTTCAGAAAAATCGTCAAGAGAACTTGTCTTTTTGAGTAATGACGAACAATATGCTTTTTTGTATTTCTCTGTAGAAACATTTAAGACATCAAATTTTGTCCTATCTTCTTTTGAGAAAAGGTCTTCAATTTCTTCTTTATCTTTAAATATATCTGTAATGCAAATTGCATCTTCTAAGTCTGTGTTTTTACACTTCTCTTTTAATGATATTCCTGCTTTATCTCCATCTAGAAGTAAGCTACGTTTATGGAAACGGATTTTTAATAGTTCTTTTAAAATTTTAGTTTGATTTTTTTCATTATTTCCAACACCTTGAAATGGAAGAAAAGCTATATCTTTGTATCCTAAAGCATTTTTGAAGAAAGTTAGATAATTATAGTCAGTGATTCCTTCTACTAATACGACTTGCGTATCTAAGTCGTAAAAGACATTTTGTTTAATTGTTAAACTTTCTTTGATTGGTTTTAAAGAATCGGGGTCATCAATATCCATTGCTGTAAATAAGTTACATACTGTGGACTGATTATTTTCCATTTTTACTATTCTAAGCTCATCAAAGTTATCAGTGTCAATAAGGAATGGAGAATGTGTAGCAATAACAAATGTAAGACCGTTTTTTATACTAAACTCTTTTAAAAATCTATGAAGTTCTTGTTGTCCCTGAGGATGCAAATTAGTAGCTGGTTCATCCATGATAATGATATCCCCATAATGAAGCTCATTTGAACTTAAAAAGTTGAAGAAAAGATTGAAAAACCAACGGAATCCAGTTGATTGATATGAAATCATAATTGGTTCTTCATCATCACCACGTGACATACTGAAAGAAATATTATTATCATCTAGCTCGATTGCAAAGTGATATTGATCTTTCTCTGCAAAATACATTTTGTTAAATTCTTCACTTAATTTAGCTATTTTTTTGTCGATTTCCTTCTTTATCTTGTTTAAAGTCGCTTTATTTCTAAATGTTCTATATTGTGAGTAGGCGTTTTCTATAACTTTTGGATCGATATCTATTGCTTTAAAAACAGAACGGAAGAATAAACTATTTGGAAGGTTGTTTGTTGAAGTTTCCAAATCTCCTTGATCGAGCTTTTTTTCTTCATAGGTAATTATTTTAGGAACAAATGGCATACCATATTTAGATTGAATATATGAATTAGCTTGAGAAATAGTGTCGTTTTCCAATTTAGAGATTATTTCTTTAAGAGTAACATTATTCAATTTATTCGTATTAATCACATTTATAAAATAATTGTAGTTTCTACTTCGATATTTATTAAGACATTCATCAATAAGAGATGATATGTTTTCTTCACTTTTATCTTCAAGATGATTAAGTTGTTCTAAACATTGCTGACCATAGGGATAATTTGGAAAATAATTATTAAAACTTGAAATTAAATTTTTAAATTCAATAATAAAATCATCATAATTGAAAGATTCGTTTATTATTTTTTTAAATTTATTTGTGCATTTAGTTCCATCTAGAGAAACTTCATATTCTAAGGAAGCTTCATCATCTTTGATTCCAAAAATAATTTTTGGTTTCAAATCATTAGTTTCAAAACTTAATGTTGTTTTGTCTCTTTCATTGAGTCGTTGAGTTGTTATCTCATGTAATGCATCTAGAACATTGGATTTACCAGAGTTATTTGAACCAATCAAAATTACAACATCTCCGATGTTTTTCTTGTCTAAACCATGATTTAAAATGAGGGTGTCAATTTTTTTTAGACCAAGGTTACGATATTTGTTAAGTTTTAAGTATCTAATCATTTTTCTCTCCTTTATTAATTGTGTAAATCTTTAGAATATCTTCATATGGTTGAATCAATTTTTTTTCTTCTTTTGTTAGCTTCTTCTTTTTTAGTATTGGTGAAATTTCTGTGAAATAATGTATTACGATGTCATAAGACTGCCCTTTTGCACATTCGACAATAAATTTTGCTTTTTCACAGTTTGGATTTTCACTTATGAATTGTGTAACAACAGCAGAGGATGATTTGATTTCTCCACTATTTTTATTATCAATATTAGGTAATTCTGATAGGATAAATTTTATTACATTTCCCTTACCTATCAATTCATTTTCATCTATATAATTAAATAAGCTTAAGATTTTAGGATTAACTAAGTCTTTATTATTAGAATCATAGTCTTCAATTGCTTTATATAGTGTTGGTCTAGATATTTCTAGATAATTAGCTAATTCAGTTATTTTGATTTCGAGTTTATGAAGACGATCTTTAATCATAGGATTTACCTCCTGACAATAATATAAAATGCTTTACAAAAAATGTAAAGTAAAATATTCCAAAAAATGTAAAATTAATTAAAAATAATATTTTAAATCCAAGATTTTGTTTAATTTGGTTATTGCTCTTGTACAAATGCTAAAAACAATAACAAATGTTCATCTAGAAATTCCAAAGATAGGTTAACAAAATATTTTTCCACAAAAAAAGAGCTACGAAACAACTTAAAAAAGTTATTTCATGTAGCTCTGATTTTCAAAATTAATCTTCGTCGTAAAGGCTGCCGATTTGTTTCTTTCTACGATGCATTCTCTTGATGACAAGAGCATAGCCTTTACCATTTTGTAAACATTTGCTTACACGAGCGAGTGTAGCAGAAGAGACATTTGTTTCTTTGGTGACTTCAACATATGTCTTACCTTCGAGGAAAAGTTTGGCAACTTTAATACGATCAGTTAAATCAATCTTTTCTTGTTTGGTAAGTAAGTCGTTTAAGAATAATTCAGCTTCTTCTTTTGTTTTACAAGCTACAACTGCCTTGTAAAGATCATCGAAATCTCTTGGTGTAGATGGTTCTCTTTTATTGGCCATTTCTCATTCCTCCATACAAAGACCTAGATATTGATTTGTTTTTGTATCTAAGACATCTATTTCAAAAATAGTATATCATCAATTTATATTAAATTCTATAGTTTTTGTAATAATTACATATTTTTAATCTATTTATGCGCGTTTTAGCAATCGCTTTCAATCGATTGAATCAAATAAAGGATGTCAGAAGGTGTTTTTGCGATGTAATCAGGATGGGATTCTTTAATTGACTCAAGGCTTCCATATCCCCAAAGACAAGCGATGTTTAAGATATCGTTTTCTTTTGCAGCATTGATATCGAATTTGGTATCTCCAATCATCACATATTTAGCGTCTTTGTTATTTATTTTTTCAAGACATCTTTTTAATATTTCAGTCTTTGGTTGGACTCTTTTTGAGTTTGGATCAGTTCCATATATACCATCAAAATAATGAGATATTTTAAAATATTCGACCACTTTCTTTGCCATGTCCATCGGCTTTGAAGTGACAATATAGAGAGGAAATTTCTCTTTTTTTAATGTTTTTAGGAGATTTTCGATTCCTTCGTATATTTTATTTTCGAATACTCCTTTGGAATTATATTCTTTCCTATACATGCTGATGGCATCATCTAGGTCTTCTTCTTTGATTCCAAAATCTCTAAAGGAGTCTTTTAATGGTGGTCCCACAAAGACATCTAATTCATTTTCTTGTTTGATAATTCCGTAATTATCTAGGACCATTTTTGCACATCTTTTGATTCCGGGACCTGAGTTTGCAAGTGTTCCATCTTGATCGAATAACAATATTAAATTTTTCATGTAAATATTGTATAATTTTTTATGTTATTTCAGATACGAAAGCTCTTACTTTTTTATCAAAAATAATTTATTTAATTTTAGACTGGTTCGAATAAATATGTAAAAATTACATATTTTTATAAGGAGTAATTACATGAAACAAATAAACAATCCCTATTTACCGCTATACGAATATATTCCTGATGGAGAACCGCATATTTTTGAAAACCGTGTTTATATCTATGGTTCTCATGATTCTTTCGGTGAATTTCCATTTTGTCATAATGATTATGTGACATATTCCTGTCCGCTTGATGATTTAACTTCCTGGAGTTGTGAAGGTGTTATTTATCCAAAAAAGAATGCTGATCCACTATCTAAACATGGAAAGAATGATTATTATGCACCTGATGTCTGTCAAGGTAATGATGGCAAGTATTATTTGTATTATTCCTATTCATGGTCGAGTATCATCTCAGTTGCTTGGTCTATCTCTCCTAAAGGTCCTTTTTCTTTCTTAGGATTTGTCAGATATAAAGATGGTAAATTATATGGAAAAAGAAAAGGTGATCCTTTTGCTTTTGATCCAGCTATCTTTGTCGATGATGATAAAAAAATCTATCTTTATTCTGGATTTGGAGCGACAGGTTTCTTTCCTCAAATTCCTTTAGGTCATAAGCCAGATGGTGCTTTTGTGATGGAATTAGAAGAAGATATGCTGACTATCAAAGAAAATCCTATTAAAATCATGGATAGATATGATTCTAAGACTTCTACAATTGAAAAAGACCATGCTTTCTTTGAAGCTTCGAGTATGAGAAAAATCAATGGTAGATATTATTTTATCTATTCCTCAAATAGTGGTCATGAACTTTGCTATGCGATTTCAAAATCTCCAGTAGGTCCTTTTGAATATGGTGGTGTAATCATCTCTAATGGTGATGTTGGATATTTAGGTCGGACTAGAAAAGAGGCTTGTTATCCGCTTGGAAATAATCACGGAAGTATTTTAGATATCAACGGTAATTATTATATTTTTTATCATAGACATACTAATTATACAAACACAGATAGACAAGCAATGGCTGAAAGAATTCAAATCCTTGATGATGGAAGCATTCCTCAGGTTGAAAAGACAAGCATGGGACTTAATCCTTTACCATTAGAAGGAAAAGGTGAATATAAAGCAAGTATTTGTTCGACTTTGATTCCTAAAGAAGGAAATGTGTTCTATCCATTTTTTAGACCACCATTTTTCTCTATTTTTAAAACATATATCACTCAGGATAAAAAAGGGACGCGGAATGTTGAGAGTCAATATATCCACAATGTACAACACAGTACAACAATCGGATATAAGTATTTCAATTTATCAGAAACTAAAAAGATGATCTTGAAAGTATCAGGAAAATTCATAGGTACTATCAAGTTATCTTTAAAAGAAAATGAAAAACCTATTTCAACAACTGATGTCAAATTCAATTCTAAGAATCAACTCATCGAATTAGAACTTAAAAGCACGAATTTAAAAGATGCTATCTTTTTATATTTTGAAGGAAAAGGAAAATTTGATTTTTATTCTTTTGTCTTAGAATAAAAAATACCTTCTTTCGAAGGTATCAAGTTAGATCTTATGTTCTCCGTCGTTATAATACAAAATACCGAGAGTATGAGGACCGCAGTGGCAAGTGATAGTTGCACCAGCTTGTGTTGGTACAATTCTCTCAAACCCTGCTTTTTTAAGTCTTTCTTTCACAGCCTCAACAACATCGCTAGGTGCGCTTGATGAGGTGATGAAGACAAGGCTTTTATCCATATTATTAGCTTCAGCAAGAGTGTCTTCGACATATTCACTAACTACTTTCATCATGTTACCACGATATTTCTTGGTGGATGTCATAGCGCCATTATCCATGATGATCTTCGGTTTGATATGAAGTAAGTTAGCTCCAAACATGGCAAGAGCTGAACATCTACCTCCTTTATAAAGATAGTTGACTGTCTCTAAGACAAATGAAGTTTGTAAGCCGTTGATTCTTTCTTTTACAAGCTTGACAATCTCTTCTGGTTCTTTACCAGCTGTTGCTAATTTTCTTCCGTATATCGCTTGTAAAGCGATAGATGTAGATAAGGCAAGGGTGTCGATGACATAGACATTTTTAATTTTTTCGCTTGCTTTGATAGCGTTTTGACAAGCAGAAGATATCTTGCTTGAAAGCGAGAAATGAATGATAGCTTCATATCCTTCATCAAATAATTTTTTGAAATGTTCTTCAAATTGAAATTCGTTGACAGCGCTTGTCTTTGGTAATTTTCCTGTTTTTTCAACAAATTTGAAGAGATCTTCAGCATTGACTTCTCCATCTAGTGCTTGTGTATCATCCATAACAAGAGTGAATGGGACTGTTTTAATATCAAATTCGGATAAGATTTCTTTTGGTAAATCAATTGTACTTTCTGCAGAAATAGCAATTTTCATAAGTTTTCCTCACGTATTTATTATTATAACTGAAATTTAATTTTAAGAATTATTTTTTTAACAAATTCTAAAAGAATGTTCATATTTTAAAATGTGATTAGAAAATTAGTAATAGTTATATTTTATTTTTTGTTATAATCTACCTTGTCACACGGAGGTAAAATATGGCTGATAAATGGGATTTAAGTAAAATTTACAAAGATGAGGAAAGCTTTTTAAAAGAAATTGATGATGTTAAAAATCGTCTTTTTGTAGCTTTGAAATCATTTGAAGGAAAATTGAATGATGAGAATGAATTCAAGAAGTTTTTAGATGTTCAAAGAGAATTAGACCTTGAATTATCTCATCTTGGAATGTACGCTTCAATGAAAAGCGATTTAGATAAAAGAGATGTTAAGAATTTAAGCGATTTATCTAAGGTTGAAATGTTATTCAATGATTATGGTTCTTTATCCAGTTATGCTGGACCAGAAATTTTGAATATCGGAAAAGAATACGTAGATAATTTCTTCAAGAAATATCCTGAATATAATGATTTTGATTATGAATATGATAAGTTATTCAGATCTAAGAAATTCATTCTTCCATCTCAACAAGAAAAGTTAACATCTTATTATAGTCCTCTTCAAAGTGCAGGTTCTACTTTATATTCTCAATTGAGTGTTGGTGATTATGCACCTAAAAAGGTAACTCTCAAAGACGGAAGTGAAGTTGAAGTCAATTTGAGCAATTGGACCTCCCTTATCGGTTCTTGTAAAGATGCTGAAGATAGAGAACTCATCTTCAAAACCCTTTATTCTTGGTATGAAGAACATAAAAATGTCTATGGTGAAATTTATAACACTGTCGTTCAAGCTCAACTCAGCGAGATGAAAGCTAGAGGTTATTCATCTATTCTTCAAGAACATTTATACAATAATAATATTCCAGAATCAGTTTTCCACAATCTTATCGAAGTAGCTTCTACTCATGCTAAACCACTTCATAAATATTTAGAGGTCAGAAGAAAATATTTAGGACTTGAACATCATAGAAGTTATGATCGCTTCTTACAACTTGCAAAATCAGATAAGAAATACACTTATGAAGAAGCTAGAGAATTATTCTTCAAATCAATTGAGAAATTCCCAAAAGATTTTCAAGAAAAAGCTCATGATGTCTCAAGCGATGGTTATGTCGATGTCTATCATAATTTAGGAAAGAGAACTGGTGCTTATTCTAGTGGGGGAGAAAACATTCATCCATATATTCTTTTGAATTTCAACGGAGAATTAGATGATGTCTTCACTCTTGCTCATGAATCTGGTCATTCAATTCACACATTATACAGTGAAGAAGCTCAACCAGTTGTCAAACAAAATTACACAATCTTCGTTGCAGAAATTGCCTCTACTTTCAACGAACACAATCTTTTAGATTATTTGATGGAATCTGGAACTCTTGATAGAAATGATAAGATTGCCTTATTACAAAAATCAATCGATGAAATCATGTCCACATTCTACCGTCAAACCTTATTTGCTCATTTTGAATATAATATCGCTAAGATGGCAGAAGAGGGTAAACCGATCAACTATCAAGTCTTATGTGATGAGATGGTAAGTTTATATAAGACATATTACGGAATTGATATCAGCGAAGAAGAAGTCAAGCCATATGTTTGGGCATATATTCCACATCTTTTCTATTCACCATTCTATGTTTATCAATATGCTACTTCCTTCACTGCCTCTATGTTGATTTATGAAAATGTCAAAAAAGGAAAAGAACATGCCTTTGATAACTATATCAATATGTTAAAAGCTGGTGGTTCTACCTATCCTATCGATGAAGTCAAAATTGCAGGTGTTGATTTGACAAATAAAGAAGCCTTCCTTGCAGTCACAGATAGAATGGAAGAACTTGTCGATAAGTTAGAAAAGCTTTTAGAAGAAAAATAAATATTGATATATCAGTTGGGGGAAATTATGAAAAATAAATTATTGAAATTGTCTATTTTGTCATTAAGTCTTTTATTACCATCTTGTTCAACTTCAAATAATACAACAAGTGGTAATACTCAAGTTATATCAAAAACAAGTCCAGTAAGTTCTAATGTTTCAAAGACTGATGATAAGAAAACATCAGCTAAAGAATCAGTTGATTCTTCAACTAAAAAAGATGATGAGATAACTTGGAATGCTTCTACTTTAGAAGCTATGTCTTCATATCTAAGTGGATATACATCTCTTCCTTATCCTACTGGATTACCAACTACTTATACTGAAGCTAGTGGTACTGATGAAGATGGTGAATGTTTTATCGTCTATGATTCTACCTGTGGTGATTTAAGAATTAGTTATGGGACTCAATTATTAGATGCAGACTTCATCTTTGATGAAGAAGATAGTGATGATGACTATCACTACTATTCTTATCAAATAGAAGATTCAAACGATATGATTTGGATTCAACTTGATTATGTTTCAAATGTCTTTGAAATTTTTGCTTGGTATGAAGAAGGAGCTAGTCAATATGAAAGTTTCCCCTATTCACTTGTTCAAACTTTCTTAGGTATCGACAATCTTGATGAAAGTTCACTTCCTTCATTCCCATTAAAAACTGGAGAGAAATATCAAGCCTATTCATCAGGAACTACTTATTTGATGATCGGTGGAAATTATGATACTAGCGTTGAAGAAACTGCTTATGTTTCAAGTTATGAAACAAAACTCAAAGCTGCTAATTATTCAATTGACACTGCTGATACAGCTATAAATTCGAGTTTAGGTATCAAGGTAGAATATATGATCGGACAGGGTGTTTTCTACATTCAATTATCAAAATATGTACCAACCCCAACAGGTGATCATTCACTTGAATTGACATATAGTGATTTCTCAGTTTCCTATGGCGATGAAGAATCTACAATCACAAAAGATAATATCACCTTGAAATATTTGAGCGTTTGCTATAAAGATGATTATATTCAATTTAGAAATGCTAAGAAGGGTTCAGGAATCTTATATAACGAAACTGCAATTTCTAAGTTATCATCGATTATTGTAACCGAAAAAGATGTGAACAATCATCAATTTTATGGAGTCTTATCTTGCTATGTCTCTTCATCGATCATAAATGATACTAATACTGGTACTTCAATAACTCCAACTTATAATAATGGTGTTTACACTTATGCAATTCCTTCTAATACTTCATATTTCAAATTGATTGATGAAACAGATTATGCATCTAAAAATGCATCAATAGTTATCAATTATTCAATCTAAAAAACGAAAATAGGACTCTTAACGGAGCCCTATTTTTTGAAACAAAGTTATAATTTATTGATAAATTGTTTAGTTACGAAAAACTATTTATTAACAAGACTATCAAATATTTCTTTTAATTCGTCGACTGAATAATCGTATTTCTTTCCACAGAAATTGCAGACGATTTCTACTGGTTTATTTTCATCAATCATCTCTTTCAATTCTTTTCTACCGCTGAGTTTTAATATATGTCGTCCTTTTTCTTTTGAACAATCACAGAGGAAATATACTTGCATTGATTCTTTGAATGAGATATCAAATCCGTCTAATACTGTTTTTAATATTGCTTCAGGAGTATTTTCTTTTTCTAAGATATCAGTCACTCCATTTAATTTTTGAATGTTCTTCTCTAATTGGTCGATGACTTTTTCATCTGTGTTAGGTAATAGTTGGATGATATATCCACCTGCTTTTTTGACTTTAACAGTATCTTTATCAAATAAGACACCAAGACCAACTGAGGTTGGTGTTTGTTCTGATTGAGCAAAGAAATAAGTTAAATCATCAGCTATTTCTGATGAATGAAGATCGATTTCTGTTGTATATGGTTCTTTTAAACCTAAATCTTCGATGATTGTAAGAGTCCCATTTCCAATGGCTTGTCCGACATTTAAATGTCCAGATTCATTTGGTGGTAAGATGACGTTTGTATCTTTTCCGTTGACACAACCTCTGACACTGCCATCATTTTTACTGGTGACAACTAAATAACTAAGAGGTCCATCACCTCTTATCTGTAAGGTGATGATATCATCATTATTTCTAAGCATACTTCCCATCATGACACCACCAGTCATCAGTCTTCCTATTGCTGCTGTTGCAATTGGAGAATAAGAATGGACTTCTCTTACATGTTCGACAATATTCAATGTTGTAACTGCAAAACATCTGAGTTGATCATTTGCAGCAGTTGCTCTTACTAATCTATCTTGATATTCCATATTCACCTCTGATAATTTTTAGACATAATATTTTATATCACATATGATTTTAATGTTTAAATTTTTAACAATGAAACTATGTTATTTTTATTTGACTTGCATATATATATATATAATAGAAACTGTCAGGGAAAATTGTTTTTTAAAAGTATATGATTAAAAGCAAGTTAAAAATCATTGCTATGTGTTCATCTACTATTTTTTCATTATTTGTCGTGTTTATGGCAACAGCTGCATGGTTCACTGCAAGAAGAGCGGTTGATAATGCGGCTGATGATTTTCAAGTGGTCTGCAATAATGAGATTGTCGATCATATTGAAATTCATACTTTAAAAGATACAGAGACTGATCAAGAAGATAATCCGTATTATTACAATTCAGAATATGTTGGTCAATATACGTTTGATGATCCAAGTACGACTAAACTCACTTATCATAAAAATCCTAATGAGACCACTCCTATTGGTACTTATTCCATTTTTGAAAGAGAAAAATCACTATTGTTATTATACAAATTCAGAGATGACATCAAAGATGAGATTTTCTCAAATCTTGTCTTCACATCTTTAAATTTAACTTCTAAAGAGAATTCGATTTTGAATTTTGATAGTACAACTGGAAAACCCACTAAAGAACTATCTCAAGATAAAAATCAGTTATCTTCAATTGTCAAATTTTCAGTTCTTCCTTTGAGAACATTTCCGACTGCTTCAACTGATTTTAATTTCAAATCAAGTGAAACTATTATCAAGAATAACACAAAGACCTTTGCAACTATTGATTCCACTAAAGACACTGCTCTTGTTGAATATCATGATAGGTTGACATTATTTTCATCTACTGATGGAACTGCATACAAAGGTTTTGCTTTGATCATTTCCTATAATAGCGATGCTATCGAATATTTATTCAATATCAATCTTGGTAATTCAGTTTTAGATAATGATTCTGATGTCATCAAATTTGATGATGTTGATTTTACATTGGTATTATGAAAAACAAGAAATTATTATTGTGTAGTGGATTATTAACTGCAACTATCATCGCATGTGTTTCTTTCTCACTTTCTTGGTTTGATACAAGAACTAATTTCCAACCTAATGAAATCTTTGGTAGTTCTGAAAATGCTTATTTTGCTTATGGTAATGGAACGGCTGAAAAACCATTTGGAATTACAAATCCTCGTCATCTATATAATCTAGCATGGCTTCAGTATATGGGTAAGTTCAATAAAACAAATTCAGATGGTAATGTTATTCAAGTGTATTTTGAATTAGGGAGTGACATTGATATGTCAACTTTTAATACAGCCCTACCACCGATTGGAACTGTTTCTAATCCCTTTGTCGGTGTTTTTAATGGGAAGAATAAAACTATCAGCAATTTAAAAGTCAGCAGCAATTCAAAAGATTTGACTAAGAAACCGTATTTGTATAGTACTACATTTAATGAGCCCAATATCATTGGAATGTTTGGCGTTGTTGGAAAGATAGAAGGTGAAACTACAGATTTAAAATATGATTCCCAAGTTCTTTCAATCTCGGATTTCAAATTAGAAAATCCAATCATTACAACAAATCAAGTTAATGCTTTAACTGGTATTGTCGCTGGCTATGTCAATGGTTCTATTTCTGATGTTCAATTAGAAGAACCAGAATTAAAATTCACAACTGATACTGGATCTTTAAAAACTACATACTCAAAATTTACAAATGTATCTAACTATTCAGTGGCTGGATATTGTGAACCAGATTATGAAGAAGAAATCTCATCTACTGTAACTACTCTTTCTAATAAGACCTCAAATGCTATTCAATTTACCAAACAAGAAGCAGGTGACGGACAAGGATGGGGTGGAAGTATCGAGATGGAGACCATGTACAATAATCTCAAAACAAAGTGGAACGTTTTTACAAGTTCTCCAACAGATACTGCAACAAAATATACGACATCATCAACTATAACATATGATGTAAATGGAAAAAAGAATGAAACAGAGACTGGAACAAGTGTTGTTCAAGTTCAGAGTGGTTCTTTATCTACCGATTATATTTATAACCAAAAATCTAATTATTATATAAGTAATTATATAAGTTTTTATCAAAGTGCTGATAATGATGGTAGTGATACAACATCCTCTTATACATTTGTAATTGAAAATCCGAATAGTGCAACTAGTTCCTCATCTAATGAATCTAGATATATGTGTTTGACTGGTTATGGAAAAAGAGCAATTAAGAATGGAAAAACTATCACTTATACAAATAAAAAACAAATAAATACTTTTCTTATCTCATATAAAGATGGTGATAATAACAATCATTATTTAGGATACGATTCAATAAATGCAGAAGTAATTGATACAACAACAAGCGCTAATGCAATTTCCTTTTATTTATCAAGTGAAGGGTATCTATTGACAAGTTTTGCAGGAACTGACAATTATCCGAAATATTATTATTTGAAAAATAATAGTGGATTGCTAACACTCGAGGAATATTCTTCTTATGTTACCCCGACAATTTGGACATATGAAGATAATGCTCAGACATTTTGCAATGGTTCTTATTTTTTGATGTGTGATAAAGATGAAGAAGAAAGTACTAATATATATTATTGGAGTTTAGATGAAAATCAGAATTCTGTTAAGTATCAATTTTATATAACAAAATCTAATTATTGGGGCAGTCAAACATATTATTTAAGTGCTTCTGATTCATCAATTACAGCTAGTGAAAGTAATGATACAGATTGGTACTTGGATAATAGTAATTATATTTACACTATAAAGGATAGCAACAGGTATTATGTTCAATGTTCATATTCAAGAAATAATTCAAGTTTTAGTTTAAAAAATTCCTCATCATCGAATTGTTTGAAATATAATGCAAATAAGAAAACTTTGAGTTGTGTTACAAGAAATAGAACATATTATTTGACTTTGGATTCTTGGAACTCGTCATGGAGTTTATCGACAAGTACAACTGAAATAATAGCTAATACTATTGGCGAACCCGAAAAATCTTATAACTTATCAAATAATACGATTGGAAAAACGATTTATGTGAATGATACATCGAGTGAGACTGTTAATTCTGAGTTTGAGACTAATGATACATATTTTCCGTTAAATAATACAAATGGTGTTCCGAATAAGAAGAATACAGGATATGTTGTCAGTGGTTCTAATTATTTTGCTGATGCATATGGTGATATTCGTGTATCTAAATTTGATTTAAGTAATTTAAGTTCTTTTGATACAAATTCAAAAACTTTATCATCTGTTTATACAGTCAATGATAGCGGGACAGATGTTAATATAACCAATAGTACAGCTTATAACAAATATGAAAAATCTAAGGCATCATTAGAAAATGTTTTAGGTACTAGTTATAACAATGATGACAAATATGTTTATGGTCTTCACTTCATGAATGCATCGATTGGTTTAAAGTATAGTGACGGTCATGAAGTTAGAGTTCCTAAAGCTGTGATCAATGGCCAAGAATATCAAAATTATCAATTGCCATATGATTGTATTGATTTTAATTTAAAGAATAAGGGTTATATTAATTTCTTTGCGGGTACTTATTATAATGATAATAACTCTTTCTTTTCATTGTATGAAATAAAAAGAGAAGCTGATGATGTATCTAATATTAAAGAACTAAAGAAAATTAAAAATATTTATTCAACTGGTAATGCTAAAGATGATTATGTATATGAATATGACGATGGTACTACCTCAGGTGATACAACTGGTTTAAATACTATATTTAAAACTTCATGGATTGAAAAAAATTCAGTAACCTCTAATGTTGCTTATTATTTTGAAATCCCAGTCAATGCTGGTGAATATGCATTAGGCTCTGTATCTGGTGCTAATGGTGCATATTTAATCTATCTAGATATCGGAGCTAATGCTCAGGTAGTAAATAGAACAACAGTGACTGAACTTGTTGAACAAACAAGAGCTACATATAAGTTTGCAAAAGGTATTTGTATCATTTCGGCGGGTATCAGTGATACTACTGCTAGCAATTCTTATTGTGTTTTGATTGAAGATATAACTTCTAGTTCTGGTAGTGATGTCACTTTTAATAGAGATACTTCAACTGCAAATATCACATACACAAATACTGCTGTTATATCTTGTGATTATAAAAAAGATACTTTGAAGTTAAAGATAAATGATAAAGATTCAAGTATTAAACCTCTTAAGGAAATATCTAAATCAACAAAAAGACTTACTTATTATGATTACAGTGTCAATGATGGTACTATTGAAGTATATCAACTGACAAAAGATACTGATTTTGGAAGTAGTGATGTAACATCAACAAATAGATATTATGTGATTGATGCAGGTGGTAATATAGGAGATGATCAAACAGAATATACTGTTTATGATGAAGATGGTCAAAAAGTAGATAATCCAACTTCTTCTATTACAATGGATACTGATTCAGATATGAATCAAATTTATCAATTCTTAGCTGAAAGTTCTACAGGAACTACTGAAGGATTTACTATCACATTTGAAAATGTAGGCGCATTAAATTCAGAAACTGATGATAATGGTTATTATCAATATCTAATCAATGGATATAAATTTACAATAACTAATTCTGAAGGTGTTGATATAACTGCTACTGTGACTGTTAAACAAATAGATGATGATACATATTCATTCACTATCAATGATATTGATGGAAGTACTTTGAATGCGATATTAACAATATCTTTAAATAATAATTGATATAGGAAGTCGAAGAATGCCTTGTTGTTTTCTTCGACTTTTTAAGTGACGTATATTTCTTTAAAAATAATTTAAAAAAGTAAAATCCGTTTTTTAATTTTCAAAAATTACTACTTTAATAGCAAAATGATAGCATTAAAAACGAAAATGACGTTAATAAAATATTGAAGATATAGATAAATTTAGGTACCTTATTTGCATGGTGTTGGTGGAATGAAGTATAATTTTATCGACTCAT
>CAVJWL010000018.1:0-34877 GCA_963653505.1 uncultured Prevotellaceae bacterium
AAATAAAGTTATTAACATTATCAAAAAGATTACACATAATTATTGACAAGTCTCTTGAATTCTGATTTGTTTGAATATTCATCTTTTTGATTTGAAAAATCTTTGTTGAATACAGCTTTAGGAAGCTTATCGTTATGCGCTTTTGATTTTTCTTGTGATTTCACTATCGGATTTTTTTCTGATTTTGTTTTCAAAGAATTCAAGGTTGTTTTTATTGTTGAGATGTCTTTAGTAATAGAAGTTATATCCGTACTTTTTACATTGTTCTTTTCTAAGGCATCAAGCCTTTTATCGATGGAATCTAATCTGTTGTTTATATTTGCTAGTGTCTTATTATATTCATCTAATTTATTATCATAATTATTTAACAATTTTTCTAATGTATTAAGAAAGTTGTCAGTGCTGAGTAATACTGATATTTGTTGTTCGTCCATACTATTTTAAATTATCAATCCTTTCTTTGATGTTTTTAAATTTGATTGTCATCTCTTTGAATTTTTCGTCATAATAATCTTTGTAATTTTCAAAGATATGATTTTTCTCTTGTTCAGTTAAAATTTCTTCTCTGAATATAGAATCGATATCTTTAACTGTAAGTCTTCTCTCTCTCAATCTAGATTTTAATAAATTGACTTGATTTGTGTTTCCTAAATGTTCGTAGATGGTTATTGCTTGAGGGAGTGTTTCAGTTTTAGATTTCATCTTAATAGCATTTTCTAAATTGAAGTCCTCATTTATCATGATATCGCACAATTCAATCCAGGAATCTTTTTCATTGTCATTTGAATTTTTAAAATCTGCTTTTGCACTTTTATATTGTTCATTTTTAAAATCATTGATTGCTTCTTTAAACCAATCTTCAGAAGTGTTGTTATTTCCTAAATAGAAATTAATCTCTTCTTTTGAGGTGATTTTAGAAATAGGATCGATGAGGAACTTATCTTTTATCTCTTTATTGATGTTATTATCTTCTAGGATTACAAAACTATATTTTGCTCTTGTACAACCTACATAGAACTCGTTGAATATCATTCTATGGAGTGTTGATTTTTTAGCATTGCCTTGGAGTATTTCAAGGATTTCTTTTTCATTATTTGTCAGCATGTGATAAAGAATGACATAGTCCCATTCTAATCCTTTGGATTCAAAGATTGTGAGAATTCTTGTTTCTGAGTCTTCACCTAGTTTTTGAACTAGTTCTTTCTTTGTTTCAATATCAGGAACTATGATTCTAGAATTTGGTGTGATCATCGTTCTTTCTAAGAATGAAGATATCAATTTTTCATTCATGCAATAGCCTGCTTTGTGCTTTTGTTCATCTTCTTCAATTGCTGATGTTTCGATATTGTTAACACCTATTGAACCGATGTTTTTATCTCTTAAGTCGTTTAAATAATTTATATAAGTAGCAAGTCTTGGAGTGAAACGATAGGATTTTTTCATTTCATTTGACTTGTTCAGTTGTTTGTCTTTTGACTTAAAACATCCTTCGATTTTATTGACATCTAGAATTGTTGGATTGATCGATTGATTTTGATCTCCGAATAAATAAAATCGATTGTCATTACTGCAGCTGATAATCGCTTCTAGTTGTCGTTCTGTCAAATCTTGAACTTCATCGATTATCAATCTTTCATATGATATTCCTCTATTTTCTCTTGTAGAGACTAGTCTTGCTAAATCATTGTCATCGATTAAATTGTTATCATCTAAATATTCTTGATATTGATCAAATATGAATATCAATGTCTTGATTTCTTCTTTTGACATATATGATTCTTGTTCTTTGCATTCTTGAATAAAATCATCTTTGCTTAAATGTTTTGCGTTGATATTTTCTTTATTCCAATTAACAAGTGAACCTTTATAGATTCCTCTATAGAGAATATAGACAAAACGACTTGTATATTTATTTTTAAAATCACTGATTTCACGATCTTTTTGATGATTTGTCAATTTGTTTCCTTCGATGTATTTGTTCCACCATGAATAGAAATTTTCTTCATCAATAATTTTTTTGTTTGTATTGATTATTCGTTTGAAGAAATCAGTAATTGATAAGGCATTGATGACACCAGTTGTCATTGATTTGATCAGATCCTTTGCACTTCTCAATGTGTGGTCATTATAGGTTAAATACAATAAATTTTCAGGATTAACTACTTTAATATTTTTAAATTTGTCACTGACAATATGGGAATACATATTAGCTGAAATCAATGTCTTACCGCTTCCAGCACATCCGACACATATCAATGATTTGTTCAATTGTTTAGATATTTTTTCTTGATTGACATCAAGTTTAAATGGGTATTTATAAAGCGAATAACTAGTTGAATTAGGATCTAACTTCTTATATTGATTGAAGTCTTGATGATCAGTGTCATAACTTACAAGATATTTATCATCCTTTCTTGCATTGTCAATTTTATTTCCAAAGCAAAAAAGTAGACGATGTTTACAATTGTTCTTTATTCTTATTTTCAATAAATCACCAAGATATACCAATCTTTTTTTATCAGTGAAATATTTGAATAATTCAGAAGTAGGTGATGTCATCATCTTCTCTTCTATTTCATTTAATGATTCTTTTAAATCAGGATATTGATTGAATGCATCTAATACTTGTTTAGAAATGAAAATACTTCTTTTGAGGCTATCTTGTAATCCAGTTTTTAAGCTTTCAGTTTTATTTTTGTTGTAAGATTCTAAAAAATTAGATATTCTACTTTCATCACTTTGAGATACATCAAGTTCGTTTAAGGTGTTGATAGCTGAATCTTTGATATTTTCATCATTACGATAATCTTCAATTGCTTTTAAAATTGAATCTATGGTTAGAGATTCTTTAAAAATATTTATGACCTCATTGAACTTGTTCTCAAGATTATCGGATTTGAATTTGAATTCAGAATCATTCAATATTGCAGTATCTTTTTTTGTATTCAAATCGAATATCCATGAGAAACTTTTAAATTCGGTATTGAAAGAAATAGTTATATTGTTATCGGCTATTGCTTTATCAAGATTGTTGCAATCAATTTCATATTGAAGAAGGATATCGGCTTTTGATTTGAAGAAATTGATTATTTTGTTTTGAAATTCTCCTTCATCTTCGATGGTATTTGATACATCTTCTTTTGTTTCTATATTTTCATTTATTTTTGAGATACTAACATAGCAATTTATGTAATATCTAAGCTCATCATCACTTGGTGGATTTGCAAAATAAAGTTTATCTAAGTTTTCGCAATCAATAAAAGCCCATGCACCAATTTTGACTGTTTCACTTAAGATTTTTATCATTTTTAGACTTTTACAAAATCTAAATGCTTCTATTCCTACCCTTGTAATTGTCTTTGGTAATTCGAGATATTGTAAGGCTTCACAACTTTTGAATGCACAATTATCTATCTCCTTTAATCCTGGATTAATAGTGAGTTCTGATAAGGCTTTGCAGTTGGCAAAAGCACATTTTGAAATTTTCTCGACATTTTTTGGAATGCACACTTTTCTTAGATTTTTACAATTTTCAAAGGCACTATCTTCAATGGTAATCAAACTATCTGGAAAAGTGATTTCTTCTAAATTGCTACAATTAGAGAACGCTCTTGCTCCTATGATTGAAACACCAAATGGAATGTTAATTATGTTTTCATTTGTTGTTCGGCATTTTCTAATTTTTAAACAACCGCTATTTGTAAAACAAGTATTCAAGTAATCAGGTATCCATATCGGTTTTAATACTATATCTGATGTTGGTGTATATTTATCTTTGAATATTTTGTTATTATCATCCATCCAACCGATGAATTTAAAACCTTCTTTTTCATTAGGTTTAGGAAGCTCGATAGTATTTCCTTCGAAAACATATTTTGATTCAATACCATCTAAATCAAATCTTATCCAATATTGTTCTCTCATCAATAATCCCCTTTCTCAGTATAAATGAATACTTTAAAGTATGTAGAAACAATCAATAGGTTTAACCGAATTTATTGTTAATTTATTATAAATGATATGATTTAGATGGTACATAGAAATTTTTAAATCAGTATCCGTTGACGCATGCTAATATTTCGGATGATTTAAGATGCTTTTTCTTGAACAGTAAATTTCCAAGCGTCTTGATTTCTTTTTGGTGTGCTTTGATGTATTTAGAAGTTTCTTTTTCACATTTTCTGAGTAACTTTTCAATCTTTCTTTCCATTTTTCTGCGCTTGATAAATGTTTCAGTTCTTACGTTTCTTTCATAAGATGGGGGTAATTTTTCCCAACAAGAAGAGTAACCGCTGACTGTGAATAAATTATATGCATCTACTCTTGCTCTTTCTAAATCATCAGTGCATCCTCTTGAACCTCTTCCACAAATTATTTTTTGAGAGAGAATACCAGCAATTGAGATTTTGATATCAGCGATGACTTTGTCATATGGCCAAAATTCATCTTCAATTTGTTTGACTAAGAATTCACCATTTGCTCCAGAAATATTCAATCTATTCACTTTGAAATATTGTGGAAATGACATAGCTACAATAGCATGTCCTGCTTCGTGAATAGCTATTTCGAGATTGTCTTCTTCGGGTGTATCTTTAACCCTATCAGTGATATTGTAGATAGAATTGAAAATCATATCGGAGGTGATATTTTCAAATCCGTTTCTTAAGACAATATCATTTACTATTGCTTTAATTCCAACACAAGAAATTCCGTTTAATGTCAGCTCTACTTCATCATCATCTAAATCTTCTGGTAATTTTAAGTTGAAAGAAAAATATGTTTTCTTAAATAATTCAAGAGCTTCTTCTCCTTGAGGACATGGAATGCTTATTAGCTTTTCAAGTCTTCCATTTCTAAGCAAAGCATTAGGAATATCATTAATATTATTTGTAGCAGCTAATACTAAGATATCATCAGATGATTCTACTCCATCAAGATTTTCTTGTAGAGCTCTAACAACTCTTCTATCTTTATTGATAAGCAAATCAAGTTCATCAAAAACAATGATGGAATGACCTACTTCTCTTGCCTTTTTAAAAGTTTCATAGACACCGGCAACAATATTGTTTTCTTTGCCTTGAAAGACAAAAACAGGAGAATTAGAACATTTGATGATTTCTTTGATCATCAATGATTTTCCGTTTCCAGGTTCTCCGAATAATATGACACCTTTAGGAATTGAAATTCCTTTTTCAGTTAATTCTTGTGAATGTTTGAACCAATCGATAACGTATAAGAGTTCTTTTTTCTGATTTTCATGTCCGACAACATTTTCAAGTGGCTTTTCGTTTTCAGTTATTTTCGATGGAGAAATAAACTTATAGGTACAACAATCATTCTTATTGTTTTTACTAGTATCATAGTCCTCCTCATCTTCTTGACATTCTTTTACTGTTTCATCAATCATTTCGATGACATCTTCACTGTCACATAATGTATCGACATCTTCATCATCAAGTATGTTTTTGATTGTGATTCTCATTTTAATTACCTCGCTATCATTTTTATTATATTTGTTGCTATGTCCCTTTATTGGTACATAAGAAAATTGACATCACTAAAACATACGAATTGAGATTCGTTTTAAAATCGTATTGATAATTGTCTATTTATTTATTTCAATCTACGCTTATAGATTTCGTCTAGATTAGTCATATATTTTTTCATATGTCTGAAATAATATGTTGCAAGTTTTTCTTTGATAAAAGAAGGGGAGACAACTGTGATAATATCATCAACTGACTTAGTATCGGAATAATTAGATGTCACCCATGAAATAAATGCTGAAGCGTTTAATAATACATTTACAACTCCATATCTTATTTTTTCATTTTCTTTTAATTCATTCGGAATTAAAGTTCCTTTGTCAGTTTTTAAAGGAAGTGGTATTGCTCCATATTTTCTATCTTCGGTTATTTTAAATGAAGAACAAGGAGTGTATTCTAATGGTTGAGAGAAGAAATTTTCAAATGATTGTTCGACCAATTCTTTATTTTCAATGAAGAAATAGAAAGAAATGATATAAGCCATTCCTCCTTGGGGTCTGACATTATCTTTTATCATATTATCTATGTCTTTATAATAATGTCCTTGAATTGTCTTGTTATTTTTAAATAGTTGATTTAAATCTCTGTTTTCATCAAAATCATCTTGGATAATATCAGAATCTTTTCCTTTAGGAATATCCAAGTTTTCAATAAAATCAAATATTATTTTAGGATTATGTTTTGTTTCATCTTGAGTAATCCTAAGCAAGATAACATATGGTTTATTTTCATATTCTTTTATTTTATAAACACGATATGCGCAGTCAGAAATATTAACTTCATGTTTGAATAGATGGAATATTTTATATCTGATTTTAATAGTTTTATTTTCACTATAAGCTTTATTTATAAGCCTAATTTTCCTTTTAAAATCAAAACTATACTTATTAACATTTTTACATGCTTTAGATAATTCTTCAATATAATAATTTCGATTATATTTGTTAGAGAACACATCTAAAAGTGAATTAATCAATAGGTCAGTATCTTCATCTTTAGTGTATTTATCATTTTTAACTGCCGCTAATATCTTGATTAATTGTTCATCAGTGATATTGTTTTTCTTCTCTAAATAATATTTGCCGGATTGTGTTTTATTGATTGAAAAAGGTATTTTGTTAGTATCTTTGTATTTCAAACAAATATTATTTAGAAATAGAAGACAATCACCGATTCTCTGTCTTCTTACATCATTACCATTATTGGATTTGGAATCATAATTCAAACCAAAATCATTTGAGTGTCTACATATATCTTGCTGAGTAGCAGGATGATCTTTATCTGTATAATTCAATAGATAATCTAAGGTTAACAATAACTCGATTTGGTGTACTTGTGCTTCATTTCTTTTCATACTTTTATCTCCACATCAATATGATAATCGGTTGAGAATAGTATATTAAAAAAATATTTAAAATGTACTGAAATCTGTACATAACACTTTTTATATTGGATGAATCTATTTTAAAACATTAAAAAAACTCGAAGCTTTTTTCTTCGAGTTTGATTATTTGTAGTTTAAGACAGTTTTTTTGCTTTGAGATATCTTGGTTTATTTTCCATATCGTATATTATTTCTGTTTCAAATTTATCTTTTTGAATTTCGTTTAATAAGCTTTCAACTTTTTTTGCATTGCTAGCTTCTAGTTCAAAGAATGCTAAACCAGATTTATTTAGATGTGTATCTAAATCTTTAAATATTGCTTGATAGGAATCACAACCATCAATACCACTGAATAAGGCAAGGGAGGGTTCAAAAGGAGCATCAACATCAGTTGAATTCTCTTCGATATATGGTGGATTTGAAACAATAACATCAAATATGTCTTTTATATCATTTAAAAAATCTGATTGTGTAAAATTGATTTCTTTATGATTTATTTCAGCTGATTTTTTTGCTAAATTCAAAGCATCGATTGAAATATCGCTTGCCGTTATTTTTGCTGTTTCAAAGAGTGATTTTAATGCGATAGCGATGAATCCCGAACCTGTGCATAAATCCAGTATTTTCAGATTTGAAAAATCATAATTATCTTTGATATATCCGTATACGAATCCGATTGTTTCGGTTCTTGGAATTAAAACATTTTCGTTTAATAAGATTTTGTTTCCTCTGATGATATCGTATCCTGAGATATATACTGCTGGATAGCCGGACATTAATTTTTTAATTATTTCTACAGCTTTTTCTTCTTTGATTTCATCCTTATCGCCATCGATTCCTAAACGATTGAAATCAAATGAAAAATATCCTTCTAGGACTATTTTAATATCAGCTATCGGTATCTTGTTTTTAAAACATAGATTATAAAATTCTTGGTATGTCATAGTTATTAAATAATGCTATCGCAATTGCGATAGCATTCTCTTTATTCAGCACTAGATGATGCGATTTCTTCTTGAAGTTTTTTTGTTTGCTCTTCAAGCATATCTTTTTGATTTGCTTCATTTAAAGCAGAAACTAATTCATCTAAGTCGCCATTCATAACTTTAGGAAGATTTAAAGTTGACCATCCAATACGGTGATCGGTGACACGGTTTTGTGGATAGTTGTAAGTACGGATTCTTTCGTTTCTCTCACCAGTTCCGACTTTAAGTCTTCTTTCACCTCCGACCTTTGCTTCAACTTCAGCATCATGCATAGCTTGTAATTTTGCCTTTAACATGACCATACATGTTTCTTTGTTTGCAAGCTGATCTCTTTCAACCTGACAAGAGACAACAACACCAGTTGGAATATGAGTGATACGAACAGCTGATTCTGTTTTGTTGACATTCTGTCCACCAGCACCAGAGCTGTGATAGGTGTCAATTCTTAAATCAGCAGGATTGATCTTGATATCAACATGCTCAACTTCCGGCATGACAAGAACTGTTGCTGTTGATGTTTGAATTCTACCATTAGCTTCAGTGACTGGGACTCTTTGAACACGGTGAGCTCCGCTTTCGAATTTGAGTTTTGAATAAACTCTCTTTCCTTTGACTTTGAATGAAATGAGAGAATAACCACCAAGTGGGGTTGGATCGGAATCTAAGATTTCAATTTTCCATCCTTGACTATCAGCATAGTGAGAATACATTCTGAATAAATCTCCAGCGAAGATATTTGCTTCATCACCACCGGCAGCACCGCGGATTTCCATGATAATATTTTTATCATCATTTTCATCCTTTGGAAGTAAGGCGATTTTGATCTCTTCTCTTTTCTTATCGATTTGAGGACCTAATTCATCAAATGTCATCTTTGCCATTTCACGAATTTCATCATCTTCATCTTTCAACATCAATTCGGCATCACTTCTATCATTCATCATCTTGATGAGTTCATCATACATTGTGACAGGATCTTCAAGATTTGCTCTCTCTTTAGAGAGTTTTGTCATTGTTGGAATATCAAGGGTTCCTTCAGTCAATAATTTATCGATATCTTCAAGACGTTTTTTCATCGCCTTAAGACGTTCCATCATAAAATCAATAGCCATAATTAATATTTCTCCTTTCTAATGATTTTTTAAAAAACATACATAAAATCATTCGCTAGCTGAAGCGATTAGAAAAGAAAAGATTGTTTTTCAAATGATAAAAATCTAATTTCATAACAAGATATTTTAACATAAGTTAAAGATACAAAAAGGCTTAATGAATAAAAAATATGAAAATGTAATCGTTTAAAAGAAATAGTTGTAATATATTAATGTATAATTTTACTTATGGAAAATAAAAATTGGAAACCAAAATGGCTCATCAGATTCAATGAAAGGCATCCACGTTTATCTTTGAATATTTGGCAATTCATCAAATACGGACTCATTGGATGGGCACTAACAATCTTGCAATATATCGGATTTACTTTTTTACCATATGCCTTTGGAATTGAACTTGCAGGTGTTGAATGGTTCTTTCCTAAGATTCCACTTCCTTATGGAAATGGAAAATATTATTGGTCAATCATCGGATTTGATGTTCTCTATGATGCGAGTGGAAATGTCAAAATCGGAGGTGGCCTAGGATATACAATCTCCTGGGTTATTTCTTATTTCATCGCCCAACTCATCAATTTCCCACTTCAAAGAAAGATAACATATAAATCTCATGGAAAAATATTGTATCAATTCCTATGGTATTTACTATCATTATTCGTTGTAACATTGACATCTAATGCTGTCAATTCATTGTGGATCAAACCAGCTAGTGAAGTATTACCAGACTTTGTTTATCAAATATTACAAACCCTAGCAACATCTGGTTTTACAACTATCACATTTTTCTTTACATTTAAAATCATCTTCAAAGATAGTGATAAAGTGAAAGAAGAGAAGAAAAAGTGGCAAGAATTCAAGGATAAAATCAAAGATTAGTCTTTCTTAATGATTTAAAAAAAGAAGAAAATAAATCAGTGAATCTACTATCTTCAATTTGATGGACTTTTAAAACATCATCAACAAATACATGATAATAAGATAACGATCCTTTATCTTTATCATCCATAATGTAATATAAATTCTCAATACCAGTTTTTAAAATAACACCCATACATAAAAGACATGGTTCAAGTGTCACAATGAGAGTGCTATTTTTTAAATATCGAGAATCAGTTTCTTTCAATCCTTCTTTGATGACTTCAATTTCGGCATGAGAAAAAGGATCATTGTTTTTTTCCACATGATTATATGAATAGATAGTCTTATCATTGATGACAAGACAAGCAGCGACCGGAACTTCTTTTTTTTCAACCGCTTCTTTAGTGTAGATATATAAGTTATCTAAGATATTTTTTAATTGTTCTTTTGTCATAGGAATAGTATAAATGAAAATACGCACAAAAAAAGGCCTTCATAAAGAAAGCCTTAATAAATTTAGATTGATTACTTGCTATAAGAAACAGTTAACTTATAAGAAGTTTTATCATCACCGGAAGAAGCTTTTCCGTTGATAGAAGTTGGAAGACCATAAGAATTCCACTCAAAAGTTGAAGAAGCTTTGTTGTTGCTATCATCAGTATAAGAATATTCAACTTTGAAAGAATCACCAGCATAATAGGTATATCCAGTTCCTAAGTCAGCAGCAGTGTAAACTTTAAGATTGAATGCAGTCATAAGTACTGTGGCATAACCTGTTGCACTTAAAACATCTCCAACTGCAGTATCCTTAGATGGGGTTAATACACGTCCACTTACTGTAAAAGTATAATTTTTGTTAGCACTCTTATCAGTGACTTTTGCACTGGTGTATTCGACAGTCTTTTCAAGAGCAGCATTTGCTTTGGTTTTGAATTCAGAGAATTCAACTTTGCTTGTACAACTAGTTAAAGCTAAAACACTAAGAGCTAAAACGGCAACAGAACGTAATCCTTTTTTCATAATAAAATTTTTCCTCCAATTGTTTAGGATAGGACATCTCTAAACATAATTACTATAATACAATAGTTAAAAGAAAAACGCAAAGAATTAAACATTAAAAAAGTTAAACAAAACAAGCGTTAATGTAAAGAAAAATACAAAAAATTATGATTTTTTAATCTTTTTGTTGAAAATGAACAAATCATTAAAATTTCATATATCAAAGAAAAAAGCCGATAAAAAGCCACTTTTTTAAAGCGGCTTAAGAGTATCAGTTATCGATTTTATTTTTGATCATTATGACAAATTCAACAACTTCAAATATCAAAGAAATGGCAAGAAATATAAGTGCTGCATACGGAATATATGATGGAAATCCGATGAGAAGGATAGAGCCTAGTATTCCTAGGGCTGTTGCAAATAATGAGAAGAATTTTAATTTTGTGAACGTACCAATTGATGCAAGAACAATCATCTCTAAAGAAACAATTAAAATAGTCAACCAAAATTCAGAATATTCTCTGATAAAACAAGAGATAAATTCACCAATACAAGCGAGAATTATAGAGACATAAATTGAAATATTTATTTTGTTTTTCATACTGTCACCTTGAAGAATTTTAAAAGAGAATCATATAATCCAACTCTCCAGCTTCTATTTGAATGATATCCCATATTTATTTTCACATATTCAGTGTTTTCTTTTGTGAAGATATGACTATCATCTTTTAATAATTCATCAACCATTTTCTTATGGGAGTTATAGGCAAAATCAAATATTCCATCAGAGTTGAACATATAGTTGAGTTTTAAATCTTTGTATTTATCACTTTTTAATGAAGAGATGATTTCTTCACTATCGATCGAAGAAGAAAAACATCCAAAGTAGGAAAAGTAATCATAATTGTTGATCATTCCTGCTTTTAAAGTTAGCCTACATCCATTTGATAAACCAGCTATTGCTCGATGATCTCTTGAAGCTTTTAAATCTTCTTCACTAGAACTATTTGCGTAGGTTGAAAATTCTTTTTCAATGTTTGGAATGATATCGTATCTCAATTCATCTTTGAAGTTTTCGTTTGAATTTGATTTGACAGGAGAATAGTCTTTGATATTTTTTGCAGTATCATCTCCGTATAACTTATAGCTATAAAATGTCGGCGCAACAACGATGAGGGGATCAATGATTTTATAATAAATCATATTGTCGAGCATCACTCTTGTTTTGATTGTTTCAAACCAAGTATCGATGTGATTGACACTTTGTTTATCAGTACCATGGATGAGATACAAAATATTGTATTGTTTAGTATTGTCATAATTGTACGGCAAATAGACATTACAAGTTTTTTCTTCGGTTTTTCCAGAATTTAAATAGTAATCTTTTGTTGTGTATGTAAAAGAAGAAACTGAACCTTTTTCATCAGTTCTTTCAACTAAAAACTTATCATCAACTTCCCAAGTTTGATTTGAAGTTGGATTAGAAGAACAAGATGTGATGAATAGAGATATCAGACATGTTATGATGATTTTTATTTTACTATTCATTTAAATCTCCTTAAATACAAGAAGGATCTGTTATAAAACAGACCCTTCAAATTGATCAGTTATTAGAAACAATCTTATTTGATTTAGAAATTCCGATTGAAAAACCGACAGCAGAAGTTATTATTGCAAGAATATTGAAAATCCAAAAAAGGAAGAAAGCAGCATCAAAACTATTTCCATCGACACCAAAGGCGACATTGGAGATGAATAACATTTCAGTGTTCAATAAAACTGCTAAGACACAGCTGTATAAGATGACTGGAACTATTCCTAAAATTCCGAAATCTAAGACAAGACAAATGACATTAGAAACTAAACCGACAATCAATAAGATGACAGCTAAATTTGAAACTGGAGATAAGTAGTTACCACCTCTTACAATATAGATGATGAGGGTTAAAAGTCCGAAAAGAAAACTAGCTATTAAAAGATAAAAACCTATCTTTTTATTTGATAAAAATCTTTTTATCATAATCAGTTTTCCTCCTTTTTATTGACAATGAAATTGTAAACTATCAATCCTAATGAAGCAACTGCTAAAGTAGAGCTCACGCTTACAAGAGCGAGGAGAGCTTTATCATACCATGTTTGCACTTGAACGATCTTACTTGAAGATGTGAGTCCGTTCATAGCTGCGCTATTTGCGAAGGTGTAGAGTTGTCTATGAAGTGCTTCTCTCATATTGGACATGAGCTTGTAATCTTTAGTGATATCAAGTCCTTGCAAGTATTTAGCAAAACCAGTACCGGAAGTGCAGAACATATGAGTTCCTGCTTCATAAGCTAATTGTGGTTCCATCAAAGAACCTTGTTTCTGGCCGAAGTCGGTAGTGACACTTCCTTTGAATCCCCATTCAGTTTCCATGACATTCTTCCACAAATTGGAACTATGTCCTGTCCAAACAAGACCGAGACGGTTGAAAGCTCCCATAACTGCTGAGCATGATTTATCTTCATCAGAAGTTGTTTCGAATGAATATTGGAAAGCTCTGAGATAGATTTCACGGATGGATTGTTCATTTGCAAAGGTGCAAACACCGATACGATTGGTCTCTTGATCATTTAAGAAGAAATGTTTGAGATATGGAATAGTACCTTTACTCATAGCGCCTTTGACTTCTTCTTCACATAATTTGCCAGAAAGATATCCATCTTCAGAGAAATATTCGAAGTTTCTACCGCCACAAGCAGTTCTATGTGTGTTAGCAGCTGGTCCATACCAACCAACACCGCCACCCCAAAGACCTTCTTCACCAAATGATAAGCCGAGTTTATTTGAAAGAGTTACATTCCAAGTTCCGGCTACGATAGTTTCAGTTGGATAGGAAACCATGAGTTCATCAGTCTTTTCAACTTTATCAGCATCATATTGATTCTTGTAATCAGTGATGTAATATGATTTTGTCCAAGCAGCTGGACCATCAACGGCAGTAGTTGCATTTAAACCGACAGATTCAATCTTATTTCTTCCTTGGGCAGTAGAAGAATAATAGTCATCAAGAGTTAACTGATCTAATAATTTATCCCAGTTTTCATCATCATAACTAGCTCCAATCATCATTGCGAGGGTATATTTCTTTTCAGCACTTGTCTTGATAGAGGAAGTATCAGAACTACCTTTCACATAGGCAGTTGGTGAGGTAGTACCATCAGTATTGCTAGAAAAATAAGAATCGCTCTCTTTGATCATCTGTTCAGTTGCTTTGATAGCTAATGATTCTGGATAGGTCTTATCCCAATCACTTCTAGAAAGATAAGTCACTTCTTGATCGGTTCCTTTGGTGTAGTAATTCAAATTTGTAGAATCGAATTGATTGGTGATAGTTGATTTTGTTCCACTCAATTTGTATTCATCTTTATCAAAGGCAGTCTTAGTGACTTTCTTAACCTTGCTAGCCTCTCCTTTAGCATCCATTCTATCTTTTTGAGAGCTGTTGACTTTGACAGATAAGATATTATTCAAGGCTTCATGAGCTCCATTACCAATTGCAAAGTAATAATCACCTTGATCTAAGACATAGGTCTTATAGGTTTCATAATCGTAACTTGCGATATCATTTAAAGAGATATCAATGGTGACTGCCTCTGATTTTCCAGGAGCTAATTCACTTGTCTTTTTAAATCCGCAAAGTTGAACAGCACTCTTTTCAATTCCACCATTTGTATATGGTGTTTGAACATAGATTTGAACGACGTCTTTACCAGAATAGGTAGCAGAATTATTAGTGACTAAAACATCAGCAGTTGCCTTTTTGTTTGTCCAATCGATAGTGAAGTCTTTTAATGTTTGGCTGAAGGTTGCATAAGATAATCCATATCCGAATGGGAATTGAACTTCTGCTTGATAGTTCCAACCATCACTTGATGCTTTTGCTCCTTTTGAAGAACTTGCATTACCATTTCCTAAGACATAATCTTCATATCTTGTTTCATAATAACGATATCCGACATAGATACCTTCTTGATATACGAGATATTTTCTTGAATCTTGATTAGTGATATCAGCACTATTGGTGAATTCAAAATCACCGAAGTTTTTCATTGAAGGTGCACTTTCGATATCGGTAGCATAGGTATCAGCTAAATGACCGCTTGGAGTGCTATTACCAACGATGATATCAGTGACGGCATCAAGTCCAACTTCACCAGGACCGCCGATATATAAACAAGCATCGATGTTGTAATCTTTTAAGAAACCGAGTTCTGGAGTATTGAAAGTGTTGACTAAGACAATTCTCTTTTTGAATGGGCCATTTTTCATGGCTTCAAGAACTGATTTCTCATCGTCGTTTAAAGAGAGATAATCAGCTGTTAAATCAGATCCTTCACCACCGATTCTAGTGAGAATGAAAATGGCAGCATCTGAATAATCATCGAATGAATTCTTGACATCAGTTGTGAATTCACTTGCATTGATTTCATTGATATTATTTACTGTTCTGAAATTTAACGCTTTTCCAGTCCAGGAAGAAGTTTCAATGAATCCGACTTTATTATCATATTTTTCTTTATAGAAATTATAGACTGTCATATTCATATCGAGTTTGTTTTGACAGGCCTTGATAAGATCAGTCTTTCTTTCTTCACTGGAGGTGACTCCACCGCTTCCAGTACCACCAAGTGCTAAGTCAACTTGATTGTAACTGAAGAATGTGACTTTTGATTTTGAATTCAATGGTAAGGCATTATTGTCATTCTTCATCAAAACTGTTCCTTCAGTTTGAACTTCTTTAGCAACGCTTCTTGCGTTGTTCATGACATCTTTATAATTTGAATAATCACTTTTGAAATGAATTGGATCTTCGTTGTTACTTGCATCATCAACAATTTTTGTACTGCTGATTCCTAAGAATTTGTTGATGTATCCACTCCATTCTTTTGTTACAGCAATCCCACCGACTGAGACAGAAAGCACAATGCTTGAAATAGATAGGATAGAACGCCATAAACCGTTTTTGCCGATTTTTCTCATAAGTTTCTCCTTGTGTAGAAAGTTTACGCGAGTCGCTTTCTTACTGACCTTAGTATAAATGTTAAATTTTTTTAAAAAAGCTTTTGGCAAAAAAGAGATTGATTTTGGCAAGAAGTGTTTAAGCGGTTACATTTATTCTTTTGGCATGGGGAAGATGATATCGACAGAATAAATGTCGTTTTGAAGTGAGAATTTGAACGTTCCATCGTATTTTTTGACGATATAGCTGACACTTTTTAATCCGAAGCCATGATATCTATCATCACCTTTTGTTGAAACAGGTAATCCGTTTTTAAAATCTACTTTAGTATTGCAGTAGTTCTCTAAGTGAATGGAGATGATATGTCCTGTTTGTGAGATTTTTAAAAGAATGAATCTCTTTGGTATTTCTTCAACTTTTTCTTCATATTCGATAGCATTGGAAAGTAAGTTTCCAAATAATGATGTGATATCACCGACCTTGATGAATTTGATGAGATCTTCTTTGACCATGATATAAAACGGAATATTTTCATTCTTGCAGATATATGATTTCTCATTTAAAACCAAATCAAGAGCTTTATTTCCTGTCTTTGGACTTGCTTCATATTCTTCAACTGTTTTCTGCAATTCTTTTAGTTCGTCATCATCTATATTTTTATTCTCTCTAAAATCATTGATGAAATGTTTTAAATCATGAGCCTTCATATTGAGAATATCGATGTTATCTTTGACAACTTGATAATATTTATCAGATTGATTGATAAATTTCTCTAAATAGACATTCTCATCTAATTTGTTTTTATATCCTAAGATTCCAAATTCTAAAATGAGAGCGATGATATCTGAAAAGACAAGCGGTAAACGAGTCACCCATAATGTGTCTATTTCATACACTTGAAGAAGGAATTGAACAAGATAACAAAAGAGTGCTGATGCTATTGCGATTGGAAAAACACCACTTGAAGATATTGAAACACCTTTTGAAATATCCGTATTTTTGATGATGATGAAATATGAAGTTGTATAAACAATTGCCATCACACCAATCGAGAGAAAAAACCAACCGATAGAATTGAAGTGTTGACTCAAAGGAAGATATATCAAATTTTCAACATTGTGAGAGAGATTTTGAATGAGCTGAGCTCCAACACACCAAAATAACAAATCTTTGATTTTGTTATCAAAACAAAAATAAAAACAGAAGAAAGAAATTAAAAATATAGTGATCGATGATAGTCCGATGATGAATTTAGCTAGAACATTAGTTAGAACGATCGATAAAACAATATAAAATATAAAAGCAAAAGATGCTCTTATAATAAAATGATTCCTTCTTTTATAGCAACTGATAAATAATAATTCAGCAATCAAGATTTGTAAGATATATCCGTGATATGAATGAATTGAAAATAATTCTTGTATAGTCATAGTTTATCTCCAAAGTAATTCATCAATTCAGATAAGAAAGAAGTTTTATAAGCACGGCTTAAAGGAAGATTTTCACCTTTGACACAAACATCATTGTTAGAATAATTATCGACATAACTTAGATTGACTATCAAAGAACGATTGATTTCAGAAAAATGATTGGCTTTTAAATCTTTTTTGATTGAATCTAAAGAAAGTCTCATTCGATAAGTATCTTCTAAACAATGGAAATAAACATAATGCTTGATGCTTTCTACATATATAATCTCTGAATATTTGACTTTATGAATTTCATTTGAACTATTGATGATGAAATATTTATCTTCATTTATCTTTATATGAGAGAGAAATTTATTCAGTTTTATCGAAAATAGTTCGTATTCCATAGGTTTGATCAAAAAATCATAGGCGTTGACTTCGTATCCTTCTAAGGCGTACTGAGCCATTTCTGTCAAGAATACTAAGCAAACATCTTTATCGATTTCTCTCAGTTTTTTGCTAGCTTCAATACCGTTCATCTTTGGCATAGCGACATCCATAAAGATGAGGTTGTATTCACCCTTATAATCCTTGATAAAATCTGATCCATCAGTAAAAAATGAAATATCAAATTGAATATCATTATCTTTTTGATATTTTTCTAAATATGATTTGATGAGTGATGACCATTTTATTTGATCTTCAATTACAGCAATTTTTATCATATTTCGATTATACAAATAAAAATTGATAAAAATCAAATAAAAAATGGAAACTCAAACGAATTTCCATCTTTAAAAATAATGTTCAAGAAGTATTTTAAGGCCGATAGCAATGAAGACAAGACCAGCGATAAGTCCAGCCCAGTTGATCAAATATTTGCCGACTTTCTTACCGGTCAAGGTAGTGATACTTGATAAGACAAATGTCACAATACCGATTGTCATAAATATCAATTGTGAATTTAAAATATCAAATTCTAAAGGAGAATAGACAAATCCGATACAAAGAGCATCGATAGATGTTGCAACACCTTGAATGAGCATATTTGGAAGATTTAATGATTTAGGTTGTTCTTCTTTGTCATCACCTTTTTCATCTTCACTTTGCTTCTTTTCTTCGATTTTTTCTTTTACCCATTCAAAGATATTTTTGATACCGAGAAGAGAAAGTAAAACAAAAGCAATCCATGGAACATAAGTTTGCATTTTGGTAGTCACTGATTCACTGAGACCGTAGTTGACTACAAAATAGAAGATGAAATAACCGATTGTTGGCATCAAATATTGGAATAAACCAAAAAAGAAGGTAAGAAGAAATATCTTACTTTTTTTCATATTCGGTTCTTTTATTCCATCAGTAGCACCGACTGTCATACAATCGACACTCATACTGATAGATACTAATATTGTATTTACCCAATCAATCATAATTTTTGCTTAAATAGTTTAATCTATTTGACTTTATATGTCTAGTTGATTTTTTTGTTTAATTTTAGTTTATAATAATAACAGATCGGAGATTTGTCAATGGAACACAATCTACTTGTAATTGATGTTGGAACACAATCACTCAGAGCTAGTATTGTTTCAAGTGAGGGTGAAATGTGTGCCTTCAAACAGATGAAATATGAGACTGCTTATCTTTCACCAAAAGAAGGATTTGCAGAACAAAGTGCTGATTTTTATATTGATCAAATTTGTCTTGCCACTAAACAATTAAAAGAACAATCACCAAGTTTGATGGAATCGATTGAAGGAATGGTGGTTGTTGATTTTAGAGATAGTTCTGTAATTCTAGATGAAAATAATAAACCGATAAGAAATTCGATATTGTGGTTAGATCAAAGAGTTACGTTATTAAATGGCAAAAATTTCAAATTATGGGAAAAGATTGTTTTCGGAATTATCGGAATGAGTGATACTGTTAAATATAACAGTGAGAGAACATCTAGCTTTTGGATTATGGAAAATGAACTAGAGAATTGGAAAAGAATGAAAACCTATGCGCCGCTTGGTTCTTACTTCAATTATAAGATAACAGATAAATTGACGATATCATCGGCTGATTGCATCGGTCATTATCCTATTGATTTTAAAAATGGTAAATGGTTACCACTTGCTAATCCTAAATGGGATGTCTTTAAAATTCCTAAAAATGCACTTCCTAAATTGACAAAGGTCGGTGATGAAATTGGAAGAGTTTCAGAAGAGTTTTCTATAAAATCAGGAATTCCAAGTGGAACAAAACTTTTTGCTTCAGCAAGTGATAAAGCTTGTGAAACCTTTGGAAATGGATGCATTCATGAAGATCAAGCCTCTATTTCTTTAGGAACGGCATGTACTATTGATGTTGTCAGTCATAAATATTCAGAACCTGAAAAATTCTTACCTTCTTATCAAGCACCATATCCAGATAGTTATGATTTAGAAGTTCAGATATATCGTGGACTATGGATGGTAAGATGGTTTATTGATGAATTTGGATATCAAGATAAAATTGAAGCTGAAAAGATGAATATGTCTGTTGAAGATTATTTAGAGATGAAAATATCTACAATAAAACCAGGCTGTGATGGACTTGTTCTTCAACCGTATTGGGGACCAGGATTAAAACGACCAAATGCAAAAGGAAGTATCATCGGATTTTCAGCAGCTCATACTAAATATCATATCTATCGTGCTATTTTAGAAGGTATTGCTTTCTCATTGAGAGAAGGATTAGATGAAATTATGAAAAAGACAAAGACAAAACCAAAATATTTAGTTATAAGTGGTGGTGGTTCAAAGAATTTAACTCTCATCCAAATCATTGCCGATATCTTTGGTATCGATGCCATTCAAGCACCGAGTTCAGAATCATCGACAATCGGTGGTGCGATGTCTGGCTTTCTTTCTTTGGGTGTCTTTAAAAATCCTGAAGAAGCGATTTCTAAAATGGTCAAGCAAGGAAATGTTACAAAATATCGCCCTCAGGTACACAAACAATATGATGAATTATATAAGAATGTGTATTTAAAAATGTATCCAAAGTTAAAAGATATTTATTCTAATATAAAATATTATTGTTTAAAAAATTAATAAAAATTGGATTGCATATGTTTCTTTCAAATATTATTGAAATGAAAATATAGCAATCTTTTTTTAATAAAAAAGAGGGTTTATAACCCTCTAGATCTTATGCTTCTGGATTGATTTTATCAGCTAAGACTTTGTTCAAATCGAAATTTTTATTGTTTGGATGTGTTTCGATACTCTTTGTTGTCTTGATGATTTTATTTGTCTCATCAAGATCGTGTTTTAAATCTACAAATGTATCTTTGATAACTAATAAGTCACATGCTTTATCATAATCGGAAAGAGTTTCATCTTGTCCTTTTAATATTTCAAAATAATCGTTTAAATTATCTTTTGCTTCTTCAATGAATCCTAAATGAAGAGCACAGCTTGATGCCATTATATAAACGAAATCATCAAGACTTCCTTCACGTAACTTTTTCATATTCATATTGAAGGTCTCGATAAAATTATTAGGAAGCATATGTCCGGTATTTTCTTCTTGAGAATAAAAGTCTGCCATAGTTACAAATACTGAACAAGATTGAATGAATGATAAATAGGATTCTTTCATCTTTGCTTTTGCTTCTTCAGGAGTTTCGATTACGGGTAATTTTTGGTTCATGTTTTATTTTCCTTTATATTTTCCTACTTGTGAAATGATAGCTAGAAGTTGCATTTTATCCTCTACTTCTTCATCGCTGTCTTCATCATTTGTCGATAATTCTATCAATAGTTCTTTGATACATTCTTTCATTGTCATCTCTTCAGGTGATGAGAATAGTCCTTCTTCTCCTACAAGAATATCAAAGTTATTGTCATCTTCTTCATTGATGCAATATGGATTTACACCATATGTTTCAATTCCGGAGATGATTTCTTCTAAATAGCATTTGATTCTACAAATTGATACTAATCTTTGAAGAAATAATAATGAATTATTATCAAATGTTTCTTTGTCGAAAGAACTATCAAAAAATGGATTTCTAACATTTCTATTTTCATCTCGATAGTTGAAAATCTCAACGATATCATTTGCAAGTTCAATAGAGAATAATTCACTTGCTAATAATGTTTCTTCAAGTGTTGCTTTGTCAGTCATAGAATCTAAAAGCGGATAAAGAATAGCTTGCATATTTGTGATTTTAGTCACTTTTTGTTCGGCTATGCGTTCTTCGATATCCAATTCATCTTCGAATTGTAATACGGTCTTCATTGATAAAAGTAAGGCTAAACAAGAAATGACTTTTTGTTCTTGTTTCAATAGCTTTTCGTTCATCAAATCGTATAAATCTTGGTATTTATTATTTGTTTTCATATCTTATTTATTATAGACTTAATATATACATTTTTTTAAGGAAAAATTAAAAATGTTAGAGTTTTTGTTAAAGCACTTTGTAAAAGACTACAAACATATCGAGAAAAAAGAAGTCAGAGAGAGATACGGCCTCTTCTCTTCTTTTTTTGGATTGGCTTCAAACTTCATTCTTTTTGTAGTGAAAATAGTCATTGGAATAATTCTTTCTATGCCATCAATCTTAGCTGATGCTATCAACAATTTCAGCGATTTCGGAAATAATTTCTTATCCATTTTTGGATTTAAAATCTCTGCCAAGAAAGCTGACAGAGAACATCCGTTTGGACATCAAAGAGTCGAATATATAATTTCAATTGTCATTGCATGTGTCATCATCGGTCTTGGTATGGTGATGGCCTATCAAGGAATAACTAATTTAATCCAATTTTTTAAATCAGTTTCAACAAATGGAACACCGCTTGTCGATGATACGTTTATTGATAAAAATGGAAATAAGAATGTAGTTCTATTTGTTGTTACAATTTGTCTATTGGCTTTTTCAATTTGTATTAAATTATCACAATCATTTTTATATCATTCTTTAGGCAAGAGAATAAACTCGATTCAATTAGAAGCTCTTAGTAAAGATTCAAGAAATGATGTCATATCAACATTTCTTGTTATTATCGGTGTTTTAATCACTTGGTTTACTAGTTATAATGTCGATTGTTTCTTTACAATTTCAGTTAGCATACTTGTTATTACTTCTGGAATTGGAATTATTAAAGAAGCAGCTAATATTCTTATCGGCGAAAAACCTAAACAAGAGATGATCGATTCTCTTGCTCAATTTATTTCCTCGAAAAAAGATATATATGGTGTTCATGATTTGATTATGCATTCATATGGTCAAATGATATATGCTTCAATTCATGTTGAGGTTGATGGAAGTAAAAGCGTGTTAGAAGCTCACGAACAAATAGATATTATCGAAAGAGAGGTCTTCGGTAAGTTTAATGTCATTTTGACAATTCATATGGATCCGATATTATTGAACAATGCAGATACAGATAAATATAAGGAAGCTATCAATTCGGCACTAAATGGAATGAACTATAATATTAAGATGCATGATTTTAGAATCATTCCTGCTAAGAAATTTGATAATCTTGTTTTCGATTTAGTCATACCAAAAGAATTGAATGATGATAATGGTCATAAGATGATAAGACAGAACATTCAAAACAAGACTAAAGGACTCTTGGGTAAAGATACTTATTTAATTATAAACTTTGATGATTTTGATAGTGATTTCTTATCTCAATCAGTTCAGAATTTAGAAAAATGATTATCTTTGTCATTTAGGAATTCAAAAAAACTACTATTTAGTCGAGTTTTTTATATAATATATATGTTTATCACTTACAAATATAAAAGGTGGATTTAATATGGAAGAAAAAAATAAAAATGAACAAGTAGTAGATAATGCTACTTATGAAAAACAATTGAACGATCAAGAACAAGTCCGTCGTGGAAAACTTGATATCTACAGAGAAATGGGAATTGATCCATACGGACAAAAATATGAAGTGGATTCTACTTCTGCTTCTTTGAAAGAAAAATATCAAAGTTTAGAAAACGAACAAATCGATGAAGAAGCAAAAGTGAACATCGCAGGACGTATCGTTTTACTTCGTAAGATGGGAAAGGCTTCTTTCTTCACACTTCAAGATAAGACTGGAAAAATCCAATGCTACATCCGTCAAGATGTCGTTGGTGAAGATAACTATAAACTCTTCAAAGTTGCTGATTTAGGCGATATTTGCGGTATTTATGGTGTCATGATGAAGACAAAGACTGGTGAAGTTACTATCCGTGTTGAAAAATACACTCATTTAGTAAAAGCATTACGCCCACTTCCAGATAAATTCCACGGACTTACAGATCCTGAAGATAGAAGACGTCATCGTTATGTCGATTTGATTGTCAATGAAGATTCTAAGAAGATTGCCTTTATGAGACCAAAGATCATCAGAGGAATTAGAAACTTCATGGATGATTTAGGTTATGTTGAAGTTGAAACTCCAATTTTAAGCCCTATCTTAGGTGGTGCAAATGCAAGACCATTCATCACTCATTTCAACGCCCTTGATCAAGATTTCTATCTTCGTATTGCAACTGAACTTTCTTTAAAAAGACTTCTTGTCGGTGGTATGGAAAGAGTTTATGAAATCGGACGTCAATTCAGAAATGAAGGTATTGATACAACTCATAATCCTGAATTCACAACTATGGAAGCATATCAAGCCTTTGGAAATCTTGATGATATGATGAAGATGACTGAAGATCTCTTCCATTATCTTGCTAAGGAAGTCGTTGGTAAAGAACAATTCCATTGGTTAGGATATGATATCGATCTTTCTAAGCCATTTAAGAAAGTTAATATGGCAGATGCTGTCAAAGAAAAGACTGGCGTTGATTTCTATCAAATTCAAACATTAGATGAAGCTAAAGAAGTAGCTAAGAAGTTTGATGTTGAAGTTGAACCTCATTTCCTTTGGGGACATGTTTTAGAAGCTTTCTTTGAAAAATTCTGCGAAGCTGATTTAGTTCAACCAACATTTGTATGTCAACATCCAGTTGATATCTCTCCTCTTGCTAAGAAAGATCCAAATGATCCTCGTTTCACCCAAAGATTTGAAATGTATATTTCTACTCATGAAATGTGCAACGCCTTCACTGAACTCAATGATCCAATCGATCAAAGAGCTCGTTTTGAAGAACAAGTTGAAGAGAAGAAAAAAGGCAACGCCGAAGCTTGTGAAGTCGATGATGATTTCTGCGAAGCTTTGGAATATGGTATGCCGCCAGCTGGTGGTATCGGATACGGTATCGATCGTCTTTGCATGTTCTTATGCGAAACTGATTCTATCCGTGATGTCTTGATCTTCCCAACATTAAAGAGAAAGGCTTAATTTTATGGCAAGTCGTAAAAAAGAATACAAAAATATTTTGGATTATATTTACGACTATGGAATCTCCAGTTTTGTGGAGGTTCCATTTTTTGACCTCGATGCTGCAATTTTTGCTCAACTATCTTATCTTGAACTCGAGAAAACAACACCTGTAAATGATAATTTCAAAATAGGAACAATTCAAAAAATATTCTGCGAATATTTCTCATCAGTCAGAGTTGATAATGCCGATAATTCTTTAAGAGGAGATGACTTACTTGCCTTGACTATCATGTCATCACCTCGATATAAGAATGTCAAAATTACTAAGATATGTTCAGAATTTTCTATCGAAGAAAAAACTCAGTTTTATGCGATGGAATTCTTACTTCCAACAGGAGATAGAGTTATCAGTTTCAGAGGAACTGACTTATCGATAACTGGTTGGGAAGAAAATGCTGACTTAGTCTGTTTCACTGCCAATCGCGGACAAAAATTAGCTGAACAATTCTTAGAGAAAAGTGCAAGTAAAAATAAGAAATCAAATCTTTATGTTGTCGGACATTCTAAAGGCGGAAATTTAGCTGTCTTCTCTTCTTCTTTAGTCAAAGAAGAATATCAAAAAAGAATTGTCAATGTCTACAGCTTTGATGGACCGGGACTCATGGATGAAATGTATGATTTTATCGGTCATAAAAGAATTCAAGACAAAATCATTTTCATCGTACCTGAAGATGAAATTGTTGGAATGTTATTGAAACATGAAGAGATAACTTATATAGTTGAGACTGCGACTAAAAATGATTTTGTAGCATCTCATTACATCATGAATTGGAAGGTTGAAAACGATCATTTCATCAAAAAAGAAAAGATGAGTTTGTTATCGGAAAATCTCAATGATTCAACCGAAAAATTATTCAACGATTATTTGAGCGATATCAATTTGAGAGTCGAATTTTTCTCATTCTTCTTTCAGACTATAAAGAAACTTGGAATCAAAGATCCTCAGGTCATCTTCAATTCTCCTGTCAATTTTTTCTTTTCATTTTCAAATGAAGTTAGAAAGTCACCACATAAGAAGTTATACACTGGATTTTTAAGAGCTTTTATCGCTTATTTCTCTTCTTCATTGATGAAAGGAAATAAGTCGAAGAAAAAAGATACTATCAAAAAGAAAAAATGATATGAATAAATCTATTTAAAACCTAAAAAAATTAATTTCTTTGTGATTGTTTTCTTGTAAAAATTAGAATAAATCTATATACTATTTGGGTTAAGGATTAAATTTATAAAAATATGAATATAATTACATTGGCATCAAGCAGTACATCTGCTGCTGAAATCGTACTTTTAGTGCTATCCTTCATCATGATTATCATTGTTTTATTACAATCAGGTAAGTCTGAAGGTGCATCTGCAGCTGTTATGGGTGGAACCAAAATGAATATTTTCACTCGTACCAAGGAAAGAGGCGCTGATAAAATCATGACTATTATCACCGCAGTCTTCACCATTGCATTTTTCGTTACAGCAATCTTAGCAGACTATTTACATTAATTTATGAGGACTAGGGGGTGGATATTATCTTCCCCCTTTAATTTTTAAACATGACAGAAACTGAAATCATTAAACAACTTAAGGGTTCCTTTATCGATAAAAAGGCCCTTGCACACAAACTTGGTCTTTTCACCGCTCAGGAAAAATTAGAACTCGACGAAACACTCGAACATCTTTTATATCAAGGTATTGTGGGAATTCACGGAAATTCTTATTATCTCATCGCTGAACAAGGAATCAAACTTGTCAAAGTCACTTTGAAAAAGCGCAACTTCGTAGTTATGGTTACAATTCCAGGTGGCGAAGAAATCAAAATCTCTGGAGAAGAAGCTGACGGTCTTTTAGTCGGTGACTTTTTATATGTTAAAAAAGTTCAAAACATATATCATGGCATCGATTATTTAAAACCAGTTGATACTTTCAAAGGCAAATATACATTAAATGCTCTTGGAAGAACAACACTTGCAGTTGATTATTTGAATGAGTGTGGAAAAGAAGTTCTCATCACTAAATCAGAAGAGGGATTAGCACCTCATCAAGGTGATTTAGTTGAGTGTAAGATTTTAAGTTACTCCGGTCATGTTTTCACTGTCAAATTGACTAAGATTTTAGTTGAAGCTAAAAATGTCGGATCTGATATTGAGATGATTATCAAGGAACAAGATGCTCCGATTGAATTCTTAAATAGAACTCTTGAAGAAGCAAAGATGATTCCTCAAGAATTATCAGCAATCGACTACAATAACAGAAGCGATTTTAGAAAAGAATGCGTTGTGACTATTGATGGAAATGATTCTAAAGATTTTGATGATGCTGTTTCTATCAAGCGTTCATTGAATGGTTATGAAGTGATGGTTCATATCGCAGATGTCACTCATTATGTCAGAGATAACACTAGTTTAGATAATGAAGCAAAAGAACGTGGGACATCAATTTATGTTGCAGATAGAGTAGTTCCAATGCTTCCATTTGAATTGAGCAATGGTATTTGTTCCTTGAATCCTAATGTTGACAGATTGACTTTGACTGTCATCATGCAATTGGATTCGATGGGAAATGTTTTTTCTTCTGAAGTGGTTCGTTCTGTTATTCATTCTCACGGAAGACTTACATATGAGAAAGTCAATGAATTCTTCGCAACTAATAATAGCGAATATTCTGATGAGATAAAAGAAACTCTCACCCTTCTTCACGAATGTTCTAAGAAGATCAGAAGAAGACGTTCGCTTCAAGGTTCTTTGAAGTTATCATCGACTGAACTCAAATTCAAACTTGATGAAAATGGAAATCCAGTAGAAGTTACAAAGCAAGAACAAGGCGAAGCTGAAATGATGATTGAAGACTTGATGATCATCGCTAACTGTGAAGTTGCTAAGTTATTAAAGAAGCATAATATTCCTGTTTTATATCGTGTACATGAATTCCCACCACTTGATAAGCTTTCAGCATTCAAAGACTTTATCAAGAAAACAAGTCCTAAATCATTATCGGTATTCCCACGCGATAAAGATATCACTGGTGCAAGATTGAATTCATTCCTTGATACTATTCAGGATGATAATTTACGTCAAGTCATTTCCTATATGATGTTAAGAGCGATGTCTAAAGCTCGTTACTCAAGAGAAGAACTCGGACATTTTGGACTTGCTGAACCATATTATTGTCATTTCACATCTCCAATCCGTAGATATCCAGATGATATCGTTCATCGTTTAGTCAAGAATTATCTCATCGATAAAAAGCCATATGAGAAAGAATCTGTAAATAATTATTTGGATAGAATGGGAGATTGGACATCCGTTTGTGAAGCTAGAGCTGCTGAAATTGAACGTGATGTTGATGATTTAGAATCAGCAAAATATATGCTCAATCATATCGGTGAAACCTATAAAGGTAAAGTCACTGGTTTTGTCAAACGCGGTATGTTTGTTGAGACAGAACTTGGAATCGAAGGATTCTTAGCTTTCCACTGCATGCACGGAGATGTCTTCCATTTTGATGAAAGAGCTTATGCAGCAGTTGGTAAACATCATCCAGAATTATCATTTGGATTATCAACTGAAATCGAAGTCACTGTCTTATCTTGTGATCCAGAGACAAGAGAGATTGATTTTGCAACACCAGTATTCTATAAGATCAATTGCAGAGGACTTTCCGCTTCAGCAAGAGCTGATTTAGCATTGAATGGTATTAAAGTCAGCGATGAAGAATCTGATTTCACACCGATGACAAGAAAATTCGGCGATGAATTCAAACATTCTCGTTATGATGATAGAAGAAAAGAAGAATATAGAGATCATGATGTGAGAAAACCACTTGATGATATGCCATGGATGAATGAAGAAGACGAAAGCGAAGAAGATTTCTCTGGAACTGGATATACTGGTAAGAAGAAAGAAAAACCTAAATTTGGAAATAAGAAAGACTTCGCTGATAAGAAACCACGCTTTGAAAAGAAAAAGACAGAGTTCAGCGATCATCAAGGATATAAGAACTATGTAAGAGAAAATCGTCGTAGAAACGATTCTCATGATGAAGGATTTAAAGATAGAAAACCGAGAAGCTTTGATAGAGATTCTTCTAAGAGAACTTATCATAAAGATTCTTCTTATTCAAAATCTGATAGATTCTCAAGAGATGATAAAAAGCGTTCTTATGGTTCTTCAAGTAGAGAAGGTGGTTTTTCTAAAGATAGAAGAAGTTCTTCTTATTCTAGAAAAGGAAAAGATTTCAAAAGAAATTCTTCAAAATCATTCAATAGAGGTGGTAGAAGACCATCTAATACCTCTAGAGGCTATTCGAAGAGAAAGGGTAAATAATGGACGATAAGAAAAAGAAAGATGAGATTCTTCTTTGTGTCAACCGCAAAGCAAAATTTAATTATTTCTTAAGCGAATTCACGGAAGCTGGAATTGAATTAGTCGGAACAGAAATAAAATCATTGAGAAGTGCTCACTGCTCCTTAGAAGATAGTTATGTCATCATTAAAAAGAGAGAAGCATATATCTTAAACATGAATATTCCTGTCTATCAGGCTAATGGAAATTTCAATCATGAACCAACTAGAACTAGAAAGTTGCTTCTTCACAAAAAGCAAATAGACTATTTTGAAAGAGCAATCACTCAAGATGGTTATACAGTAGTTCCAGTCAGAGTTTATATTCGAAATCGTGTTTGCAAAGTTCAAATCGCTCTTGCTAAGGGTAAGAAGAATTACGATAAACGTGAGACTATCAAGCAAAGAGAAGATGAAAGAATGATGCAAAAAGCTTTAAAAAGATCGTATTAAAAATGACGAGTCAACTGTGGTTGACTCGTTTTTTAAAAATAAAAAAATGTATTCATCTTGAATTATCAAAATGGATACATTTTAATTTTAGATTTTATTCTTTTTCGATTGATGTCTTAACAGCGTTGAACAATTCTTTTTCTTTTAAGACTCTGTTGCTTTGTTTTAAAGAATTTGCTTTAGCTTCAAATTCATCACAGGCTTTTTTATAAGATTCACTATCTTTAGAGATGTAATGGAAGATTGAGATTGCAGTTCTATAATCACCTAATTCTTGTGGATGTATGACATTAGATTTATCTTCACCTTTCATTGTGAGATAGACCTTATCAGCACCGGAAACATCACCGATCAAATATCTTAGATACATAGATTCCATAAGTGGTAGATAGCGTTCGTTTTCATCAAATTTTTTGAGATTTGATTTCATCTTATCTAAGATAGTAGCAGCTGCTTCTAATTCGTTTTTATATAACTTATCTAAATAGACATAATATAATGTGTGAACTGGATAGTAAGAAACATATTCATCTAAATCAGGAACGATGAAGTCATCACCTGTCAATTCATTTCTTAAATTTGCGTGATAGATGTTGTAGCATTTTACTTCATCATCTGATTTTGTATTTGCTAAATTGAAGAAATCGGTTGGCTTATCTTGTCTGAAAGGAATGAATTCATAAAGAGGCATGATGAGAGAATAGATACTTGCAAATAAACCCATATAACCGATGAATGAAGTGACATCAGCTTTTTTATTGAGACTCATGACAAAGAACATAATTAGTCCGATAGCGAAGAAAATTACTTCGCCGATAAGTCCGAACCAGAATATCTTTCTAGGATTCTTTTTTAAATCATTATCCTTAGGAGCAAATTTTAATGAGAAATCAGCAACGCTTAAGACTTTGAAGGTAGTTTTCTTATTAGGATGATCTTTGACAAATCCTAAGATGCTTGAATATATGATTTCATAACCGCTTATTTTAGCACCTAAGATTTTGAAAAGGTTGTACATGATAGCACCAAAGATTACACCGATTAAGAATGCAACGAAGATAAATACATAATAATTTAATCCGGATACACCATTGAAAATAGAATTATAGATGTATCTTTGCAAGAAAATCATACCGCCAAGATAGATGATATAAATCAACATTGTGATCCAGGAGGCATTGAAGTTTAATAGCGACGAATTGTTTTGGGATTTTTTGTTTTCAGGCATATATGGCCCTCCTTGTTTTATCGTTAGCACACGAACAAACTATATTATATAACAAAATGTTCATTTAATCTTCAAAAGTTCATATGCTTTTGAAAGTAATTCGTTATCGATTTCATATGGCAGTTCTGAAAAGCTATGATAGATTGGCATTTTATCCAACCAATTTTTCAATGATTGAATGACATCATCAACAGTTGGATTTATAAGTTTAAATACTTGTTCTCCTAATCTGATAATTTTATCAGATAGGATGTCTTTATTGAGATTTAAAAAATCAATCATCAACAAAGCGATACCTTGTCCGTGAGTTAAAAGAGGATAGGCACCTGATAATTTATGCTCTGCTTGATGGATTCTAAAATAAAACTTTTTACCAAAACTTGTAAATCCATTATGTGCAAGTGTTCCAAGAATCATCATATTTCTTCTAGCTTCATAATCATCAGGATTTGATAAAACATCATCAGTGATTTTTACGATATCTGAAAGGACAGAAAGAGCAAGTCCATCACATGGTTCTATCTTGTGAGACGGTGAACAATATCTTTCAAAAGAATGACAGAACATATCGATGAGTCCCATCGCTGTTTGATACTTAGAAACTGTGTATGTAAGGGTTGGATCTAGAAGAGAAAATAACGGTCTATTATTATCGCTATTGAAGCCATTTTTAAAGTTGTGTTTACGATCTGAAATGACGCATGAATCTGACATTTCAGAACCGCTAGCTGCTAAAGTAAGGATTGTTGCAACGGGAAGCGCATGAAGTGGTGAGACTACTTTTCGATTGAAATCTATCGGATTACCTTCGTAGAAATATCCACTTGCTAAACTCTTACTTGCATCGATAACACTTCCACCTCCAAATGCTAAGATGAGATCTGGTTGAAAAACTCTAGCTTGAGCTATCATCTTCACTACATCTTCTAAATCCGGATTTGCGCTGATACCTGTGTATTCTGTATATTCAATGTTATTTTCTTTTAAAGATTTAATCAAAATATCAAAATTTTCAGTTCCTTTTAAATGAGTTCCATAAACTAAAAATACTTTGTCAAATCCGTAATCTTTTTTGATGATTTCTCCGATTGTTTTAAGTCCATTTTCTTTGAAATAAATTTTTGTTGGTGCATAAAATTTAAATTCTTCTTCTGCCATGATTTTCTCCTTTTATAATTCATTTTTAAAGACAAAAATATTTTATACAAAGTGAAAATTAAAAAGCAAAAAATTATTTAAAAAGTTCAATTAAAAAAATAAAAAGTTAGAAGAATTTATGATTTAATTGTCACAAATAAAAAACTTATGTTAGAATAGTAAACGGTCTAAATCTTTTTTTAAAATGGAGGAGCAAATTTAATGGCTACTAAGAAAAAGACTGTCGCAAAGAAGCCAGTTGCAAAGAAAGCAACTACAACTAAAAGAGCTTCCAAGACAAAGTATGTCGCTGGTCAGTATGTTTATGCATTCAAGGATGGTTACGGATTAGGAAAACCATTACTTGGTGGTAAGGGTGCTGGTCTTGCTGAAATGGCACATATTGGAATTCGTATTCCAGATGGTTTCACTGTCACCACTGAAGCTTGCACAGCTTACTATGATGCAGGTAGAAAGATCTCTGCTACAATTCAAAAGCAAATCAAAGAAGCAGTTAAAGGATTACAAGAAAGAACTGGTCGTACCTTTGGTAAGGGACCAAAGCCTTTACTTGTCTCTGTCAGATCCGGTGCTAGAGTTTCTATGCCAGGTATGATGGATACCATTCTTAACTTAGGTCTCAATGATGAAACTGTTGAAGCCTTAGCTAAAGAAAGTGGCAAAGAAAGATTCGCCTATGACTGCTATAGACGTTTCATCTTAATGTTCACCAACATTGCAAAAGGACATCCAAGAGATGATATGGATGCAATGCTTGATAAGATTAAGGAAGAAAAAGGCATCACCAATGATAAGGATGTCGAAGTTGCTGACTTAAAGGAACTTATCAAGAAATACAAAGCATATTACAAGAATACTTTTGGTGAAGATTTCCCATCTGATCCAGAAGTTCAACTTATGACTGCTGTCAAAGCTATCTTCCATTCTTGGGATAACGAAAGAGCAAATCTTTACAGAGAAATGAACAACATCCCATATTCTTGGGGTACTGCTGTTAACGTTCAACAAATGGCATTCGGTAACATGAATGACAATTCTGGTACTGGTGTCGGTTTCACTCGTCAACCAACTGATGGTAAGAATGAAATCTTTGCTGAATACCTCATCAATGCTCAAGGTGAAGATGTCGTCGCTGGTATTCGTACTCCACTTCACATCGATGCTCTTAAGGCTCAACAACCAAAGATCTACAAACAACTCGTAGATTCTGCTAAGAAACTCGAAGCACATTACAAAGATATGCAAGACTTCGAATTCACCGTTCAAGATGGTGTTCTCTATTTCTTACAAACTCGTAATGGTAAGAGAACTGGTCCTGCCGCTTTACAAATTGCTACTGATTTAGTCAAAGAAGGCTTGATCAATGAAGAAGAAGCTCTTCTCAGAGTTGATCCAAGATCATTAGATCAACTTTTACATCCAAACTTCGTTCCAGCTGCTGAAGCTAAGGCTACAGTCATTGGAAGAGGTAATGCCGCTGGCCCAGGTGCTGCTGTCGGTAAAATTGTCTTCACTGCTGAAGATGCACAAAAGATCGTTGCAAAAGATAAGAATGCTAAACTCATCCTTGTCAGAGCTGAAACATCACCAGAAGATTTAGGCGGTATGGTCGCTGCTCAAGGCGTCCTCACTATGAGAGGTGGTATGACTTCTCACGCTGCCGTTGTTGCAAGACAAATCGGTAAGACCTGTGTCACTGGTTGTGGTGAAATCAGAGTTGATGAAGTCAACAAGACCATGGAATTAGGTGGTCATAAATATAAAGAAGGTGACGTTATTTCTATCAATGGTTCTACTGGTGTCATCTATGATGGTGCTGTCGAAACCAAAGAAGGTGGAGATAATGCTAACTTCGTCAAGGTCCTTAAATGGGCTGATAAGTATGCTAAACTTCACGTTTATGCTAATGCTGATACACCAGAAGAAGCTGCTAATGCTATCCGCTTTGGTGCAAAAGGCATCGGTCTTTGCAGAACTGAACATATGTTCCGTGGTAAAGACAGACTTATCATCATGCAAGAAATGATTCTTTCTGATACAACTGAAGAAAGAGTTAAATATCTTGAACAACTTGAAAAGTTCCAAGAAGATGACTTCTACAAGATGTATCTTGCTTTAGGCAATGTTAAATTCTCTGTCCGTTTACTTGACCCGCCACTTGATGAATATCTTCCAAACAAAGAAGAAGACATCGTCGACCTTGCCAAGAAGACTGGTAAGAGTGTTGAAGCTGTCAAAGCTAGAATCACTGAACTCCATATGACTAACCCAATGATGGGTTTACGTGGATGCCGTCTTGATGTCGTCTATCCAGAAATTGGTAAGATGCAAGCAGAAGCTGTCATCAAAGCAGCTTTAAGAGCTGAAGAAGAATTAAGCAAGGGTGGAAAGAAAGTTCACATCACTGCTTCTATGATGGTTCCACAAGTTGTCGCTGCTAAAGAATTCCAATTCGTTAAGAAGCTTGTTTCTGATACAGCTGACAAGATCATTGCTGAATCCAACTATGACAAGAAGATGAAATACATCGTTGGTACCATGGTTGAAACTCCAAGAGCTGCAATCACTGGTGGTGAAATTGGTAAGGATGCTGCTTACTTCAGCTACGGAACTAATGACCTTACTCAATTCACATTCGGTTTCTCTAGAAATGATTATTCTTCTTACATCAAAGAATATCTCAACAACAACCTCATTGATTTCGATCCATTCAAGACCATCGATCATGCTGGTGTTGTCAGATTAATCGCCATGTCTGTCAAGGAAGGCAAAGAAGCTAACCCAGATTTACAATGTGGTGTTTGCGGTGAAGCTGGTGGTGATCCAGAATCTATCGCAGAATTCCATAATGTCGGTATGGATTATGTCTCCTGCTCTCCATTCCGTGTCCCAGGCGCTAGACTTGCTGCTGCTCAAGCCGCTATCAGAGCCGAAGGCAAATATAACTACTAATTATTGATTTAAAATAATTAAATGAGGCTGCTTAAGAATTTCTTAGGCAGTCTTTTTAGTGGAAAAAACTTGATTTATAAAAATTTTTTTAAT